>QHCA01000061.1 GCA_003244095.1 Pseudonocardiales bacterium | reverse complement strand
TCGGTGTCCACCTTGTCGGTGGATACCTCAAGCAGCGGCTCGTCGGCTTCGACGCGGTCACCTTCGTTCTTCAGCCAGCGGGTAACCGTGCCTTCGGACACGCTCTCGCCCAGGCGTGGCATCGTGACGGAGACCGACATAGCGGGCAACCCCTTGTTGTTCGTCTCGGGAAGTTCAGCCGTGCGTGTGCAACGGCTTGCCGGCCAGCGCGAGGTGGGCCTCGCCGACCGCTTCGGACTGGGTGGGATGCGGGTGGATCAGCTGAGCCACCTCACTGGGCAGCGCTTCCCAGTTGTAGATCAGCTGCGCCTCGGCCAGCAGCTCCCCGACCCGGCTGCCGACCATGTGCACCCCGAGCACCGGCCCGTCCTTCTCGGCTACCAGTTTGACGGCACCTGCCGTCTTGAGGATCTGACTCTTGCCGTTGCCGGCCAGGTCGTAGACCAGGCTGGTCACCTTGTCATCACCGTAGCGCTGCTTGGCCTGTTCCTCGGTTACGCCGACCGAGGCCACCTCGGGCTCGGAGTAGGTGATCCGCGGGACGCCGTCGTAGTTGATCGGGGCGACCCGCAGGCCGGCCACCCGCTCGGCGACCAGGATGCCCTCGGCGAAGCCGACATGTGCTAGCTGCAGCGTGGGGATGAGGTCGCCGACGGCCGAGATGGTCGGCACGCCGGTCTGGCAGACGTCGTTGGTCTGCACGAAGCCGCGCTCCATCGTGACGCCGGCCTCCTCGTAGCCCAGGCCCGCCGACACCGGCCCGCGGCCGACCGCGACGAGCAGTAGCTCGGCCTCGATCTGCTTCCCGGACTCGATGCTCACCCGGACCCGGTCCTCGGCCCGCTCCACGCCGCTGAACCGGGTGCCCAGCTCGTATCCGATGCCGCGCCGGCGGAAGGCCCGCTCCAGCAGCTTGGAGCTGTTCTCGTCCTCGAGCGGAAGCAGGTGGGGCAGCGCCTCGACGATCGTGACGTCCGCGCCGAAGGACCGCCACACGCTGGCGAACTCCACCCCGATCACGCCACCGCCGAGGATCACGGCCGAGCGGGGAACCCGGTCCAGGCGCAGGGCGTCGTCGCTGGAGATGACCTGCTTGCCGTCGAGGTCCAGGCCGGGCAGCGACCGGGGCTCCGATCCTGTGGCGAGCACGACGTGGGCAGCCTCGTAGCGCTGCCCGTCGGCCTCGACGGCCGTCGGCGAGACGAGCCGGCCGGTCGCCTCGACGACGGTGATGCCCCGGCTCCTGACCAGGCCCTGCAGGCCCTTGTAGAGACGGCTGACGACGCCTTCCTTGTACGCATTGACCGCCGTCATGTCGATGCCTTCGAAGGTTGCCTTGACGCCGAACTGCTCGCTGTCCCGGGCGAGATCGGCGACCTCGGCGGCGTGCAGCAGCGCCTTGGTCGGAATACATCCCATATGCAGGCAGGTGCCGCCGACTTTGCTCTTCTCTACGAGCACGACGGACTTGCCGAGCTCGGCGGCGCGCAGGGCGCAGGCGTACCCACCGCTACCGCCGCCGAGGATGACGAGGTCGACGGTCTGGGGCTGAACCACGAGTGCTCCTGAGGTGACGGCAGGGGTGTCCGGCGCATCCTTTCACTCCCGGGAATGACCCCGCGACGTCAGGGCGCGAGGGTGCCTTCCCGCGGGCCGCTACTGTGTCCCGCCATGAGGACTCCCAGGAGTTCGTGCACGTGCTGGTTTGCCGCCCTCAGGCGGGAACCTGCGCCACACTGAGTGACGTTGGCCCAGCGAGGAGGTGCGACGGTGGGACTGTTCCGACGGCGCCGCGGTAAGCCCGCCGGCACCCTGCGCGGCGCCACCCCGGCCGACCGCGAGCACCTCGAGGCGTTCGCCCGCTCCCGCCGCGGTGTGGAGGCCTACATCGAGCCGCGTACTCACGTGACCGAGATGACCATTGCCCTGGTCGCGGCCGACGGCGAGTGGACCCGCCGGCGGGTCCCCAGTGAGCAGGTCGCCCGGGACTTCGGCAACTCGGTCGGGATCCCGGTCTACGACGTCGCCGCGACCGGCTATCCGAGCCGGATGCGGGAATGGACCGCGCGCCGCAAGGCCGCGGGCCAGACGCGTGCGCCGGGGCTCGAGGAGCCGAGGTAGGCCTCAGCCGTTGGCGGCGAGGTCCTCCATGAGCTCGACGAGGGTGCGGACCGGCACGCCGGTGCCGCCCTGGGGGGTGTAGCCGTACGGCGCGAAGGAGTTGTACGAAGGACCCGCGATGTCGATGTGGGCGAAGGGCAACCCGTCGGGCACGAACTCCGCGAGGAAGGTCCCGGCCACCAGCATGCCGGCGCCGCGGTCCCACATCGCGTTGATCTGCGAGATGTCGGCGATGGGGGAGTCGATGCCGCTACGGACCTCCTCGGGGAGCGGCATGGCCCACATCGGCTCTCCGCTGCGCTCACCGGCCGCCTCGACCCGGCGGCTCAAAGCCTCGTCGCCCATGACCGCGGACACCCGGTGGCCCAGGGCGACCACCTGGGCGGCGGTCAGGGTCGAGGTCTCCACCAGGTAGGCGGGCTTGTCCTCCGCCGCGCGGACCAGGGCGTCGGCGAGGATCATCCGGCCCTCGGCATCGGTGTTGAGCACCTCGACGGTGCGTCCGCCGTACATCGTCACGACATCGCCCGGGCGGTAGGCATTGCCACCGGGCATGTTCTCGGCCATCGGCACCCAGGCGTCGATGTCGAGCGCGAGCCCGAGATCGGCCGCCGCGCACACCGCCGCCACCACCGCGGCGGCCCCGGCCATGTCGGACTTCATCAGGTTCATCCCGGTGGACGGCTTGATCGAGATGCCACCGGTGTCGAAGGTGATGCCCTTGCCCACCAACCCGATCGACGTCTTGGCCTTGGCACCGCGATAGGACAGGAGGACCAGTCGCGGCGGGTTGGCCGAGCCGTTGCCCACGGCCAGGATGCCGCCGAAGCCGCCCTTGGCCAGCGCCTTCTCGTCGAGGACCGCATAGCGCACGCCGGCGGCCTTGGCGGCGTCGCGGGCCGCGGCCGCGAGCTCCACCGGGTGCAGGTCGTTGGGTGGAGTGTTCACCAGGTCGCGGGCGAGGTCGGCGGCCGCCGCCAGTGCCGTGCTGCGGGCGACGGCGGCCCTGGTCAGCCGGTCGCGCGACTTGCCGACGACCAGGGTGACCTTTGCGACCGGGGCCTTCCGGCCGTTCTGGGACAGCGCGCGGTAGCGGGTGAAGTCGTAGGCGCCGAGCAGTGCTCCCTCACCCGCCGCCCGTACCGTCGCCTCGTCGTCACCGTTGACCAGGCCGAGCGTGCTGGCCACGGTCGGCGTGCCGCTCAGCGCCCGGGTGGCCGCACCCGCCGCGCGGCGTACCGACTCGGTGCGGAAGCGGCCGTCCTCGTCGGCCTTGCCGAGCCCGGCGGCTACCACGACCGGGACACCCGCGGTGCCCAGCGTGGCCAGCTTGGTGACCTCGCCCTCCTTGCCGGTGGCACCGACGGCGATCAGCGCGGGAAGCAGTTTCCCGCCCATGGCCTCGTCGAGGCTCTCCGCGCCGGTCGCGAGGACCGGGCCGTCCTCACCTTTGGCGATGCCGATCACGAGCGCGGCCGCCCGGGACTTGCCGGCGACGGTGTCTGTCAAGGCAAGAGTTGGCATGACCGCATGCTAGCTCTCTCGCCGCGCGCTCGATGCTCACTCGGCTGCCTGTCAACTCGCTCCGCACTCGCCTCAGGGCGGTAGCGTCGCTGACCATGACCGACCTTCGCCGATCACCGGTGGACGACCGCCACAGGGCGCTGGGCGCCAAGATGGCGGACTTCGGCGGGTGGGAGATGCCGATCGAGTACCCCGGCGGCGGGGTGATCAAGGAACACACGGCCGTACGTGCGGCCGTCGGCGTCTTCGACGTCTCGCATCTGGGCAAGGCCACCGTGCGCGGTCCGGGCGCCGCCGCCTTCGTCAACCAGGCCCTGACCAACGACCTCGACCGGATCTCGGCCGGCCAGGCGCAGTACACGATGTGCTGCGACGAAGCGTCCGGCGGCGTCGTGGACGACCTGATCGCCTACCTCCACGGCGCCGACGACGTGTTCCTGGTGCCGAACGCCGCGAACACCGCCGAGGTCGCCCGCCGCCTCGCCGCCGCGGCACCGGACGGCGTCCAGGTGCACGACCGGCACGAGGACTACGGCGTCCTTGCCGTCCAGGGCCCGCGTTCGGCCGACCTGCTCGGGCGTCTCGACCTGCCCTCGTCGGGTGAGTACATGAGCTTCACGGTGACGTCGTGGCGGGGCGACGATGTCGTGGTCTGCCGCACCGGCTACACCGGCGAGCACGGCTATGAACTGCTCCCGGCCGCGGCGTCCGCCGGCGAGCTATGGGACGCGTTGCTCGACGCCGGCCGGGACCTCGGCGCCCGGCCGTGCGGCCTCGGCTCCCGCGACACCCTTCGCACCGAGATGGGCTACCCCCTGCACGGCCACGACCTGTCGCTGTCCATCACGCCGGTGCAGGCCCGCAGCGGCTGGGCGGTCGGCTGGAAGAAGCCGGAGTTCTGGGGCCGGGCCGCCCTGGTCGCCGAGAAGGAGGCCGGCCCGGCGCGGTTGCTCCGGGGTCTGGAGTCACTCGACCGGGGCATCCCGCGCCCGCACATGACGGTCCGGTCGGCGGACGGCGCCGACCTTGGCGAGGTGACCAGCGGCACGTTCGCCCCGACCCGACGGATCGGCATCGGGCTCGCGCTGCTGGCCACGGCGGCCGGTGTCGCCGACGGCGACGAGGTCTCGGTCGACGTCCGCGGCCGGCCTTCGCGCATGCGGGTGGTCAAGCCGCCCTTCGTACCCTCCAACGTGCGATGACCGCGGGACTCTCCGCGTTGATCATGACGCTTGCCCCCGGCAAAGCGTGCACAACGACCGTACGAGGGAGGCAAACGTCATGATCAGCCGGAAGGAGGAGGGGGAAGGAGCTCCGGATGGGCCGCTGGTGCTGCTCGTCGGCATGATGGGTACGGGAAAGTCCACGGTGGGCCGGGCGATCGCGGCGCGCACCGGATGGCGCTATGTCGACAACGACGACCTGGTACGAGAGGCCACCGGCCGCACCGCCCCGGAGATCGCCGCCGCCGACGGCGCGACCGCGCTGCGGGCGGCCGAGAGCGACGCCCTGACCTTCGCGTTGGCCCTGCCACCGCCCGCGGTGGCCGGGGTCGCCGGAGGGGTCGTCCTGGACGCCGCAGACCGCGAGCGGCTCCGCGGTGCCGATGCGGTGGTCTGGCTGCGGGCGAGCCAGGACACCCTGGCCGCCCGGGTGGGCGCGGGTGAGGGCCGGACCGGCCTGCAACCCGATCCCGCGGTGGCGATCGCAGTGCTGGCCGCCGAGCGCGAGCCGTACTACGCAGAGGTGGCCGATGCCGTCGTCGACGTCGACGGGCGCACGCCGGAGCAGGCGGCCGAGGAGATCATCGCCCTCTTCACCGACTAGGGCGGCTACGTCTGGGCGCCTGCCGGCAGCTCGGCCAGGAGGCGTACGGCGGCATCCAGCAGCGGCAGGGCGACGAGGGCACCGGCGCCCTCACCATGCCGCATGCCGAGATCGAGCAGCGGGTCGAGCCCGAGCCGTTCCAGTGCGATCGCGTGCGCCGGCTCCGCGGAGCTCTGCGCGGCCAGCCACCACTGCACCGCGGCGGGGGTCACCTCACGGGCTACGAGCGCGGCGGTGACGGGGACCAGGCCGTCGAGCAGGACGGGCGTCCGCCGGATCGCCGCCTGCGCGACGAAGCCGCTGATCGCCGCGATGTCGGCGCCGCCGGCGATCTGCAGCAGCGCGGGGAAGCCCACCCGGCCGCGGACCCGGCGCAGGGCGTCCCGGATGGCCGACAGCTTGCGCATCCACGTGTCGTCGTCGATACCCGTGTCGGTCGAGGGCGCGGCGCTGCCGATGATGTGCACCGGCTCGGTGCCGGTCAGCGCCGCGACGACGGTAGACGCCGCCGTGGAGCTGCCGGCTCCCACGTCGCCCGCGATCAGCAGGTCGGCTCCGCCGTCGACCTCCTCGTCGGCGATCCGGGTGCCCGCGTCGAAGGCGTCGTGTACCTCCTCAACGGTCAGTGCGTCCTCACGGTCGATCCGGCCGCTGCCGCGGCGCACCTTGTACGCCGACACCTCCGCCGGGGTGTCGGCATCGACCGCCATGTCGACTACCCGGACCGTCGCCCCGGTGGCGCGAGCCAGTACGTTGACCGCCGCCGCCCCCGCCAGGCAGTCGGCCACCGCTGACGCGGTGAAGCCCGCAGGGCTGGTGGATACGCCGGCCTCGGCGATCCCGTGGTCACCGGCGAACACCACCACCCGGGCCCGCTGGAACGGCCGGGGTGGGCAGCGGCCCTGCACGGCGGCGGCCCAGACCGACAGTCCCTCCAGGCGGCCGAGGGAGCCGGCCGGTTTGCCGAGCGACCGCAGCCGCTCCCGGGCGGCCTCGGCCATGTCCGGATCGGGATCGGGGACGGCACCGTCGAGGGTCTGCGGCATGGTGCCTGAGGTTAGTCGAGCGAGATTGACAATTGGCGTTCGACCGGGGCGAACTCGGCCGGGGAGTCGAAGGCGGCCCGGCGCGCCGCCCGGCGCAGGGTGAGCAGCACCGGCCGGGCGGTCAGCGTCACCAGCAGCGCGGTGAACACCGCGCGGGGCACGTCGAAGCCCAACGACGTGGTCAGGTGGAACGCCACGAACCGGCCCACGTTGTCCGCCAGGGGAGCCCCCGGCACGAAGGCCAGGGTCGACGGCGCACCCGTACCCGAGACCGTGAAGGGCCAGAACGAGAGGTCGAGCAGCAACCCGTACAGCAGGCTGGCCGCTGCGCCGTAGGCCGCCAGCACCACGACCTCCCATCGCCCGCGGACCCGCCCTGGCAGGCAGCCGGCGCCGAACCCGACCCACGCGGCCGCGAACATCTGGAACGGCAGCCAGGGTCCGACCCCCGCCGTCAACAGCGCCGAGGCGAACAACGTCAGGGCGCCCAGGGCGAAGCCGAAGCCGCGCCCGAGCACCCGGCCGGACAGTACGAACAGGAACCACACCGGCTCCAGTCCGGCGGCACCGGCGCCGAGCGGCCGCAGCGCGGCGCCGATCGCCGCGAGCACGCCCAGCAACGCGATCGCCTTGGCGTCCATGCCGCCCTCGGCGATCTCGGCCAGCACCACGCCGAGGATCAGGATCAGCAGCAGGACGAAGAGCCACGGCGCGTCGGTGGAGTGCGCCACGGCGGAGTCGTGCCGGACCAGCAGCGGCCAGCAGAAGGCGAGCAGCCCGACCGCGCCGGAGAGCGCGAGAGCGGCGGCCGACCGCGGATGCAGCCGTACCGCGCTGACACCCACGACGGTCATCCGGCCAGCGCCTTCGCGACCTCGTCGACGGTGAGCCAGCGCTGGGGTGCGAGCACCTTGGACACCTGCGGCGCGAACCCGGGGGAGTGCGTCACCACGTCGCCGGTCGGCCCGTCGGAGACCACTTCACCTTCGGCCAGGACCACGGTGCGCGCGGCGACCTCGGCGACCAGCTCGACATCGTGGGTGGCCAGCAGCACGGCGCCGCCGCCGGCGGCCAGGCCGCGCAGGATCTCGACGAGCCGGGCCTTGGCGGTGTAGTCCAGCCCGCGGGTCGGCTCGTCGAGCAGCAGCAGGGGAGGGGCGGCGCTCATGATCACCGCGAGCGCCAGGCACAGCCGCTGGCCTTCGGACAGGTCGCGCGGATGCGTGCCGCCGCCGATCCCGGGTGCCAGCCGACCGAAGATCGCCGCCGTCGTGCCGGCCGGCGCGCCCGTGTCGGTGTCGGCCTGGGCGCATTCGGCCGCGGCAGTCTCGGCGTAGAGCAGGTCACCGGGCTCCTGCGGCACCAGCCCGACCTCGCGGACCACCTCCTTGGCGGGCCGGCCGTACGGCGCCCGGCCACCGACCGTCACCCTCCCACCGGAAGGTTTCAGCAGGCCGACGAGGGCGGCCAGCAGCGTCGACTTGCCCGACCCGTTGCGGCCCATCAGGGCCACGACCTCGCCGTGGTGCAGGCGCAGGTCGACGGAGCGCAGCGCCACGATCGGGCCGTACGTGACCGCGAGGCCCCGCACCTCGGCCACCACGCCACCGGGTGGCGTCGTCCGGGGCCGTACCGGCGCACGGTCCGTCAGCCGGTCGCGTAGGGAGCCTGCCGCCCGGCGGGCGTCGCGGACCGACAGCGGCAGCGGATCCCACCCGGCCAGCCGGCCCAGACCCACCACCGGCGGGAAGACCGGCGCGGCCGCCATGACCCGCGCCGGGGTGTCGACCTCCAGGAGTGCACCGTCGCCGGGCACGTGCACGACCCGGTCGGCGTACTGCACCACCCGCTCCAGCCGGTGCTCGGCCAGCAGGACCGTCATCCCCAGGTCGTGCACCAGGCGCTGCAGGGCAGCCAGCACCTCCTCGGCCGCGGGCGGGTCCAGCGCCGAGGTCGGCTCGTCGAGGACGAGTACGGCGGGATGCGCGGTGAGCACCGAGCCGATGGCCACCCGCTGCTGCTGCCCGCCGGACAGGGTGCCGAGCGGGCGGTCGCGCAGCTCCACTAGCCCGAGCAGGTCGAGGGTGTCCTCGACGCGGCGGCGCATGACGGCCGGGGCAATCCCCAGCGACTCCATCGCGTACGCCAGCTCGTCCTCGACGGCGTCGGTCACGAAGCCGGCCGCCGGGTCTTGGCCGACCAGGCCCACGACATCGGCCAGCTCGCGGGGCGGGTGGGTGCGGGTGTCGCGCCCGGCCACCGACACCCGGCCGGCGAGCAGCCCGCCGGTGAAGTGCGGGACCAGCCCGTTGACGGCCCGCAGCAGGGTGGACTTGCCGGAGCCGGTGCGCCCGACCACGACGCACAGCTCACCCTCGGGAATGTGCAGGTCGACGTCATGCAGCGTCGGGTGGGGGGCACCGGGATAGGTGAAGGTCACCCGGTCGAAGTCGATCACCGCTGTAGGCCGGGGACGGACGGCGAGAGCCACGAGGGCAGCAGGGCGGCGAGCAGCCCGGCCGAAGCCAGCAGCGGCAGGCCCGGTGCCTGCAGCGGGGACACCGACGGCTGCAGGGCGGCGGTGCCGCCGATCGCGATGAAGGTCGCGGCGATCGCCATCCCGCAGGCGACGACCAGCAACTCCGGCGGCAGCCACCGGTCGGGGCGGTAGCGGGTGCGGGCGGTACGCCGGCTGCCGAGGGCCAGGCCGGCCGTCGCGAGCAGCACGCCCAGCGCGACGGCCGGCAGGCCGAGCAGGCCGGGCGTTCCGCTGTCGAGCAGGCCGTAGGACCCCGCTGCCACGCCGAGCAGCCCGGCCAGGGTCGCCGCGGCGGTCAGCCAGCGGGTCGACTGCGGCAGGCCGCCTGAGCGGCCGTACCCGCGCGAGTCCATCGAGGCGGCCACCTCCAGGGAACGTTCCAGGGCACCCTCGAGAACCGGCATGGCAACACCGCGGATGCCGCGCAGGCCGCGGTTGGGCCGCCCGCGCAGCCGCCGGGCGGCCCGCACCCGTGACACGGTGGCGATCACCTGCGGCGCGAACGTCATGGCCACCACGACGGCCACCCCGACCTCGTAGAGCGCGCCCGGCACGCAGCGCAGCAGCCGGGCCGGGCTGGCCAGGGCGTTGGCGGCGCCGATGCAGCACAGCATCACCGCCAGGCGCAGCCCCTGGTAGCCGGCCGCGGCCACCGACTCCAGGGTGATCGGGCCGCCGATCCGCACGCCTGGCGCCCAGTCGGGCAACGCGACCTGCGGCAGGGTGAGCAGCGTGTGCCCCGGCAGGGCAGCGCCGAACAGGCCGGCCAGCACGACCCGGATCGCGATCACCACCAGGCCCAGCCGCAGGAAGACGACGTAGGCCCTCGACGAGGGCGAATTGGTACGGCGGGCCGCGACCATGTACCCGGCCACCGCCGCGATCAGCAGGAGCAGCACCGGGTTGGTCGTCCGGCTCGCTGCAGTGGCCAGCCCCACCGCCCAGAGCCACCAGGCGCCCGGGTGCAGGTGCCTGGGGACCGGGTGCACCCGCCTACCCGGCCTTGCGGGTGCGCCGCCAGGCCGCAGCGCCCAGGCCGGCCGCGGCCACGAGACCGAGTCCGGTGAGCAGCACGGGGGTGACGGGGGCGCCGGTTGATCGGGACGCCTGCCCTGCCTTCCGCGTCGCAGCAGCAGCAGCAGCAGCGGCGGCCGAGGTCGAGGCGGCCGGCGCCGGCGTAGCGGGTGCGGTCGAGGCATTCGACGTGCCGCCCGGTGCGGCGCCGGCCGCAGTCCGCCCCGGCACCGCCGAGGCCGGTGAGCGGCCGCCCGGTGCCGTCGTCGTAGTTCCGGGTGCCGGCGGCGGGAGCCCGGGTGTTGCCGGCGGCTTCGGCGGTGGGCAGATCGTATTGAAGGCGATGTTGCGGGGCTTGCGCGAGCTGCCGTTCTGGTACGCCCAGCCTTCCGTCTCGCCGCTCCTGGGGTTGTACGTGCCCGCGCCCTCGCTGCTGAAGGTCCAGGTGCCGCTGCCCGGTGCCTTGTGCCAGTACGACCAGAAGTGCGTGCTGTCGACATGGCAGTCGGCCGGGAAGCCGTCGATGGAGCAGATCAGGCCCGACGGCGCGAGGCGGTAGCTGTGGCCGGTGCCCGTCAGCGCCCCCGCACCGGTCAGGCCGGAGCGCCATTTCATGCACCGACTGCTGACCCCGGACCCTTTGTCGACGATCACGGCGACACAGTTGGCGGTGGCCGCCTGCGCCGGGGCCGGCGCGAGCGACAGCAGCCCGACCGCGACCGCGCCGGCCGCGGCCAGGACCTGGGCGTGGCGCCGCTTCATGCGGTGCCCCGCCGCCGCCGCGCCGCCGTCACCAGACCCGTACCCAGCAGGATTAACAGGGTTCCGGTGGCCAGTAGCGGGCGTACCTGCGTGCCCGTCGTCGCCAGCTCGGGGGTCCGGTCGGCCTGGCTGCCGAGCACGCTCGGGGCCGGCGTGGGGACCGCCGCGCAGGCCAGCTTCGGGGCGCCGGGCACGGCCCCGGCAGCCGTCAGGCCGACCAGTGGGATCCGGGTGAAACCGAGGATGCCCTGCGGCGTGGCGCGCAGCGCGGTCGCCGTCTTGAATTTCGCGGTGCCGTCGTAGCTGATCGCGCCGCGGGCGGCGACGGGGGCTGAGCAGCGCATCTGCAGGGTGGCGATGAAGGCCTGGGCCGGCCCGGTGCTCCGGCCGGCCGCGGCCAGCGCCTGGATCGCCAGGCCGGTGGAGTTGGCGTTGACGACGCCGTTGCCGATGAACCCGCCGCCCGGCTGGCGGGCCGCGGCCAGCCAGTTGACCGCGGCGGTCGGCCGCTTGCCCGCGGCCAGCAGCGCCTGTACGGCGAAGGACGTCGCATCGACGTCGCTAGTGCAGGGGCCGGTCGTACGGAAGAAGGTCGGGAAGCCGCCGCTCGGCGCGCAGCGCTGCCTGCCCAGGAAGGCCGCGGCGGCCGGCACCGCCGCCCTGTCCGCCGCCCGGACCGATCGGGACAGCGCCAGGATCGCCAGGGACTGGGTGACGTCGTTGGCGAAGCCGCCTTCGGGCAGCGTGTTCTTGAAGGCGCCCGCCTCGGCGGTCGTACAACCCGCATGGGGGCACTGCAGCGCCCGCAGTTCGGCGAGCAGGTCGACACCGCCGAACGCCGCGGGGTTGCCCCCGGTCACCTCGGCCACCAGGGCCAGCTTGGCGTAGGAGCCGGCGTACGGGCCGGTGCCGTCCGTGGCCCCGATGTAGGCGGCGGCGTTGGCCCCAAGGTAGCTGGCGGCTCTGGTGGTCGTCGTGCCACCGACCTTGGCCGAGGCCAGGCCGAACACCGCGTCGGCGGTCAGCCCGTAGTCCGGGAAGCAGTCGGCGCCGAAGCACGACTCGAGGTGGTCGCCGCTGGTGAACTGCCCAGTCAGCCAGCCGGCCGCGGCCTTCCCCGGGTCCGTGGTGCTCGCCGGCGTCACGATGTCGGGCGCGGCAGCGGCCGCCGGCCGCGCGGCAGCCATCAGGACGGCGAGGCAGGCGGCGAGGACGAACGGCACGGTGGTGAGCGCGAAGGCGCGGCGCGACAGGCGGGACAACGCAGATTCCGTTTCCTGCGGGTGCGCCTGGAGCCCG
>QHCA01000060.1 GCA_003244095.1 Pseudonocardiales bacterium | reverse complement strand
TCGCTGTATGAGGAGTTCAAGCGTCCCGAGTACGCTCCCCCGCCGCTGCTCAAACGCATGGTCGTGTCCGGCCACCACGGCCGCAAAGCGGGCAACGGTTTCTACGAGTACTGAACGGGCGCCGGCCTGATGCAGATCCCCACGCTTCCGAGACTTCCGTTGGTGCCCGATCCCCTGCGCCGGATCCGGGTGCCCGACGACCTCGACGCAGTCACCTCGAGCGGTCCCGAGGCCGACACCGAAGGGCTGCACCCGCGCGGCCGGGAGGCGATCTGGAAAGCGGCGAGTGACCTCTACCGGAGCGGCATGCACCCGGCGGTTCAGGTCTGCGTGCGCCACCAGGGCGAGGTCGAGCTCGACCGCGCCATCGGTCACGCACGCGGCAATGGGCCCCACGACGGCGAGTCAAGCGTCAAGGTGCCGGCCTCCCCCGAGACGCCGTTTGTCACCTACTCGTGCTCCAAGGCGGTGACCGCGGTCGTGGTCCACCTGCTGCACGAACGCGGCGTGCTCGACCTCGAGTCTCCGGTGAGTGCGTACATCCCGGGCTACGGCCGCCACGGCAAGGAGCAGATCACGGTCGCCCAGGTCCTGGCGCACCGGGCGGGGGTACCCAACCTGCCCCGTGAGGTCTATGACCTCGATCGGGTCGGGGATCGGGACTTCCTCGTCTCCGCGCTCTCCGACGCGCGGCCGTTCGCCCGGCCGGGACGCTTCCTGGCCTACCACGCGGTGTCGGGCGGCTACATCATGGGCGAGGTCGTACACCAGGTGACTGGGAAGGACATCCGCACCGTTCTGGCCCAGGAGATCCTCGAGCCGCTCGGGATGCAGTGGACCAACTACGGCGTAGCCGAACGGGACCTGCATCAGGTGGCCCTCAACTACCTGACCGGACCGCCGACCGCTCCTCCGGTCTCGCAGCTGGTCTCGCGGGCGCTGGGGCTTCCCCTCGATGCCCTGATCGAGTCCAGCAACGACCCGCGCTTCCAGACCGCGATCGTCCCCTCGGCCAACCTGGTCAGCACCGCCCGCGAGTTCTCGCGCTTCTACGAAATGCTGCGCCGCGGGGGCGAGCTGGACGGAGTCCGGGTGCTCAAGGCGCAGACGATCCGGGCTGCCCTGCGCCAGCAATCGCACCTCGAGGTCGACCTCTCGCTGGGCTGGCCGACCCGCTTCTCGTACGGCTTCATGCTCGGGTCGCGCGTGCTCAGTCTCTACGGTCGCGACACCCAGCATGCCTTCGGCCACCTCGGCTTCACCAACATGCTGACCTGGGCCGACCCCCAGCGCGCGCTGTCCTGCGCGGTCATGACCAACGGCAAGCCTTTGCTGTATCCCGAGCTGGCGCGCTTCTATCTCGTGATGGCCAAGATCACTGCGGTGATGAGCAAGATTCCGGGCTCGCGCATGCGCGTCTGGGATCCGGGCGCCGGGCGCCCCGGGTGACCGGGTTAGACCCCCGCGGAGCTGGTCCCGGACACGGCGGAAGGATCCAGAAGGGGCACGAGCGGCCGCCAGCCGGTCGCCAGCACCGCGAGCAGTGATGGCGGGGTGAGCACCAACACCGAGATAGCCGCCGGACGCGGCCGGCGCGGGCCGTAGCCGCCCGGTCTCCAGCTCAGCAGCTCGCCCCCCAACACGAGCCACGGATGGGGGCTCTCGGGCAGGAGCACGAAGGCTCCGTCGGGGAGCTCGTCGAGGAGGCAGCGGTGGCGCCTCTGGCCGCCCGTATCGGAGTCAACCCGCTCGTCGTGCAACTGGGCGTCGATCGCCTCGGCGCCGAGTTGCCCGGGATGGAGCTCGGCCCACAACGCTGCCAGCCGGCGGTAATCGCGACGGCGACAGAGCGCGCAGGGCCGGTGGCCGGCGGCCAACGCGGTCGCCTCGTCGAGGAAGAAGAGCTCGGTGAAGCGACCCGGCTGGAGCAGGGGATGGCGGTGCCAGCCGTGGAATTCGAGCTGGCAGGCGATCCAGCGGCGTCCGCTGTAGCGCCGGCGGATCTGACCGTCAGCGTTGTGCAGGCAGCCCCGGTTGCCGTAGACGAGCCCGCGCTCGGGGGTCGCGATCAGCGTGCTGAGCGGCGTGACGCGATTGGTGAGCGGCACTTTCAGACACGCTAGCGAGGCATCGACTTCGGTGCTTGCTTATATAAGCTCATGCCTATATGATCGTCCAATGCATGCGTTCGAGATCCTTGGCGACCCGGTGCGCCGGCGTATCGTCGAGCTGCTCTCAGACGGCGAGCGGGCCGCGGGCGAGCTCGGCGCCACGATCCAGGAGGAGTTCGGGATCTCCCAGCCGGCCGTCTCACAGCACCTCCGCGTGCTGCGCGAGAACGGCCTTGCGACCGTCCGCGTCTCCGGGCCGCGACGCCTGTACGCGATCGACTCCGACCCGCTGGCCGAGATCGACCGCTGGCTGGCGCCCTACCGGCGCTTCTGGAACCAGCGCCTCGACGCCCTCGGCACCGAGGTGAAGCGATCAAATTCCCAACCGAGAGAGGACAAGCCATGACCCATTCAACGACGGCGGCCACCTACCGCGAGCCCGAGCCTGAACTCCGTCGCCGCGACATCCCCGGGGGCGAGGCCCGCGTCGCAGTGTTCACACGCAGCTACCCGACGACGATCGAGGACCTCTGGGACGCATGCACCAACCCGGAGCGCCTGCGGCGCTGGTACGTGCCGGTCGCCGGAGACCTGCGGGTCGGCGGGACCTTCGAGCAGGTCAACATGGGTTCCGGGACGATCCTGGTCTGCTCGCCCCCGGAGCTGCTCAAGGTCTCGCTCGGGGCGGGTGCGGACGAGATCGAGTTGCGCTTGGCCCCGGGCGGTGATCCGGACGCCACGACCCTCGAGCTCCAGCACGCCACGACTCTCGACGCCCACTCGATCGGCGGGCAGATGTACGACGCGATCTACTGCATGGGCGGCGGGTACTACCCGCGCCTGCTCGCGCTCGATCGCCACCTGCGCGGCACCCTGCCCGACGACTACGACAGCACCGCGTTTCAT
>QHCA01000059.1:1284-9855 GCA_003244095.1 Pseudonocardiales bacterium | reverse complement strand
TCGATGCCGCACTCGTAGGCGTCGAGCTTGGCCCGGTTGTAGCGCTTGGGCCCGACGAAGCCCGCGATCCCCACCGAGAAGACCGCGAAGAAGCCGGCCAGGACGAACATCGCCACGATCGGCAGGTACTGGGTCAGCACTCGCAGGCCTCCTCTCGGCTGGGATCTCGCCAACAGTAACGGGGCAAGCAGACCGCCCGGATCGGCACCCCGGCGGTGTCGATGTCAGGCCGCCGGTGTCACTCTGGTGAGCCCGTTGATGATCCGGTCCATGGCGTCACCGCCGTGCGGATCGGTGAGGTTCGCCATGACTTTGAGTGCGAACTTCATCAGCACCGGGTGCGGCAGGCCGTGCCGGGTGATCAGCTTCATCACGCTGGGGTGCCCGATCGCCTTCACGAAAGCGCCGCCCAACCGGTAGTAGCCGCCGTAGGCCGACTCGAGCGCCTTGGGGTAGGACTGCAGCGTGCGCTCGCGGCCCAGGCCGGCCGGCCGGGACAGCGCGGTCATCGCCACGTCGGCGGCCATCTCGCCGGACTCCATGGCATAGGCGATGCCCTCGCCGTTGAACGGGTTGACCGTGCCGCCCGCGTCCCCGACGAGCAGCAGGCCGCGGGTGTAGTGCGGCTTGCGGTTGAAGCCCATCGGCAGCCCACCACCCCGGACCGGCCCGGTGGCGTTGTCCTCGGTGAAGCCCCACTCGCCGGGCAGGCCGTCGAGCCAGCTCGACAGCAACTTGCGGTAGTCGACGTTCCTGAACGCGCCCGACGAGTTGAGGATGCCCAGGCCGACGTTGGACGTGCCGTCGCCCACACCGAAGATCCAGCCGTAGCCGGGGAGCAGCCGGCCGTTGCCGCCGTCGCTGCGGTCCCACAGCTCGACCCACGACTCCAGGTAGTCGTCGTCGTGCCGGGGACTGGTGTAGTAGCGGCGGACGGCGACACCCATGGGCCGGTCGTCGCGCTTGCGCACGCCCAGGCCCAGGGCAAGTCGCCCGGAGACGCCGTCGGCGGCGACGACCAGCGGCGCCCGATAAGTCGTCGGCTGCTTGTCGGGACCCACCTTGGCCTCGACGCCCACCACTCGGCCCGTCTCGTCGAGCACCGGCCCCGTGACGTTGGTCAGCTCCTGCAGGCGGGCGCCGGCCTTCTGCGCCTGGCGTACCACGACCTCGTCGAGGTCGGCACGTGGCCGGACCAGGCCGTAGTCGGGATAGCTCGCGAGCTCCGGCCAGGGCAACTCAAGGCGCATGCCGCCGCCGATGACGCGCAGGCCGTTGTTGCGGATCCAGCCTGCCTCCTCGCTGGTGTCGATGCCCATCTGCAGGAGGGCCTTGACCGAGCGCGGGGTCAGGCCGTCACCGCAGACCTTCTCCCGCGGGTACGACGACTTCTCCAGCAGGAGCACGTCGAGGCCGGACCGTGCGAGGTAATAGGCGGTCGCGGCGCCTCCGGGGCCACCGCCGACGACGATCACATCGGCATCGGTAGCTGTCACGTGTCCATCCCCACTCGGCGGCCAGATGTAGGTGCCCGTTACCGGCGAAGTCTATGTGGTGGGCGCCGCGACCTGGGCAGACGCCATGATCGGCGGGCAAGGCGGCGGCGCAGGGCCGGGCGCTAGCGGGTCGCGCGGTGCAGGGCGACGATGCCACCGGTCAGGTTGCGCCACCCGACGCGCTGCCACCCGGCCACACCGATGCGGCCGGCCAGCGCCCGCTGGTCGGGCCAGGCCCGGATCGACTCGGCCAAGTAGACGTACGCGGCGGGGTTGCTGCTCACCCGCCGGGTCACCTCGGGAAGGGCGCGCATGAGGTACTCCAGATAGACGGTACGAAACGCCGGCACCACCGGCCGGCTGAACTCGCACACCACCAGGCGGCCACCCCGCCGCGTCACCCTGGCCAGCTCGCGCAACGCCTGCCCGACGTCGGCGACATTGCGCAGCCCGAAGGCGATGGTCACCGCGTCGAAGGTGGCATCGGCGAACGGCAGGGCCAGCGCGTCGCCGGCGATGAGCGGCACACCGCGGCCCCGGCCGGCCCGGAGCATGCCGAGGGAGAAGTCGCAGGCGACCACCGTCGCGCCGGAGCGGGCCAGCTCGACGGTCGACACGGCCGTACCCGCCGCGAGGTCCAGCACCCGCTCGCCCGGCCGCAGGGCCAGGACCTGGCGGGTCTGGCGCCGCCAGCCCCGGTCAAGCCCGAACGACAGGACCGTGTTGGTGCGGTCGTAGCGGCGGGCCACGCCGTCGAACATCGCCGCCACCTCGTGCGGCTGCTTGTTCAACGACGCCCGGGGCACGCCGGCGAGCGTTTCACAGTCCGCGGATCACCTGATGGCAGGCACCGCCGGTCCGGGCGGCCGTACGGGTCACCGGAGTCCCCTCGTACCCTCGTCCCGTGACCACCGCGTCGATCAGGAGCCTGCGGACCCCGGTCCGCAGCGTCCCGATCGACGACCCGGGAGAGTTGCTGCACCTGTTGCCCGACGCCGCGCCGCTCGCATGGCTGCGGCACGGCGACGGGCTGATCGGGTGGGGCGAGGCGGCGCGGTTCGAGGCCGGCCTGGGCGCCGATCGGTTCGGCCGGGCCGAGGCGTGGTGGGCCGAGATGTGCCGGACACTCGACGTCGTCGACGGGGTCGGCCTGCCGGGCTCGGGCGCCGTCGCATTCGGCAGCTTCACCTTCGACGCCGCCTCTCCGGGCTCGGTGCTCGTCGTCCCGCAGACCGTGCTGGGGCGCCGCGGGGGGCGCAGCTGGCTGACCACGGTCGGCGCCGGGGCGAGCGCCTTGAGCCCGGCCGTGCCGCCGCCGTCACCCGAGCGGGTGCGCTATGCCGACGGGTCGCTCTCGGCCATCGCCTGGCAGGACTCCGTTCGTGCGGCGGTCGCCGCGATCCGGGCCGGGCGGCTGGAGAAGGTGGTCCTGTCCCGCGACCTCGTGGCGACCAGCGACACCGACCTCGACCCGCGATTCCTGCTGCAGCGCCTGGCAACGCGCTTCCCGGCCTGCTGGACGTTCGCCTGCGCGGGCCTGGTCGGCTCCACCCCCGAGCTCCTGGTCCGCCGGGAGGGTGCCCGGGTGCAGTCCGGGGTGCTGGCCGGCTCGGTCCGCCGCGGCCGCGACGCCGCCGAGGATGCCGAGCTCGGTGCCTGGCTGCTGGCATCGGCGAAGGACGCGCAGGAGCATGCGATCTCCGTCCGGTCGGTGAGCGAGGTGCTCGCGCCGCACTGCACCCAGCTGGACGTGCCCGCCCGGCCCCGCCTGCTGCAACTGGCCAACGTGCAGCACCTGGCCACCGACATCACCGGCCTGCTCACCGACGGCGCCACCGTGCTGGGGCTGGTCGGCGACCTGCACCCCACCGCCGCGGTGTGCGGCACGCCGACCGAGGTCGCCGCCGGCCTGATCACCGCGCTGGAGGGGATGGACCGCGGGCGCTACACCGGGCCGGTCGGCTGGACCGGTGCCGACGGCGACGGCGAATGGGGGATCGCCCTGCGGTGCGCGGAGCTGGCCGGCCCTTCGGCCCGGCTGTTCGCCGGGTGCGGCATCGTCGCCGACTCCGATGCCGACGCCGAGCTCGCCGAGGCCCAGGTCAAGCTGGCCGCGATGCGCGATGCCCTCGAGGGAGTCTAGGCGAGTGCGGCGGCCACCGCGGCCTGCAATCGCCTGTGCAGCGCCGCGGTCGCCGTTCGGTCGGTGCGCACCTCGACGATCCGCAGGCCCTGCCCGCGCCCGTCCTCCAGGGCCGCCGGGAGCTTGGCGAGGTCGGTGAGCAAGAGGTACGGCGTCGCCGTCGCGGCGGCCAGCTGCTCGAAGTCGACCCGGTGCGGCGTCCCGAACACCCGCTCGAACGCCCCCTTCTCCGACGCCTGCACAGATGCTTGTTCCAAGGTGGAGAAGATGCCGCCGCCGTCGTTGTTGACCACCACGATCGCCAGCTCCGGGCGCGGCTCGTCCGGCCCGAGGATCAGGCCGTTCTGGTCGTGCAGCAGGGTCAGGTCGCCCAGCAGGGCATAGGCCGGCCCATCGTGCGCCAGGGCGGCGCCGACCGCGGTCGAGACGAGCCCGTCGATGCCGGACAGCCCGCGGTTGCCGACGACCCGCACGCCGTCGCGCGCGGCGGGGTAGGCCTCCAGGTCACGGATCGGCCGGCTGGACCCGGCCACCAAGAGGGCGCCGTCGGGCAGGGCGGCGACCAGGTCGCGGGCCAGCCTCGGCTCGGACACTGCCTCGGCGTCCAGCGCCGCGTCGAGTGCCCGCCGTGCTGCCGCGTCGGCGGCCAGCCAGCCGGCCAGCCAGGCCGTTGACCCGCGGGCCTCCCCCACGACCGGAACCACCGGCCACACCTCGGCGGCCGACCGGGTCGGGTCGGCCCAGTCGCAGGCAGGGTCGACGACGAGATGCCGGGCGGCGGTACGCAGGTAGGCCAGCAGTGACCGCGACAGGCCGGGCTTACCCACCGTGACGACGATGTCGGGCCGGTAGGCCGCCACGAAGCGCAGGTCGGCCAGCAGGAGCGGGTAGGTCGCGACGGCGTTGACGCCGCGGCGGGCGTTGCCGGTCGGCTCGGACAGCACCGGCCAGCCGCAGTCACCGGCGAGGCGCAGCGCAGCGTCGGCGGCCGCCGTACCCGCGCCATGCCCGACGACGACGACCCCGCGCCCCGGCGGCCCGGCCAGCACCGCGGGAGCGGGCCCGGGTAGCCGGACCGCGGTCCAGGGCATGCCGTCCGCGCGGCCGTCGAGCGGCTCCAGCCACGGGCCGTCCGTACCTCCTACCGATCTGCCACCCACCCCACCCACCAGGGGTTCGCGCAACGCGACGTTCAGGTGCACGGGGCCGGCGGTGGCGGCGGCCAGGGCCCGGGCGGCCAGGGAGCGCCAGTAAGCGACCATCGCGGGTCGCTCCTCGGGCACCCCGACCTCCGCGAAGAACACCGGTGCGCTGCCGTACAGCCCGATCTGGTCGGTCGCCTGGTTGGCCCCCGTGCCGCGCAGCTCCGGTGGCCGGTCGGCGGTCAGGATCACCAGTGGGAGGTGCGCGTGGGCGGCTTCGAGGACCGCGGGGTGCAGGTTGGCTGCCGCCGTACCCGAGGTGCAGACAACGGCCACCGGGCGGCCGGACACCTGGGCGAGGCCGACGGCGAGGAAGCCGGCGCTGCGCTCGTCGATCCGTACGTGTAGGCGGATCCGTGGCTCGGCCGCGAGGGCCAACGCCAGCGGCGCCGAGCGGGAGCCCGGCGAGAGCACGGCCTCGGCAACGCCGCCCCGGCAGAGCTCGTCGAGGAGCACCTGGGCCAGTGCAGCCGCGGGATTCACGTCCCCGATCCTGGCAGAGCGCGACGGCCAACCGCCGCACCAGACTCTCCAGGTTTGACTGGCAGCCATACTCCGGTAAAGGTATTGTCATCCATCTGAAACAAATGTGACGAATGCCATCCTCGAACTTGATCGCGGCTGCACTGCTCTGAGGCATGGAGGGACTGTCATGGCGGGCATCAAGGTTCAGCCGGGCGTGGTCGCCGAGGTGGGCGCCGAGTTCAGCAAGAAGGCCACCGAGCTGACCGGTGCGGTGACCACGTTCCTCGCCGCGGCCCCGGTCCCCGGCGATGCGATCGGGTGGATGGGCCCCGGCCAGGACGCGGTGAAGGCCTACAACGACCTGCTCGCCCACGTGACCGAGCATCTGCACAATCTGGAGAAGGCCGTCGGGCAGACCGGGAGCAACCTGCATGCCACGGCCGACGCCTACCAGAAGATGGAAGACGCCAACACACTCCCCGGCCACTGAGCGATGGTCGACCTGAGCGTTCTGATCTCACCGGCCGGTGACCCAGGCCCGTGGAAGGACGCCGCGGCGGCCTGGCGGAAGTTCGCCGGCGACCTCAAGGCCATGGGCGGTGACCTCGAGTCCAAGGTGGGCAAGCTGCAGGGGCCGGCGTGGAGCGGCACGGACCGCGACAAGTTCGTGAGCTATTGGACCAACGCGCTGTCCCCGGAGTTCAAGGACGCCCAGATCGCCGCCTACAACGGCGTGGCCGACAAGCTCGACGAGACCGCCGACAAGATCGACTCGTGGAACGCGGTCGCGCGCATGGTCGAGGCCGCGGTCGCCGGCGCGGCCATCTTCACCATCGCCACCGGTGGCCTCGGTGCGCTGTTCGGCGGCGGCGAGGTGGCCGCGGCAGCCATCGCCGAAGGCGCGGCGGAGCTCACGGCTTTCGAGGTCTTCTGCCAGGTGGCCACCACGGCGTTCATCTCGTACCTGAAGTTCTGGGCGGCGACCTTCGTCTTCGGCCTCGCGGCCAACGCCGTCGGCATCGCGGTCGTCGCACCGGACCACAACCCGCTCAACCTGGATCACTGGTCGCTGCGCGGCATCGCGGAGGCCGGCAACGCCGCCACCGTAGTCGGCAGCCTCGGCGCCCTGGGCGCGTTCGCGCCGGTGGCCGCATTTGCCGAGGGCCACGCGTTGGCCTGGAACTTCGGCACCGGCGCGTTCGCCGGTGGAGGTCCCGCGGTCTACAACCTGCTCGAGGTCGAGCATGCGAAGCTATGGGGCGACCCACGGGGCGCGCAGTACGACGCCTGGTGGAAGATCGCCCTGTTCGCCGGCGTCTCCGGCGGGTGGAACACCTTCATGGGGAAGGCGTTCGGCGGCAAGCCGTTCATCGTGCCGGACAACATCGAGAACCCCTCCACCTGGCTGCCCAAGGGATGGGTGCTCACCGAGTCGGGGCTGGCGATCCCCAAGCCGACCGGTTGGTTCGGCAGCCAGGATCCGCTGATCCAGAGTGCCATCACCGGTTTCCTACCCAGCACCGCTCTGCGGGCCACCGTGCCGTTCCCCCCAGGGACGACCTTCCCCCCCGACCACGGGCCGCCGACCATCGGCGACATCCTTGCCCCGCCGGCTCCGGTGCACGCCGTCCTTGCGCCACCCACGGTCGGCGGCGGCTCCTACACCGTGCAGTCCGGCGACTCGATGTGGATCATCGCCGGCCGCGAGCTCGGCGATTCCACGCTGTGGACGCACATCGCCGCTGCCAACCCCCACATCTCCGATCCGGACGTGATCCTGCCCGGCCAAGTGCTCCACATCCCCAAGATCCTGGCGCCACACCCCAGCTGACCCGTTCCCGCCTGGGCAAAGCTCCCTGCAGATGTCCGGCAGGTGGCGGCAAGGAGTACGTCACGTTGCCCGGAATCTGACTTCCTGCACCGTTTGCGCACCATAGAGGCCGGGGTTACGCTCGGCCTCTGCACACCGACCGTGTCAGAGCACGAAGATGCGCCGACACCCGTCCGGATAGGGGATGTAGCGGATGGCCCGTATGGAAGTAACTCCAGAGATGGTGAAAGCGGCCAGTACGGAAATGCACGACTACAACCAGCGCATCAACGCGCGCGTCAACACGCTGATGGGTCAGTTGCAGGCGCTGACGCACGGGTGGCAGGGCCCGGCCGGCCAGGCCTTCCTCGCGGCACACAACGAGTGGAACACCATCAACGCCAAGCACAACGTCAAGCTCAACCTGATCGGTGAGGCGCTCGCGCAGACCGCCGTCAACCACCAGACCATGGATCAGGCAAACGCCGACGTCAACAACAAGTACCACCAAGCCCTCAACGTGTAGCTCTCGCCGTCGATGAAGGAGATCAGCCGATGACTCAGCTGGCGTACGACCCGGGCATCATCGGGCCGGCCATTGGCGACATCAAGGCCGCCGCCACCGACCTGCACGCAACGCACGAGGACATCAAGGGCAGCATGGCCAAGGTCCAGCAGACCTGGCTCGCCGGTGACGACCTCGACAAGTACAAGACCTACCAGACCGCGTGGGACACCATCTTCGCCGAGGTCAATGTCGCCCTGGACAAGCTCGGCGTCATCGCCCAGGGGTGCCTGGACAACGCGATGCAATGTCAGGCCAAGAACGCCAGCATGTGGCCCGACGCCTGAGCCCGACCGTTCCGCTCCCCCGCTCCACCGGCTGACGCCACCCGATCGCGGCCCCCATCGGCGCGACTGGGTGGCGTTTGCCGTGTGTCGAGCCGGTGCCCGAGGAGCGCCGTCGCGGACGTCGGTCCCGCCGGCTCACTAGCCTTGGGGCATGGTCTCGGAGTTGTTCGATGCTGACGCGTGGCACCCGGTGGACGGCTTCGAGCTCACCGACGTCACTTATCACCGGCACGTCACCCAGGGCACGGTACGGGTGGCCTTCGACCGGCCCGAGGTACGCAACGCCTTCCGGCCGCACACCGTCGACGAGCTGTACCGCGTCCTCGACCACGCCCGGATGTCACCCGACATCGGCTGCGTACTGCTCACCGGCAACGGGCCTTCGGCCCGGGACGGCGGGTGGGCGTTCTGCTCCGGCGGCGACCAGCGGATCCGGGGCCGCGACGGCTACCGGTACGCCGACAGCGAGACCGCCGACACCATCGACCCGGCGCGGGCCGGGCGGCTGCACATCCTCGAGGTGCAGCGGCTGATCCGGTTCATGCCCAAGGTGGTGGTCGCGGTGGTCCCCGGCTGGGCAGCCGGCGGCGGGCACAGCCTGCA
>QHCA01000059.1:0-1210 GCA_003244095.1 Pseudonocardiales bacterium | reverse complement strand
CAGAAGTTCGCCCGCGAGATCTTTTTCCTCGGCCGGCCCTACGACGCGCAGCAGGCACACCAGATGGGCATGGTCAACGCCGTGGTGCCGCACGGCGACCTCGAGAGGGTGGCCCTGGAGTGGGCGGCCGAGGTCAACGGGAAGTCGCCGACGGCGCAGCGGATGCTGAAGTTCGCCTTCAACATGATCGACGACGGGCTGGTCGGCCAGCAGGTCTTCGCCGGCGAGGCGACCCGGCTGGCGTACCTGACCGACGAGGCGGTGGAGGGCCGCGACGCCTTTCTGGAGAAGCGGCCGCCGGTCTGGGACGCCTTTCCGTGGTCCTTCTGACATGGCCGGTCGCCCCCTGCACGCTGCCGTGCTGCCGACGGGTCCGGAACTGCTCTCGCTGGTACGGGCAGCGCTCGACGGCGGGCCGGCGATCCTGCCGATCGACCCCGGCCTGCCGGCGGCGGCCCGCAACCGGCTGATCGGCACGCTGTGCCCTGCCGCCGTGGTCACCGGCGCCGGTCGGTACGACCTGACTGAAGGCGTGCCGGTCGACGCCGACGTGGCCGTCGTCATCGCGACCTCGGGATCGACCGGCGAGCCCAAGGGCGTGGAGCTGACCGCGGCCGCGTTGCTGTACTCGGCCGGCGCCGCCCTCGACCGGGTCGGCGCGCGGCCCGGTGACCGGTGGCTGTGCTGCCTGCCGACGTCGCACGTGGGCGGCCTGCAGGTGCTGGTCCGGTCGGTCGTCGCCGGCACCGAGCCGGTGCTCGTGGAGCGCTTCTCGGTGGCCGCCGTGGCGGCTGTGGTCGAGGCCGGTAGCGCCGAGCACACCGCCCTCGTCCCGACCACCCTGCGGCGGTTGCTCGACGCAGGCGTCGATCTGGCGCGGTTCCGCAGCGTCCTGGTCGGCGGCGCGGCCCTGTCCCGCGACCTGCTCGACCGGGCCGCCGGCGCCGGCGTGCGTGTCATCTCCACGTACGGCATGACCGAGACGGCCGGCGGCTGCGTCTACGCCGGCCGGCCCCTGGACGGCGTAGACGTCTCGGTCGGCGACGACGGGCGGATCAGAATCACCGGGCCGCTGCTCGCCCGC
This sequence comes from Pseudonocardiales bacterium, assembly GCA_003244095.1. Classification (GTDB taxonomy): domain Bacteria; phylum Actinomycetota; class Actinomycetes; order Mycobacteriales; family QHCA01; genus QHCA01. The sequence goes on along the minus strand of QHCA01000059.1, from coordinate 126 downwards.
GGCTACCGCCTCCGTCCCGACCTCACCGCGGAGTCGTTCGTGGCTGGCTGGCTGGTCACACCGGACGTCGGGCTGCTCGGCACCGACGGGCGGCTGGAGGTGCTCGGCCGGGCCGACGACGTCATC
>QHCA01000058.1:1792-11212 GCA_003244095.1 Pseudonocardiales bacterium | reverse complement strand
CGGATCAGCGAGGAGATCGACGCCCTCGAGGTCATGGGAGTGCCATCCCTGCCCTTCCTCGTCACGACCCGGATGCTCGCCGCCTTCGCCGCGGTCGTCCCGCTGTACGTGATCGGCCTCGTGTCGTCGTACTTCGCCACCAGCACGATCGCCGTCACCTACTACGGGCAGTCGTCGGGCAACTACGCGCGCTACTTCCAGCAGTACCTCGCGCCGGAGGACGTGCTCTGGTCGTTCCTCAAGGTGCTGATCTTCGCCATTGTGATCGTGCTGATCCACTGCTACTACGGCTACACCGCGTCGGGCGGCCCGGCCGGCGTCGGCGTCGCCGTCGGGCGGGCGGTCCGTACCGCGATCGTCGCGATCAACATCGTGGACTTCTTCCTCAGCCTGGCCATCTGGGGCGCCACCACGACGGTACGGATCGCGGGTTAGCCATGGCCGACACGACGATGATGTCCATCGGTGCGATCCTCCGCCGGCGGGTGCTCGGGATCGCCTTCCTGCTGCTGCTGTGCGCGCTCATGGTGCTGTCCGTCGGCTTCTACACCAAGGCGTTCACCAAGGTCGTCAAGGTCACCCTCGTGACCGACCGCATCGGCAACCAGCTCCTGGTCGGATCCGACGTCAAGCTGCGCGGCATCATCGTCGGCGAGGTCCGTGGCGTGCACACGGACGGCCGGCAGGCCACGATCGATCTGGCCCTCCAGCCCGGCAAGGCCGGATTGATCCCGGCCAACGTCACCGCCCGGCTGCTGCCCAAGACCCTGTTCGGCGAGCGCTTCGTCGACCTGGTCCTGCCCGCCGACCCCGCGCCCGCCCCCATCGGCTCCGGTGCGGTGATCCACCAGGACGCCACAGAGAAGACGCTGGAGTTGGAGCGGGTCTTCGACGATCTGCTCCCGCTGCTCAGGACCCTCGACCCGGCCAAGGTCAACGCGACGCTGTACGCGCTGGCCACCGCGTTGCAGGGCCGCGGCGACCAGCTCGGGCGCAACCTGGTGACGCTGGACGCCTATCTCAAGCAGGTCAATCCCGAGATGCCGACCATCCGGGCCGACCTGGTCGGCCTGGCCAACCTCAGCGAGACCTACGCCGACGCCGCACCCGATCTGCTCGCCGCCCTGAGCAACCTCAGCGTCACCAGCGCCACGGTGACCCAGCAGCAGGTGCAGGTCCACGCGTTGTTCCGCAGCACCACCGCACTGGCCACGACCGCCGACGCCTTCTTCGTCGCGCACGAGCAGCGGCTCATCGCGGTCAACGAGATCAGCGCGCCGATCCTGGCCTTGGTCGCCCGCTACTCGCCGGAATTCCCCTGCCTGCTCAACAACCTCACCGACCTCGAGCCGATGCTGGAGAAGGCCTTCTCCCACGGCCGCCTGCACATCACCCTGGAGATCATCCAGCAGCGCGACAAGTACCGCGCCGGGCAGGACGATCCGGTATACGGCGACCACCGCGGGCCACGCTGCTACCAGCGCTACACCGGTACGGCGCCGTTCCCCGGCCCGTCGCCGGAGCTCGTCGACGGCAGCCGAGGGGCCAACGTCTACACCCCGCTCGGCCTGCCACCGCTGCCCGGGCTCCCCTCGCTGCCGCAGGGCCGCGCCTTGTCCGACGTGCTGTTCGCGGCGGATCAGGGCTCGGCCGGCACCGCCGAGGAGACCGGGCTCATCAACCCGCTGCTGGCACCGGTCATGGGTGTCCCCAGCGACAGGGTGCCGGACATCGCCACGCTGCTGTTCGGCCCGATGGCGCGAGGCACGGCGGTGGGGCTGTCATGAGAGGTTTCATCTCACCCCTGACCAAGCTGTCGATCTTCGCGGTGGTCACGATCGCGCTGACCGCCCTGCTGGCGACCACGATCGCCGCGGTCGGGTTCGGCAGCCGGACCACCTACCGCGCCGAGTTCACCGACGTGACCGGCCTGCTCAAGGGCGACGACGTGCGCATCGCCGGGGTCAAGGTCGGCTCGGTCGAGAAGATCCGCATCGTCCGGCGCAAGATCGCCGAGGTGACGTTCTCGGTCGCCACGGAGCAGCACCTGTCCACTCACACCTTGGTCGCGATCCGCTACCGCAACCTCGTCGGCCAGCGCTACCTGTCGGTGTCCGAAGGGGCCGGGCCGGACGTCCGGCTGGCCGGCAACGCGATCATCCCGCTGGCGCAGACCGAGCCGGCGCTGGACCTGACCGTACTGTTCAACGGGTTCAAGCCGCTGTTCCAGGCGCTCAGCCCCAAGGACGTCAACAGCTTCGCGCTGGCCGTGATCAAGACCCTGCAGGGTGAGGGCGGCACGGTGAACACCCTGCTGGCCCGTACGGCCGACCTCACCAACACCCTCGCCGACCGCGACAAGGTGATCGGCAACGTGATCACCAACCTCAACAACGTGCTCGGCACGGTCAACCAGCGCGACACCGAGCTGTCCAACCTGATCGTGGCGCTGCAGCGGTTCGTCTCCGGCCTCGCGGCCGACCGCACGGTCATCGGCGCCTCCCTGGATGCCATCTCCAACCTCACCGACTCCACCGCCGGGCTGGTCACGGACACCCGCCCCTCGATCAAGAACGACATCAACAGCCTCTACACCGTGTCCAAGACGCTCAACGACAGCCAGGCCATCGTCGAGGGCGTTCTGCAACGGCTGCCGGGCAAGCTGACGGCGATCACCAAGACGGCGACGTACGGCTCGTGGCTCAACTTCTACCTCTGCGACCTCGCCGTCGTGGGCCTGCCCGTCCCGATCACCGGGCCCAACCCCGACACCGGGCGGTGTGCGGCATGAAGCCGTTCCGCGAGCGCAATCCGGTGACGATCGGGGCCTTCGGCGGGGTCGTGGTGCTCCTCCTGCTGCTGGCCGCCTTCAACGCCGACCGGTTGCCCTTCATCGGCGGCGGCACCGACTACCACGCGGCGTTCCGCGAGGCGGCCGGGCTCAAGCCCAAGGCCGAGGTGCGGATCGCCGGTGTCAAGGTCGGCAAGGTGACCGGGGTCGGCCTCGAGGGCAGTCACGTACGCATCGACTTCCGGGTCGACCATGGCGTGTCGCTGGGCAGCACGCCCTTCGCCTCCATCCGGATCCGTACCGTCCTGGGGCAGAAGTACCTCGCAATCGACCCGGCCGGCGACGGCAACCTCGCCAAGGGCAGCGAGATCCCGCTGTCCCGCAGCGCGTCACCGTTCGACGTGCTGGACGCGGTCGGCGGGCTTTCGCAGACGGTGGAGAAGATCGATACCGTCAAGCTGGCCCAAGCCTTCGACGCCATCTCCGGGACCTTCAAGGACTCACCCGCCGAGGTGCGTGCCTCGCTGGCCGGGCTGTCCCGGCTGTCCAAGACGATCTCCTCCCGCGACGCGCAGTTGCAGACCCTGTTGCAGCACGCCAACGGCGTCACCACGGTGCTGGCCGACCGCGACGCTGAGTTCGTCAAGCTGGTCAGCGACGGCAACCTCCTGCTGGTCGAGGTGCAGCACCGCCGTGCCGCGATCCACCGGCTCCTGGTCAGCACCTCGGCCCTGTCGGTCCAGCTGATCGGGCTCGTACAGGACAACCAGAACCAGCTGCGGCCGGCCATGCAGCAACTGGCCGGCGTCGTCGCGATCCTGCAGCGCAACGAGAAGAGCCTGGCCAAGGGCATCGCGTTGCTCGCCCCGTTCGTCCAGGGCTTCGCTAACGTCGTCGGCAACGGGCGCTGGTTCGACACCTACATCGCCAACCTCTGCGGGCCGGTTCTCGGCGGCGCGCTCCCGCCGGGAGGTGTCTGCCAGTGAAGCTGTCGCCCGCCGCCATCCCGCGCATCCTCGGCGGCGCCATCGCCGTGCTGCTGGTAGTCGGCATCGGCACCGTGTTGAGCCAGCTCGGGCACCCCAAGACGCACGTGACCGCGCACTTCTCGCATGCGGTCGGCATCTACAAGGGCTCGGACGTACGTGTCCTCGGCGTCGCGATCGGCCGCATCACCAAGGTCACCCCGGAGGGGGCCACGGTCCGCGTCGAGATGGAGTTCGACAAGAAGTACACAGTGCCGGCCAACGCCGTCGCGGTCGTCGTACCTCCCTCGGTGGTCAGTGACCGCTACGTCCAGCTGGCGCCGGCCTACACCGGAGGCGCCAAGCTGCTCGATCATGCCGACATCCCGGTCGAGCGCACTACCACCCCGGCCGAGCTCGACGACATCTACCGCAACGTCAACGACCTCGACGTCGCCCTGGGCCCGCAAGGTGCGAACGCCAACGGGGCGTTGAGCCGGCTGCTGCAGGTGGGTGCCGACAACCTCGGCGGGCAGGGCCAGCAGGTCAACGCCACCGTGCACGACTTCTCCCTCGCCATCCAGACGTTGAGCAACAACCGCGGCGACCTGTTCGGCACCGTGCGCAACCTGCAGACGTTCACCACCGCTCTCGCTCAGAACGACCAGCAGGTACGTACCTTCAACACCAACCTCGCGGCGGTGTCCACGCAGCTGGCGGGGGAGAAGACCGAGCTGGCCGCGGCGCTGCACAACCTGGCTATCGCGCTCGCCCTGGTGGCGAAGTTCGTCAAGGACAACAGGGCCGACCTGGCGAAGAACGTCGCCGGCCTGGCCGAGATCACCGGCGTCCTCGTACAGCAGAAGGCCGCGCTGACGACGTTCCTCGACAAGGCGCCGCTGGCGCTGGGCAACCTGCACCTGGCCTACAACCCGTCCTCGGGCACCCTCGACACGCGGGACGACATCGGCGCCCTCGGCCTCGGGTCCGGCCTCGACCAGGTGCTGTGCCAGATCCTCGGCCGGGACCCCGCGGTGCTCAAGGCGCTCAAGGCGCCCCGGATCGACTGCAAGGCCCTCAGCCCGGCCGACCTGGTGGCGCTGATCCAGCGCTTCCGCAATTCCCTCGGCGGCGCCGTCCTGCCGGTGCAGGTGCCGCTGCTGCCCGGGTCCCTGCCGCCGGGTGCGGGTACTGGCGGCGGCAGCGGCAGCGGCAGTGGCGGTGGGGGTGGCGGGATCGGCGGCGTTCTGCCGCTGCCGACCGACGCGCTCGACAAGACCCTCGGCGGCATCCTCAAGGTCCTGCCCGGAGGGCGCCGATGAGGCGCCTGGTCCCCACCGCGGCCTTCCTGTTGTCGCTGCTGCTGCTCAGCGGTTGCGGCTTCAGCCTGTACGACGTGCAGTTGCCGGGCAGCGCGGCGACGGGCAGCCACGTCTACCGGGTGACGGCGGAGTTCTCCGACGTGCTCGACCTGGTGCCGCAGTCGGCGGTCAAGGTGGACGACGTGACGGTCGGCAGCGTCGAGAAGATCACCCTCAAGGGTTTCACCGCCGTGGTGCGCATGCGGGTCAGGGACAGCGTCAAACTGCCGGACAACGCCGAGGCGGCCATCCGGCAGACCAGCCTGCTCGGCGAGAAGTTCGTCTCCCTGTCACCCCCCACCTGTATCCCACCGGCAGGGGCCAGCAGCTGCCGGGCCGAGCCGCCCCAGGGTGCCCTCGGTGACGGGGACGTCATCCCGCTGGCCCGTACCACGCACAACAGCACCGAGGTCGAGGAGGTCCTCTCCGCGCTGTCTCTGCTGCTCAATGGCGGGGGCCTGGGCCAGCTGCAGACGATCAACGCCGAGCTGAGCAAGGCCCTGACCGGCCGCGAGCCGGACGTACGTGACCTGCTCGCCCAGCTCAACACCTTCGTCGGCGGTCTCGACGCGCAGAAGAAGGACATCGTCCGTGCCATCAACGGCCTCGATCGGCTCTCGACCACCCTGTCGGCGCAGCGCACCACCATCGACACCGCGCTGGTCGATCTCGGCCCCGGCCTGCAGGTGCTGGCCAACGAGCGCCAGCAGTTCACGGCGATGCTGGCGGCACTGGCCAAGCTGGGCGTCGTGGGCACCCGGGTGGTCCAGGCCACGCACGACGACCTGATCGCCAACCTGCAGGCCCTGCAGCCGATCCTGGCCAACCTCGCGGCAGCCGGCAAGAACCTCCCGGGTGCCCTGGAACTGCTCACCACCTATCCCTTCCCGCGCAACTTCGGCAGCGCGACCACCGGCAACTTCACCCGGCTCTCGATCACCGTCGACGTCTCGCTGGCGACCCTGGTCAGCAACCTCGCCCTGGCCGGCACGCCCCCGGGTGCCCAGGCTGTCCCGGGCGCGCCCGCCCCGCTGCCCCTGCCGGCCAGCCCCGGGCTGCCCGGCCTGCCGAGCCTGCCGGGGCTGCCGGGGTTGCCCGGCCTGCCGCTGCTCCCCGGCCAGCAGGCCCCGGCGGGCACCCAGGCAAGTGACCTGGTCGGCCTGCTCCTCGGAGGGCTGCACCTGTGATCGTGCGCCGCGTGACGCTGCAGGTGATCGCGTTCCTCGTCATCTCCGTGCTCGGCGTCGCCTACGTCGCGGTGCGCTACGTGGGCCTTGGCGGGTCGCTGCTGCACGACACCTATACAGTCACCGCCGACTTCGCCGACTCCGGCGGCATCTTCAGCGGTGCCGAGGTGACCTACCGCGGCGTGGCAGTCGGCCGGGTCGGCGACCTGACGCTGCGCAAGGACGGCGTCCGCGTGGCGCTGAAGATCAAGAGCAACACCAGGATCCCGGCCGGGGCCCGAGCGGTCGTCGCCGACCGGTCGGCGGTCGGCGAGCAGTACGTCGACCTGTTACCGGACACGGCCGGCGGCCCCTACCTGACCGCGGGCAGCGTCATCCCGCGCAGCCGTACCGCGACACCGGTCCTCGTACAGACCCTGGTGCTCAACCTGGACCGGCTGGTCAACTCGGTCGACCGCCCGACACTGGTCACCGTCATCGACGAGCTCAACAAGGCGTTCTCCGGCACCGGCCCGGAGCTGCAACGGCTCCTCGACAGCGGCGACGCCCTGCTCACCGACGCCAACGCCAACCTCGGGCAGACCCTCACCCTCATCCGCGACGGCAAGACCGTCCTCGACACGCAGACCGCGTCGAGCACCGCCATCAAGACCTGGGCGGCCGGGCTCGCCTCGCTCTCCGCGCAGCTGCGTACGAGCGACCCCGACCTCCGGCGCCTGCTGGCCGAGGGCCCCGGTGCCGCCCTGGAGTTGCAGAGCCTGCTCACCGGCCTCCAGCCGGCACTGGGTGTCCTGCTGTCCAACCTGATAGTGGTCGGCAACATCCAGGGCCGGCGGCTGGCCGGGCTCGAACAGATCCTGGTGACCTACCCCGCGTCGACGACGTCGGGATTCACGCTCCTGCAGTACGACCCCCGGATCAGGCAGTGGACGTCGCACTTCGGCCTGGAGCTCAACTTTGATCCGGCGCCCTGCAAGCGGGCCTACACCCGGTCGGCCCCGCCGGCCAACTGCACGTCAGGTGAGCTGGCGGCGGGCAGCGGCGTGCGCAGCGCGGCCAGGGCGCCGTCGCCGCGCGGCGGGGCCGTGTCCGGTGGCGGCTCGAGCTCGCCGGCCGCCGCGAGCGCTCCGCCGGCCACGGGGCTTGGCGGCGGATACGATCCCTACGGAGCTGGGTCGGCCATGGGGTCCACTGGCGGGCAGGAACAGCTGATGGGCAGTCAATCCTGGAAGTGGCTGCTGCTCGGCCCACTGACCGGATAGCCGAGTGAGCACCGAGCGCACCCGTGTCGTCAGCCGAGCGAGGAGCGAATTGAGGACGTGGAGAGTACTGCGATGAGCAACGGCGCATCGCTGCGGCGCTCCCGGCAGCCCGTCCTCGTCGTCACGCTGCTGGTCGTCATCGCCCTGCTCGTGGCCGGTGCCACCTTCCTGGCATTCACGGTGCGCGTCGACCGGCAACAGATCGCCATGCAGGCCCAGGCGGTGCACGCCGCCCGGCAGGAGGCGATCAACCTGGTCACCCTCGACTACACCAGCCTCGAGGCGGACATCGCCAACGTGCTGGCCGGTGCCACCGGCGACTTCCGCGAGCAGTACCGCAAGGGCGCCGATCAGGTCAGGAAGATCGTCACCGACAACCAGGTGCGCTCGACCGCTGACGTGCTCGAGGCCGGCATCGTCCTCCCGGCCGACACCCGCTCGGTGACCGTCCTGGTCGTCGTGGACAGCACCGTACGCAACAAGGCCGACCAGAAGGGCCAACGGCGCCACTACCGGATCCAGCTGCAGATGGCGAAGGACAAGGGCGGCTGGCGTGCCAGCACCCTGGACTTCATCAGCTAACCCACTCGTACTCCTCCCGAAAGGATCTCGTGCCCCGCCCTCCGCGAGCCGTCCCGCCGCCGTCCCGCCGCCGTCCCGTCGCCGGCACCCGTGGCCGGCGGCCGTCCGGGGATCCGGTCGCCGAGGACGGCGCCCCCGATGCGCCCAGCCGGATCGGCGCGCCGGCGAAAGCCGATGGTCCGGCGACCGACAGCTCGGCCGCCCGGGTCGGCGTACGGCGACCCAGGCCCACGCCGGAGGCCCCGGCTTCGAGCCCGACGGCGAGCCCGACCGCGACCTCGGCTTCGGGTAAGGCCCCCCGCCCCGTCACCAAGCCGACGGTGCCCGGCATCCGACCGGGCCCGGCGCGGGAGTCCGCCAGCCGGGCCGGCCGCCGTGCACTTCCCGGCGTCGTCCGGTACGTGCGGGTGACCGGCCTGACCCTCGCGGTGGTGCTGCTGCTCGCGGCGACCGTGGTGCTCGGCGCGGTCGCCTGGCAGGCCAGGCGCACCGCCGATGCGGGAAAGGCCGCGGTGCCGGTCGCCCGGTCGTACGCCAAGGAGATCCTGTCCTACGACTACCGCCACATCGACGCCGACATCGCGCGGGCCAAAAAAGACGCCACCGGGTCGTTCCGGGCCGACTACGGCGACACGAGCAAGCTCGTCAGGCCCCTGTCGTTGCAGTACCACGTCATCGTGGTGGCGACCGTCAAGGCCGCCTCGGTCGTCTCGGCCGGCCCGGACAAGGTCGTACTGCTGCTGTTCGTCGACCAGAAGACGACCAGCACCAGGATCGCCGGGCCCAAGATCGATCAGAGCCGGGTCCGGATGATCCTGGTCAGGTCCGGCGGCAAGTGGCTGGTCGCCAAGGTCGACGCCCTGTAGGCGGGTCCGGCCCCACTCGTTCCTCACTGTGAGGTCACGTCGCTCTTGACGGATCGACGCCGGAGAGTCACCCTCGACACAGATGACCTCGGTCCCAGTGGTCGCCTCGACAGCGGTGTGCCTTTCGGCTACACTGCTAGTTTGCGTTGTCCCCCGATTTGTGACCCGTTTGACGCGGGTCGTTCGGTGTGCGCGCAAACAGGCTCATCGTGGCGATCGAGTCCATGTCTTTGCAAGGTCTGGAAGGACGCATCTTGGCAGTCTCCCGCTCCGGCAAGTCCACTGATTTCCCCACCGCATCGCTCAATCCAGGGGGAGCCCGTCGGGTTTCCTTCGCCAAGATCCGGGAGCCACTTGAGGTTCCCAACCTCCTGGCTCTGCAGACCGAGTCCTTCGACTGGCTCGT
>QHCA01000058.1:1188-1760 GCA_003244095.1 Pseudonocardiales bacterium | reverse complement strand
GAGATCCTGCTCGAGATCTCCCCGATCGAGGACTTCTCCGGCTCGATGTCGCTGTCCTTCTCCAACCCCCGGTTCGAGGAGGTCAAGGCACCCGTCGAGGAGTGCAAGGAGAAGGACCTCACCTACTCCGCGCCGCTGTTCGTGACGGCGGAGTTCACCAACAACACCACCGGCGAGATCAAGAGCCAGACGGTGTTCATGGGTGACTTCCCGATGATGACCCCCAAGGGCACCTTCATCATCAACGGCACCGAGCGGGTGGTCGTCTCCCAGCTCGTCCGCTCGCCGGGCGTCTATTTCGACAAGCAGCCCGACAAGACCTCCGACAAGGACGTCTCCAGCTCCAAGGTGATCCCCAGCCGGGGTGCGTGGCTGGAGTTCGACGTCGACAAGCGCGACACCGTCGGTGTGCGCATCGACCGCAAGCGGCGCCAGCCGGTCACCGTACTTCTCAAGGCCCTGGGCTGGACCGAGGACCGGATCCGCGAGCACTTCGCGTGGTCGGAGTCGATCCAGGCGACCCTAGAGAAGGACCACATCGCCAGCCAGGACGAGGCCCTGCTCGACATCTA
>QHCA01000058.1:236-1154 GCA_003244095.1 Pseudonocardiales bacterium | reverse complement strand
TTCTTCAACTCCAAGCGCTACGACCTGGCCAAGGTCGGCCGCTACAAGGTCAACAAGAAGCTCGAGCTCAGCCTGCCCACCAACCAGGGCACCCTCACCGAGGACGACGTGCTCAAGACGATCGAGTACGTCGTGCGGCTGCACGAGGGCCAGGAGGGCTACGAGGCCGACGACATCGACCACTTCGGCAACCGGCGCCTGCGTACGGTCGGCGAGCTGATCCAGAATCAGGTGCGGGTCGGCCTGTCCCGGATGGAGCGGGTGGTCCGCGAGCGGATGACCACGCAGGACGTCGAGGCGATCACGCCNNCCGCAGACCCTGATCAACATCCGGCCGGTCGTCGCCTCCATCAAGGAATTCTTCGGCACCAGCCAACTCAGCCAGTTCATGGACCAGACCAACCCCCTCGCCGGGCTGACCCACAAGCGCCGCCTGTCGGCGCTCGGCCCGGGCGGTCTGTCCCGGGAGCGGGCCGGCTTCGAGGTCCGCGACGTGCATCCCTCGCACTACGGTCGGATGTGCCCGATCGAGACCCCTGAGGGTCCCAACATCGGCCTCATCGGGTCGCTGTCGACCTTCGCCCGGGTCAACCCGTTCGGTTTCGTCGAGACGCCTTACCGCAAGGTCACCGTGGGCCGGGTCACCGACCAGATCGACTACCTGACCGCTGACGAGGAGGACCGGCACGTCATCGCGCAGGCCAACGAGCCCCTGGACGCCAAGGGCAAGTTCGTCAACGCGCGCGTGCTGGTGCGCCGCAAGGGCAGTGAGGTCGACTACCTCGAGCCCGACGCGGTCGACTTCATGGACGTCTCCCCGCGGCAGATGGTGTCCGTGGCGACGGCGATGATCCCCTTCCTGGAGCACGACGACGCCAACCGCGCCCTCATGGGTGCCAACATGCAGCGGCAGGCGGT
>QHCA01000058.1:0-175 GCA_003244095.1 Pseudonocardiales bacterium | reverse complement strand
GCCGGCGTGGTCGAGGAGTTGTGCGCCGACTACATCAGCGTCATGCACGACGACGGCACCCGGCGCACCTACCTGCTGCACAAGTTCCGGCGCAGCAACCAGGGTACCTGCATCAACCAGCGACCGATAGTCACCGACGGCGACCGGGTGGTGGCCGGCCAGGTCATCGCCGACG
>QHCA01000057.1 GCA_003244095.1 Pseudonocardiales bacterium | reverse complement strand
CCGCGCCATGCTTCCCGGCTGAGGGCGCCGGCCGGACCGCGCCACGCTCCCGGCTGGGGCCGCCGGCCCGCCGGGCCTGGGCCTCCAGCCCCTCCACCCCCACTATGCGCCGCCTCCAGCCAGCCTGGGTCCGGGGTGCTTGCTGGGCGTTTGCAAAAGCAAGCACCTTTTGATTCACTGCATGGGTGAGTCCTATGCGAGTGAGCTCCATCGGTGAATACATCAAGGAGCAACGGGAGCAGGCGAAGATCTCGCTGCGCCAGCTGGCCTCCCAGGCCGGGGTCTCCAACCCGTACCTGAGCCAGATCGAGCGCGGCGTGCGCCGGCCGAGCGCCGAGATCCTGCAGCAGATCGCCAAGGGGCTGCGGATCTCCGCGGAGGCCCTGTACGTGCAGGCCGGGATTCTGGAGGACCGGCCGCCCGACTCGGGGGTCCGCATGGCCGTGCTGGCTGCGCCGGAGCTGACCGAGCGGCAGAAGCAGGTGCTGCTGGAGATCTACGACTCCTTCCGCAAGGAGAACGACGGGCAGCCGGTCAGCCAGGCGCCCGGACCCGCCAAGAAGGCCGCCAAGAAGGCCGCCAAGGCACCCGCCAAGAAGGCAGTCAAGAAGGTCGCCCCAAAGGCAGCCAGGGCGCCGGCCTCGAGCACGACCCCGAGTCGTCCGACCAACCCGAGCTAGGAGAGACAAACATGCCCAAGACCACCTCGATCACCCGCCCGCTGTACTTCGCCGCCGGTGCGACCGACCTCGCCGTGGAGAAACTGCGCGAGCTGCCGGCCGAGTACAAGCGGCTGCAGGAGCAGGCCAGGAAGCTCGACACCGCGACCCTGCGGGTCGCTGTCGAGGACTACTCCAACAAGGCGACCGGCAAGGCCTCCGAGGTCTACACCGACCTGGTCGGCCGCGGCACCAAGGTCGTCGAGAGCATCCGTAACCAGAAGGCCAGCCAGGTGCTCAGCGAGCGGCTGACCTTCACCCAGCGGCAGGCCAAGGCGACCGCGACGACGGCACGCAAGAGCGTGACGACGACCCGCACCCGGGCGAAGGCTACCGCCACCTCGGCCAAGAAGACCGCCACGGCCGCGTCCGACGCCGCGTCTGCTGCCGCCGACAAGGTCGGCTGACCGCACGTCGGCTATCAGCAGGACCACCCGCGACAGGCCCCCGGCCGATCTCCACGATTTCGCCGGGGGCCTGCGTCGTTGCCGCCGCCACGTACTCTGCGTTCATGGTTCTCGTCCACCTCGACAGCCTCGTTACCGCGGCGTTGCAGCTTGCCGCCCTGCTGCTGCAGGGCGTTGCCTTCGTCAACTGCCTGATCCAGCCCGCCGACGCCTTCAAAGTGGCCGACAAGTGGAGCAAGCCGGGCTGGGCGATCCTGACCCTGGTAGCCCTCCTGCTGGTGCAGGCTCCCTTGTTCGGCGGGCTCCTCAGCCTGTTCGGCATCGGCGGGATCATCGCGTCGCTGGTATATCTTCTCGACGTCCGGCCGGCTGTACGGGAAATCTCCCGCGGTCGGGGCGGATCAAGTGGACGAAACACCGGACGCTGGTAAATCCGCGGCGGTAACGTGCGCCGCATGAACGGTGAGAGGCACGGCCGGACCCATCGACTGGAGTTGGCCGACCCCACGCTGCGCGAGTGGAATGCCACCGTCCTCGATACTGGCCCCGAGGGGATCGTGCTCGACCGGTCGGCCTTCTATCCCGGCGGCGGCGGGCAGCCACCCGACAACGGTGTGCTGCTCTGGGGTGGCGTGCAGACCCGGATCGTCGGTGTCCGGCGCGGCGACGACCTGATCCTGCAGCCACATCCCGACGATCCGCTGCCCGGCGTCGGTTCGCTGGTCCGCGGCGCGGTGGCGGACGAGCGACGCACCGCCCTGATGCGCACGCACTCCGGCTTGCACCTGCTGGCCGGTGTGGTGTTCCGCGACTTCGGCGCCCTGGTCACCGGCGGCAACATGGAACCGCTGACCGCGCGGATGGACTTCGACCTGCCCGACATCCCGGCCGACTTCAAGCAGCGGATGGAGGACGCCTGCAACATCGAGGTCTCCGCCGACCGGCGCATCGACATCCGCGTACTGCCCCGTGACGACGCCCTGCGGATCCCGGACATCATCCGTACGGCGACCAATCTCCTGCCGCCGGACCTGTCGGAGGTACGGATCGTCGACATCGTGGGCCTGGACACCCAGGCCGACGGGGGCACCCACGTCGCCTCGACGAAGCAGATCGGCCGCTTCGAGGTGCTCAAGGTCGAGAACAAGGGAAAGGCCAACCGGCGGCTGCGGATCCGCCTCGCCTGACCGGCACAACTCCCACACGCGACCCTTGCTGGATCACCACCGGCGCCGGTGCGAGTGGTCGTAGCATCACCGTATGCAGTCGCGTCCCGGGTGGCGGGTGTGGGGCGACCTGATCCTGGCGGCCATCGGGCTGGGCAGCGTCGGGATGGTCGCCGTGGGGGTCAGCGGACTGGTGGCGGAGGCCCTCGGTGCGATCTTCGGCCGAGGCTTCGTGGCCGGCGATCCCAGCGGGGTGACCTACACCAAGGCGCGCTGCGACTACCTCCTGGAGTACGCGCCCGGCGCCCACAACTGCGCCGAGGCGGCGACCGCGCATCACTTCGGTGAGGTGGTCGAATATCGGGTGGCGGCCGGTGTGCTGGGCCTGATCGGGCTCGGGGTCTGGCTGCTGCTGCGCCGGCGTACCCCCCGGGCCGGCGTGCTCCCCGAGGGGTTCACGTCGACCGTCGCGACCGCGCTGTTCACCGTCGCCGCTGCCGGCCTGCTGCTGGAGTCGGTCGACATGACTGCCGTCGGGGGTGAGAGCAGCGGGGTGGGAGCGCTGCTGAGCGGGGGCCTGGTCGCCGCCGTGGCCGCGGTGGGGTTCGTCGGCCTCCTCCCATCCCCCGGGTGTAGTCCTCGGGGTCGACTTCGCGGCGGTACAGCGCGATCATCTGGTCGTGCTTAGCCATCTCGGTACTGCCTTCGCCGGAGCCAGGACAACTCCGTGTCCGGTCGGTCGTTCTTCAGTCATGACGACCCCACCAGCGCCTAGGGCACGGTAGATCCATGCGGATCACGTTGGTGCGCGGCGACATAACCGACCAGGAGGTCGACGCTGTCGTCAACGCTGCCAACTCGTCGCTCCTCGGCGGAGGCGGCGTCGACGGCGCGATCCACGATCGGGGCGGCCCGGCCATCTTGGCGGCCTGCAAGGCGCTGCGCCGGACCGGTTATGTCGACGGCCTGCCCACCGGGCAGGCGGTGGCCACGACCGGCGGTGACCTGCCGGCCAAGTGGGTGATCCACACGGTCGGGCCGGTCTACTCCCCGCCCCTAGACCGCACCGATTTCCTCCGGTCGTGCTACCGCGAGACGCTGCGGGTGGCGGCCGATCTCGGCGTCCGCACGATCGCGTTCCCGGCCGTCTCGGCGGGCGTGTACGGCTGGCCGGTCGCCGACGCCGCCCGCCAGGCGGTGCTCGGGATCCGGCAGGCCGCGCCGTCGTCGGTCGAGGAGGTGCGGTTCGTGCTGTTCAACGAGGAGGTGTTCGACGCATTCCGGAAGGCGCTGGACGACGGCGGCGGGGTGCGGGTCTCACCCGACGCGTAGCGCGTCGAAGCGGGTGGGGTCGCCGTCGAGGGCCAGCGCGTCCGGGGTGAGGCGGCCCCACAGGGCGAGCAGGAGGTCGGAGGCCGTGCCGGCCACGCCGGTCTGGGCGCCGGCGTCGTCCTCCAGCAGCGCGCTCTCGTCGAGGACCGTGACGCCCTCCGGCCGCAGCCGGACCAACCACGTGCGGTCGGCGTCGCTCGCGGTCACCCGGACCAGCCCGTCAGCGTCGTTCTTGCTCACCCCCCGGCCGGCCGGCAGCCAGGTGTCGAGCACCTCGCTGATGCCGTCCACGGCCCACTCGACCTGCACCGGATCGGCCACGCCGGCGGCCATCTGGGCGTCCCACCGGTGTACCGCGGTCTCGTGTGCCATGCGGCGCGGCCAGAACGCGGCGACGTCGGGCTGGGTCGACCAGTTCCAGGCCGGTGCCCCGGGATCGATCGCCTCCAGCGTGGCGAGCAGGCCGGCGAAGGCGGCGTCGAACCACCCGAGCACGTCGGTGTCGTCCGGGCCGAGGCCTGATCGGTCTCCCGGGGCGTCGCCGGCCGCGATCGTCCGCGACACCCAGACGTAGACCTTGCCGAGGTGGACGACCAGGTCGCGCACGCTCCAGCCCGGGCAGGGCGGCACCGGCAAGTCAAGATCGAGGGCGCCGGCCGCTGCGCGGAGCGCCCGCCCCTCGGCCCGCACCTCGCTGAGCCAGAAGTCCTTGGACACGCTGTCCGTCTGCTCCATGGTCATAGCCTAGAGTCGCCCGGCCTAGAGTTGGAGCCCGTGCAAGGCGAGCCGCAGGTGCCGATCGCGCCCCTGACGACCCTGCGCCTGGGTGGGCCGGCCCGCCGGCTGGTCACGGTGACGTCGGCGCGGGACCTCGTGGCGGCTGTGGCCGACGCCGACGCGCAGGCCGAGCCGGTCCTGGTCCTGGCCGGTGGCAGCAACGTGGTGATCGCCGACGAGGGTTTCGCGGGGACCGTGGTGCTGGTCCGGACCTCGGGAGTCGCCATGCTGCGCGACGGCACCGGTGCGGTCCGGCTGACCGTGCAGGCCGGCGAGCCGTGGGACGCGGTCGTGGCACGCTGCGTGGCGGACGGGTTGTCCGGGATCGAGGCCCTGTCCGGGATCCCCGGGTCGGTCGGCGGCACCCCGATCCAGAACGTCGGCGCGTACGGCCAGGAGGTCGCCGAGACGATCACGTCGGTACGGGTGTACGACCGGGTCGCCGGATCGGTAGTGGTGCTGTCGAATGCCGAGTGCGGGTTCGCCTACCGGCAGAGCGCGTTGAAGGGCAACGACCGCTACGTCGTCCTCGACGTGAGCTTCGCCCTGACGCCGGAGCGGCACGGCCGGGCGCTGCGGTACGCCGAGCTGGCCTCGGCCCTCGACGAGGAGATCGGCGGGCGGGCCTTGCTGGCGGACGTGCGAGAGGCCGTGCTGGCGTTGCGGCGGCGCAAGGGCATGGTGCTCGACCCCGCCGACCGGGACACGTTCAGCGCGGGCTCGTTCTTCACCAACCCGATCCTGTCTGCCGCGGAGTTCGCGGCGGTCGCGGGTGCCGACGGAGCCCGGCCGCCGAGCTGGCCGGCGGGTGCCGGACGGGTCAAGACCTCCGCGGCCTGGCTGATCGAGCGGGCCGGGTTCGGCCGCGGATACGGCCACGGCCCGGTCGGCATCTCCACCAAGCACACCCTCGCCCTGACCAACCGGGGCGGTGCCACGACGGCGGACCTGCTGGCGCTGGCCCGCGAAGTCCGCGACGGGGTACGCGCGGCCTTCGGCGTCGAGCTGGCGGCCGAGCCGACCCTGATCGGCACGCAGCTGTAGACCCTCCCGGCGGGCCCTATGCGTCGCGGGCGACCCGGGTGGCGGTGGCCTGGGCGCGCGGCTTGACGTCGATGCGGTCGATGTTGACGTGTTCGGGCCGGGTGACCGCCCAGGCGATGCAGTCGGCGACGTCGGCGGCGACGAGGGGCTGCAGGCCCTCGTACACCGAGCTCGCCCGCTCCTCGTCACCGTCGAACCGCACGAGGGAGAACTCCGTCTCGACCAAACCCGGGCACACCTCCGTGACCCGGATCGGCTGGCCGAGCAACTCCAGGCGCAGGGTGAGCAGCAACGCGTTCTGCGCGTGCTTGGCCGCGGTGTAGCCGCCCCCGCCGTCATAGGCCTCGTGGCCGGCCACCGAGTTGATGCTGACGATGTGGCCATTCCCGCTGGCGAGGAGGGCCGGCAGCAGGGCCTTGGTCACCAGCATGGTGCCGAGGACGTTGACCTCGTACATCCACCGCCAGTGCTCCGCGTCGGCTTCGGCGATGGGCGCGAGGCCCCGGGCGCCGCCGGCGTTGTTGACCAGGACGGCGCAGACGGGTACGGCCGCCGCCAGCGCCGCCACCGATTCGGGTTCGCGGACGTCGAGGGTGACCGCCGTGCCGCCGATCTCCGCGACCAGGGCGTCGAGCCGGTCCCGCCGCCGGGCGGCTGCCACGACGGAGAACCCTTCAGCGGCAAGCCGACGGGCCGTGGCCTCGCCGATCCCGCTGCTCGCGCCGGTGACGACGGCGACCGGCTTGCGTACAGAGTCGTCCATAAACGTTCATTCTGTCTGACGGCGGGAAGATCCCGGACGGTCGGGGGTGTTGGCACTAGTCAGGGGCGTGGCTGGACAGGGAGGTTCTAGCGTGGCGGTCCGAGCAGCTCGAAGACTCCCCCTCCCCTCGCTACCCCGGCGCATCGCCACCCTCTCGGTGCACACCTCCCCCCTGGACCAGCCGGGCACCGGCGACGCGGGCGGCATGAACGTCTATGTCGTCGAGGTGTCCAAGCGGCTGGCCCGGATGGGCGTCGAGGTCGAGATCTTCACCCGGGCGACGTCCAGCGACCTGCCGCCGGTGGTCGAGCTGATTCCCGGCGTGACGGTCCGGCATGTGACGGCGGGGCCGTACGAAGGCCTGGCGAAGAACGACCTGCCCGCGCAGCTGTGTGCCTTCACCAGTGCGGTGCTGCGGGCCGAGGCGCTGCACGAGCCGGGGTGGTACGACCTGATCTCCTCGCACTACTGGCTGTCCGGCCAGGTCGGCTGGCTGGCCAAGGACCGGTGGGGAGTGCCGCTGGTGCACACCGCGCACACCCTGGCCAAGGTCAAGAACTCTCTGCTCGCCGAGGGCGACGCCCCCGAGCCACTGGCCCGGCTGATCGGCGAGGAGCAGGTGGTCGCCGAGGCCGACCGGCTGGTGGCCAACAGCGCGGGCGAGGCGCGGGCGCTGATCGAGCTGTACGACGCGCAGGTCGACCGGGTCGTCACGGTCGCGCCAGGGGTGGACCTGGAGCAGTTCCGGCCGGGCGAGGCATCGTCGGCGCGGACCCGACTCGGCATCGCACCCGACGCCGTCGTCCTGTCCTTCGTCGGGCGCATCCAGCCGCTCAAGGCGCCCGACGTGCTGCTGCGGGCCGCGGCCGCGCTGCTCGAACGCCAGCCGGCCCTGCGCAACCGGCTCGTCGTCCTCGTCTGCGGGGGCCCCAGCGGCAGCGGCCTCGACCACCCCGAGCACCTGTCCAAGCTGGCCTGCTCGCTCGGGCTCGCCGACGTCGTGCGCTTCATCCCGCCGGTGGACGCCGACCGGCTGGCCGGGATCTACCGCGCGTCGGACCTGGTCGTCGTACCGTCGTACAACGAATCGTTCGGGCTGGTGGCCCTGGAGGCACAGGCGTGCGGCACCCCGGTCGTCGCCGCGGCCGTCGGCGGGCTGCAGACCACCGTGTCCGACGGCGCGAGCGGCCTGCTGGTCGCCGGGCACGACCCGGCCGACTACGCGGCGGCGATCGAGCGCATCGTCTCGGCCCCGGCCCTGCGCCAGACACTGTCCCTCGGTGCGGTCGAACACGCCGCCCAGTTCTCCTGGCAACGTACGGCCGAGCATCTGCTGGCGACCTACCGTGACGTGTTGGCCGAGATGGCGCTGCCGGCCGGCGGCATCGCCTGCGCCCAGTGACTCGCCAGTGACCACGCGCACGGAGATCGACCGGATCATCCAGGCGGCACTGGACGCTGGGGGCATCGCCTACGTCCGCAATGCCGAAGGCGCCTATCTCGCCACGCTGCCCGGCACCCACAAGCTGGCCACGATG
>QHCA01000056.1 GCA_003244095.1 Pseudonocardiales bacterium | reverse complement strand
GGCGCGACAACTTCCAGTTCGGCTGCGAGGCGGCCTACGAGATCCGTGCCGGCCGGCGCGGCCGGATGTACCGCAACGGCACCTACGCCGGGCGCTGCCTGGACTTCTGGCGGTCCTGCGACGCGCTGGGCGGCCGGGCCGACTGGGCCGTCTGGGGCGTGCCGAACTGCGGCAAGGGCCAGCCCAGTCAGGTCGCCCGGGTGGCTCACGGCGCCCCGACCGGCCGATTTCGCGCGACGGTCGGCGTGCACTGATGCCCGAGCTGCTGGACCTGGCCGGCCCCGCGCTGGCCATCGACGGGTGCGACGCGGTCGAGGTCGCGCTGACCCGCTCCGACATCGCCCTGACCCGGTTCGCCGACTCGCGGGTGCACCAGAACGTCGCCCGCGCCGACGGTGAGGCTCGGGTCCGCGTCGTCGTCGACGGCGCACGGACCGGTATCGCCATCACCAACTCACTCCTGCCCGACGCGCTGCTTCGCGCCGCCCGGCAGGCCCGAGACATCGCCAGGATCAGCCCGCGGGACCCCCTCTTCGTCGGCCTCACCCCCGGTCCGCAGGCATACCTGGCCGCCGGGAGCGACGACGCGGAGACGGCCCGATGCCCCGCAGAGGTGCGCGCCCAGGCGGTGGCCGAGATCCTGTCGACGCTGCCCGACGGCGTGCTCGGCGCCGGCTTCGTCGAGACGGGTCGCATCGAGCAGGCGATCGCCAGCTCCCTCGGCGTGGCCGGCGAGCACGCCGGCACCTACGCCAGCGCCAGCATCCTGGCCAGCGGCGAGGACAGCACCGGCTACGCCGACGGCTCCTCGACCGCCCTGGCCGGCGTCGACCTCACCGGTCTCGGTGCCCGGGCGGCCGGCAAGGTCGAGCTCGGCCGGCATCCGCGCGACGTCGAGCCGGGCAACTGGGCCGTGGTCCTCGAACCCGGCGCGACCCAGGTGCTGGTGCAGTTCCTGGCCTACCTCGCCCTCGGCGGCAAGGATTTCAACGACGGCCGGTCGGCCCTGTCCGGTCGGCTCGGTGAGCGGGTGTGCGACGAGCGGGTGAGCATCGTCGACGACCCGCTGTCCCCCATGCTGCCCGGTGTGCCCTTCGACGCGGAGGGCACGCCGAAGCGCCCGCTGACCCTCATCGACCGTGGCGTCGCCGTGGCGGTCGCCCATGACCGCTCCTCGGCCGCTATCGCCGGCACGACCTCGACCGGGCACGCCCTGCCACCGCCCAACCCGTACGGCCCCATACCCTCGCACGTCGTGCTGCAGGGCGGAGAGGCCAGCCTCGACGACCTGGTCGCCGGCTGCGAGCGTGGGCTGTACGTCACCCGATTCCACTACACCAACGTCGTGCATCCGCTGCGGACCACCCTGACCGGGATGACCCGCGACGGCACCTTCCTGATCGAGGACGGTCAGATCAGCGCCGGCGTGCACAACCTGCGCTTCACCCAGTCCGATCTCGATGCGCTGGGCGCGGTCGAGGACGTGGGCCGCGAGGTGCAGGTGTCGACCGAGGCATTCTTCGGCGCTACGGCCGCCCCGGCGTTGCGGCTGTCGCGGTTCGCGTTCACCTCGGCGACGGCACACTGACCAGTGGCGGCCCGCTGCACCAGGCCGTGGCCTCGTCCAGTGGCGCGGGTGCCAGCCAGAGGAATCCCTGGCCCTGATCACAGCCCAACGACATGAGGACATCGAGCTGCTCGGCAGTCTCGACCCCTTCGGCGACGGCCCGCAGGCCGAGCGCGTGCGCCAGCTCGATGACCCCGCGCACGATCGCCGCATCCTCGGCCGTGTTCGTGATGTCCCGTACGAAGGACCGGTCGATCTTGACGTAGTCGGCCGGGAACCTGCGCAGGTGACTCAGCGAGGAGTATCCGGTGCCGAAGTCGTCGAGAGCGACCTGCAGGCCCATCTGCTTGAGCGTGCTCAGCCTGGCGATGGGGGTCTGCGCCCCGCTGTGGAGCCCGGCGTTGCCGTCGCTCACCGTTGCCGTCTCGGTGATCTCCAGGGTCAGCCGGTCCTCTGCCAGGCCGGAGGCGGCGAGCGCGTCGTTGATGTCGCTGATGAGGCCGGGATGGTGCAGTTGCCGGGCGGAGACGTTCACGTTCATGTGCATGCCTGGCCCGAAGTCGGCCGCGTCGAGGCACGCCTGGTCCAGCACCCACGCGCCGATCTCGACGATCTGACCGCTCTCCTCGGCATAGTTGATGAACTCAAGTGGTTCGAGCAGACCCCGCTCCGGGTGCTGCCACCGGATCAGCGCCTCCACCCCGACGGTACGGCCGCTCCGCAGGTCGAGAATCGGTTGGTAGTGCAACCGGAACTCCCCCCGGGCCAGCGCCCGGTCGATCTCGGTGCGCAGCTGGGAACGGATCTTGGCCGCTGCCTGCATGGCCGGCTCGAAGATCTCGAAGCCGTGCTTACCGCGCGCCTTCGCCGCGTACATCGCCGCGTCGGCGTGCGCGAGCAACTGGTCCGGGTCGGCGTCCGGATCGTCGGCGTAGGCCAGGCCGATGCTCGAGTGGACCACGATCTCGGTGTCGGCGAGCACCAGCGGCGCGGCGACCGCCGACAGCATCCGCCCGATGATCGTGGCGGCCGCCAGCAGGTCGGTGCCCTCCAGCAGCACAGCGAACTCGTCGCCACCGAGGCGGGCGATCGTGTCGCCCGGCCGCAGGCAGTCCACCAGCCGGGATGCCGTGGCGCACAGCAACTCGTCCCCCACGCGGTGACCGAGGCTGTCGTTGACGGCCTTGAAGTCGTCGAGGTCGAGGAAGGCCACGACGAGCGAGACCGGCTTACGGTGGCCGTGCGCCAGGGCCTGCCTGGCCCGGTCCAGGAACAGCGCCCGGTTGGGCAGGCCGGTCAGCGCGTCGTGCAGTGCCCGCTCGCGGAGCTCGCCCTCCAGGGCATGCCGCCTGGTCACGTCACGGGTGTTGAGCACCAGGGCCGACACCGTGGGCTCTTCGAGCATGTTGGTGATCGCGGTCTCGGTCACCCGGTAGGAGCCGTCGGCGTGCTGCAACCGGCATTCCACGCGGGTCTCGTCGCCACGGGTGGCCGTCGCGAGCGCTTCGGTCAGTCGCCCGAGGTCTGCCGGGTGCACCCAGTTGCCCAAGGACTGACCGACCAGCCCCGGGGCGGGCAGGGAGAAGATCCGGCTCACCGCGGAGCTCTGGTAGCTCACGACGCCGTCGCTGCCGACCAGGGTGATGACATCGCTGGAGTTCTGCGCGAGCGACCGGAATCTGGTCTCGCTGCCCAACTGTTCGAGAGCCGCGCCGGCCAAGGTGGCCATGAAGGCCGCGAGCTGGATCTCCTGGTCGCCGAACAGCCCGTCGACCTGGCTGTGCGTGACGTAGAAGCAGGCCTCCGGCTCCCCGCGCACCATGATCGGCGCGGCCAGTGCCGAACGCGCGCCAGGGGGCAGCCCGCCCCCACTCTCGTCCCGCGCCACCACCGGCCGGCCTTCGGCGACAGCGCGGATCAGCAGGGTACGAGTGCCGTCGTCCACGGACTCACCGGACAACGTGGTGAGGTGGTCGTCGCCCAGCGAGGCGACCGTCGCCAGGCGACAGCGATCACCGCGCAGGAGGGACAGTCCCGCGTCCCTGAGCGCCGCCTCGACCGCCGGCGCGGTCGCCGCGGCAGTCATGGTCCGGCCGACCTCGAGCAGTGTGGTGAACCGGTCGAACAGCGACACCGTGGACGCGACCGCCTCGGGCTCGGGCTCGACCTCCGGGGCGTTCTGACGGGTCCGTACCTGGGCCAGCGCGTCGTCGTAGGCGCGCTGCGGCCCACCCCTGCCCAGCTCCAGCTCGGCGAGTGCCAACCGGCTCAGGGCCGCCTCGTAGCTCGCACCCTGCTGCTCGGCGATCCGCAGGCTGCTCGCGAGCAGCTGACCGGCACGCCAGCGCCGTCCCCGCAACGATGCGATCAGCCCGCACTCACGCAAGGCGTGCGGCTGGTTGTTCCGGTAGCTCCAGGCCGTCAGCCGGGCCCGCCGGGCCGCGGCGGCGGCCCGGCGCAGCCGGCGGTTCAGCAACGGCCCGTTGTGCCGCGACGTGGTCTCGGCCAGCCGGCGAAGGGCGGTGGCGCGCCACGGGTTGATCGGCGCGACATACTCCTGGCGCAACCCGTGCCGGCGTGCGGTGGCTCGCGCCGTGTCCAGATGCACCGTCGCCCCGTGCGGGTCACCGGCGTCGAGCAGGTGGATCGCCGCGGCCATGTGCAGCTCGCAGATCGTGCTCACGTCCTCCCCCGCCTTGGCCAGCTGGTCGCTGATCAGCTGGCCGTCTATGCGGCCGACCCGGGCCCGCGTCCACACGCTCAGGGCGGTGCCGGCCGACGTCTGGTCGCCGATGGCCTGCGCGGAGGCGAACACTTCGCGAGCCACCTCGGCCGCCTGCGCGTTGTCCCCCGCGCGGTACAGCGCCATGGCAAGATTCCACCCGGCGGTGTTCATCTCCCACTGGTCACCGGAGCGCTCCATCAACCGGATCGCCTCGCGGCTGGCCGCCATCGACTCCTCGTACCGGCTGGCCGCGTAGAGCACGACGGCGGTGAAACCGAGGCTCTGCCCCTGCCCCCAAAGGTCGCCGAGGTCACGCCGGATCGCCAGAGAGCGCTCGGCGAAGTGCACGCCGCGGCCGAACATCGGCAGCATCGTCGTCACCGGTGCGTGCTCCGAGTAGGCCTGACCCAGCTCGGCGGAAGGCGGGTAACGCTCGGCGAGGTTCATGCCGCGGAGATGGCTCCACGCGCACGGCACCTTGCCGCTGTGGAACCAGTAGACGTAGGCCAGGCGGCTGTACAACCGCATCGCCAGGAAGTCGGCCTCATGACCCACGGCGGACCGGCGACCGACCGTGAACCCCGGCAGCACCGAGTGCCCCATCTGCACCGCGAGCTCCCACAACAGCCGCACGAGCAAGATCGGCCGGCTGCGCGGGATCGGGCGCCCGAGCCGGGCCAGCGAGCCCTCCAGGTGGCGCTTTGCCGTGGGCACGTCGCCCTGCTTGAAGGCCAGCTCGCCCAGCTTGCCGTCCAGCGACGCGGCCGAGACCGCGTCATCGACCAGCTCTCGGGCGACGGTCAGCTGGCGTTCGGCCTCCGCGTACACCCCCTGCAGCGTCAGCAGGTCGCCGAGGCCCTCCGCGATCCTGATTCGGGTCGCGGGGTCCGTGGCGGCCGCCCGCTCGGCCATCCGGTAGTGCGTGACGGCGAGGTCCAGCGCGTGCTGGGTCCGGGCGAGCGTTGCACCGGCCAGGGCGTAGGGAAGTGCCTCCGCCGACCGGCCGGCGGCGTCGTAGTGATAGGCGACGTCGAACACCGGGCTGCCGGCCGGCACGCCGGCCGGCCCGAGTGCTGCGACCAGGGCGTCGGCAGCGCGGCCGTGCAGCGCGCGCCGGCTCCCACCGTCGAGCCGGTCGAGCAGGGCCTCCCGGATCTTGTCGTGGAAGAAGCTGCACCGACCGGTCCGCTCGTCGACCCACAACAGGCGCCGGCACCGTGCCTCCTCGATGATCTCCGGCGCCGCCCCGCCTGCGCCGGCCACCAACTGCACCGCGACATCGACGTCGAAATCCTTGCCGAGAACGGCGCCGGCCGACAGCAGGTCCAGGGCGTTCGGCGAGAGCAGCTCCAGCCGGCTGACCAGGAACGCGGCCGATCGCCGGGCCGTCTGGGCATGCTGCAGGGCGACCTGGTCGATCTGCCAGCCATCGGCCCCTCGGGCGAGCGCGCCGGACTCCACCAGGCCGCGCAGCACCGCCGCGCCCATGAACGGGCTGCCCTGCGCGAGCCGCTCGACGGCATTCAGCGCCGGCCGGGGCAGCGGGCCGGCCATCGACTCGGCCAGCAGGTCCATCGCCTGCGGCGAGAGCGGACCCAGGCGCATGGTCTGCCCGCCGGCGATGGTGCGCAGCGCGTGGTCGGGCGCGACCTCGTCGGACCGGAAGGCCACGATCACACCCAGGAACGGCGGCGAGGACGTTCCCGGAAAGAGCGCGGCGAGCAGGCGGATCGTCAGCGTGTCGGCCCACTGGCAGTCGTCGAGCACGAGCAGCAACGGCCGCCGCGGCGACGCCACCGCGGCGAACAACCGGCGCAGCGCGGCCAGGCTGCGGTGTTCGCCGAACCGCTCCGGCCCCAGGTCCCGGTCGGGGCTGACGCCGAGAACGCCGGACAGGGACGGCAGTGCCCTCGCCACCGCGGTCGAGACGTCCGCGAGCTCCTCCGCGAGTGCGCTGCGAGCCGGCTCGTCGGTCTCCAGCAGGGCGACCAGTCCCTGTGCCACGCCGTCGAGCAGTGTGTACGGGCGCTGCGCGCCGTGTGCCACTCCCTGTCCGCGCAGGACCGTGACACCGAGCGCGCCCACCTGCCGGGTGGCCTCCGAGAGCAGCCGGCTCTTGCCGACGCCGGAGTCGGCTTCCAGCCGTACCAGGCCACCTGCTCCCTCGGCCAGACCGGCCACCAGGGCACCGAGGGTCTCCAGCTCCGCCTCACGCCCGACGAACGCCGGATCGGTGAGGCTGACCCGCTGGTCCAGCCGGCCGATCACCAGCCGCGGCTCGAGATCACCGGCCTCGAGGGCGGTCAGCAGGTCCCTGAGATCCGCGGCCAGGGCCGACGCGGACTGGTAGCGCTCGGCCTGCTCCTTGCGCAACAGACGCTGCAGCAGGGCGTCGACGGCGCGCGGCACCGGCACGCCGATCTCCCGCAACTCGGGCACCGGCATGCTGAGGTGCTGGCGGAGCAGGTCACCGACCGTGGGCCCGGGGAACGGTGTATGTCCGGCCAGGCACTCGTAGAGCAGCACGCCGACCGCATACAGGTCCGAGCCCTGGTCGGCGGGAGCGGCGAGCAGGCCCGCGGACTCCGGGGCCAGATAGCGGACCGTCCCGACCAGGTCGTCGCGGATCTCCTCGTCCAGCCAGGGGCTGCGCGCGAAACCGAAGTCGATCAAGGTCACCGTATCGATCGGGTCGGTGCCGTCGATCATGACGTTCGACGGCCGGATGTCGCGGTGGCACACACCCACCCCGTGTGCGACCCGCAGCGCCTCGGCGAGCACGAGGCCGATCCGCAGCGACGGCCCCAGACCCAGCGGGCCCCCCAGCAACCGGTGTTCGAGCGTGACGCCGGGCACGAGCGGCTGGACGAGGAACAACCGGTCGTCGGCCACCCCACCGTCGTACAGCCCTGGCAGCCCGGTGCCGGTCAGCCCGCGAAGCACCTGCGTCTCGTGCTCGAATCTCAGCCGCGCGGCCGCGTGCACGATCGCTGGGTCGATGGACTTGACGACGACGTCGCGGCCGGTCCACACATCGACGGCGAGGTAGGTGTCGACGCCGTTGCCGCTCTTGAGAGTGCTGATCAGCTCGTAGCGTCCGGCCAGTGGCCCGGCAGTGAGCGAGGCACGTCCATCATCCGCGCCCTGCTGCATGTGCACCTCCTCCGGCGCTGGCGCGGGATACGGCAGTTGCTACACTGCGAACCGGCTCGGTCACGTAACGTTATGGCGATGGTACGACCCGTCCTGACCGTGGAGCGTGCAATTGCGCAATCTCGCGACGAAACAGGACGCCGGCCCGGACCTTCCCGGCGCCGCCTGGTGAGAGCTAGCTCGCCGCGAGGACGAGTAACCGGGCTCGCCAGGCCAACGCCTCCACCCGCTCGGCGTCGACGGCTCCGGACACGACCAGCGCCGCCGCGTCAAGTTGCTCCGCAAGATGCTCTGTTGCCTGCAGGGTCGCCGCGTCCGCCGCGCCGCCGTCGACCTCGAACGTCTCGGCGATGGCGTAGCCGTGGTTGTTGGCGTACAACGCCAGGGCCAGGCGGGCCTGCCGCCGCCGGTCGGGTGCTACCTGCGCCGGCAGGTGCAGCAGCCCCAATGCCAGTGGCCGGCAAACAAGTCCCACGTCGATTCTCCTTCGGGTCGAGGCCGTCAGTCCGTGCGTCGGGTCCGGAAGGACCGCCGGTGGCGACCCCCCGTGTTCTTGGGGGCGGTGACGCTGGCGCCGATCACGTCGAGACGGGCGCCCATCCGCTGTACGGCCACCGCCAGCTCGCACAGCGCGCCGTACTCCCGGTCGGCCTCGGGCACGACCCGCACCCGGTCTGCGAGATCGGCGAACCCGGCCTGGGCCAGGATCACCGCCGGGCAGATCGGGTGGTCGGTGTAGACGAAGCCGCAGGCCCGGCACGAGTCCGCCCCGGGGAAGTGCGGGCCGTGCTCGGCCAGCACGGCGTCATAGGACGGCACGCCCACCGCGAGCCCGCCGTGCAACACCGCCACCGGCGTGGTGACCCCGGCGTCCCGGCCGCGCTCGTCCGCGGGTCGGGCGGGCCGGTGCCCCGGCCGAGGCACGAGCGGCGCGGGGTCGGTGGCTGGCGGCGGCGGGTGCCGCTTCTCCCGGGTGGCCATGACACTCCTTGGGTTCGCGGCGCGCGACGAGCACGCCGGATCGGACGAGCCCGTCCCCGCCGATGTGGCGGCACCGAACGCAGCCTGCCCGCCCGGTCCCGGACAGCGCTCGCGTCCCGGGTCCCGGCCGAGCCAGCGGGTCACCCCTTCAAGCTGGCATTTCAAGGTGGTTGTGTCAAGGTTATGCCATAAGTTTTTAGCGCTCGATCGGACTCCCGTAGGCTCGGCTGGCTTCCGGACGTGCACGTTCGCGTCCGCGTCTCGCAGGCCGAAACGGTCAGCGCGATTGCACGTGACGGTGAAGGAAATGATGCCCAGGCCGATCGCCCCGACCATCCCGCGCTGGCAGCTCGGGGAGCAGCTCAGCCGCCTCCGGGACGCGGCCGACGTGTCACAGGGCCAGATCGCCGACCGGCTGGGCTGCTCGGTCAGCAAGATCCAGAAGATCGAGGCAGGCGAGGTCGGGACCGTCCGGGCCGAGGTGGAGGCGATGCTCGCCGCCTACCGGGTGGGCGACGAGCGGCTGCGGGCCGAGCTGATGGAGTTGCAGAGGCTCGGCAAGCAGCGCGGCTGGTGGTCGGGGTTCGGCGCGATAGCTCCGCAGTTCTCGACGTTCCTCGGTTTACAGAGCGCGGCGATCGCGATCAGGGCGTTCGAGCCGATGGTGGTGTACGGCCTGCTGCAGACCGAGGGTTACTCCAGGTCGATCGCCGAGACGTGCACCGTCGGGCCCACCGAAGAGGAGGTCGAGCTCCAGGTCAGGATTCGCCTGGAGCAGCAGGAGCAGGCGTTCGGCAAGGACCCGCCGCAGGTGCGGGTTTTGCTGGACGAGGCGGTGCTGCACCGCGAGGTCGGCGGCAGGGCCGTGATGGCCGACCAGTTGCGGCACCTGACCAGGCTGCCCAAGCAGGTCACCCTGCAGGTGGTGCCGTTCCGCAGCGGCGGCTACCCGGGCACCCTCGGCGCGTTCACCATCTTCGACTTCGCCGAGAAGATGCACGCCCCGGTCGTCTACGTCGAGGGGCAGGCCGGAAACCTGTATCTGAAGAAGGAGGTCGACCTGCGCAGGTGCAGCCTGGCATACAGTCACATAGCCGCGGCCGCGCTCAGCAAGCAGGAGTCGGCCACGCTGATCGCGGCGGTGGCCGGCCAGTACGCCGGAGCTTGAAGGAGCGCAGGGGTGAGCACCGACCTGTCCCACGCCGCCTGGCGCAAGAGCACCAAGTCGCAGAACAACGGTGGCTGCGTCGAGGTCGCCGACCTGGGCGACCACTACGCCCTGCGCGACTCGAGGCACCCCGACGGCCCGGTGCTGATGTTCACCGCGCTCGAGTGGGAGTGCTTCCTCGACGGTGTCGACAACGGCGAGTCCCCGCGCCGCTGACACCGGGCCACCGAAACTCCACCAGGTGGTCTACTGCGGGTAGACTCAACACATGCCTGACACCACCACCGTCAAGGTCCAGACCAGCACCCGTGACCTGCTGCTGGCACTCGGGGCCTCCCGGCGCCAGAGCGCGGACCAGGTCATCCTGGCCGCCCTCGCGGCACTGCGACGTGACGAACGCCGCCAGCTCGCCGCCGCCGAAGCGCGCGCCATCAAGGATGACCCCGTCGATCTCGCGGAGATCGGGGCGATCCAGGAGGACAAGGCCGCGCTGCATGCGGGGTGAGGTGTACCGACTGCCAGCCCGCGGGAAGGGCCACGAGCAAAGGGGGCGCCGGTTCGCCGTCGTCCTGCAGCCGGACTGGCTCAGTCTCAGCACCTGGATCGTCGCCTTCACCAGCACCAGCGCGTGCAAGACCAGCTTCCGCCCGTCGGTGGTCATCGGCGACCACGAGACCCTGGTCATGTGCGACCAGCTCGACACCGTCGACCTCCGCCGCCTCACCGAATCGGTCGGGTTCCTGACCGTCCAGGAAATGCGGCAGGTCAACGAGGCCCTGGCGTTGATCCTCGACCTGTAGCCGAGGCCGCCACGATGCGCGGCCGCCGTGCCGACACCGGGCCACCGGCCAGGCCTCCCGGTGGCCGCTGGTGCCATGAGGCACCCGGCATACCACGATCACGTGATTTGTGGCCTGACAGCGGGCCGTTCAGCCGTGCGCCGGGCCGTCGGCATCAGGCCGCAGATAGGGCGACGGGGCGCCGAAGACGATGCCGTCCGGCGCGTGTTCGCGCAGGTCGTGTAGCTCGACATGCTCGATGAAGACGTAGCCGGCATCGAGGGGCCAGAGCACGGCCCAGAGCCACAGCCCCCCGGCCTCGCCGACGAAGGCACAGCGCTCGTCACCGGCCGGCACCGACCACAACGGCGTCGGATGCCCGGCGACGAGGATCTTGGTATCCGGCACGGAAGTGAACTCCCGCCCGGCATCCGGCCCGTGCAGGCCAGCGTAGTGCGCCCCCAGGCCGACCCCCGGCTCCTCGGCGACCAGCAGCAGGTCGGCGACCCCGCCGAGCGGTGCCGGCCCGGCACAGGCCAACGCGGTCGCCCGCGCGCCGGTCCGCTCGTCGCCGGCGTGCGCCGCGCCGGTGACGGTCCAACCCGGCAGGAGCGGGAGCGGGCACCAGAGCGGGACGGCGGCATGCCGGGTCAGGTGTTCGAGCGCTGCCGGGCCGACGGTTGCCGCGACGTAGTAGGGATGGACGGCGCCGTGCAACTCACAACGCCACTCACTGGACATCAGATCCGGCGGCCGGACCGGGCCCGCGCAGCGTGGACAAGTAGCGGTCAAGCTCATCGGCGCCGCCTACTCGACGATTCGACGTTCCTCGACGACCTCGGGTGGCTCGTCGAGAGACTCGGGCACCGCTTCGACGTAGGTCGCCTGGCGCCGCACCCGCCGGGTCTCGGGCCGTCGCTCGACGACCCGACGCCGGATCCGGGCCGGCGGCCCACTGTTGCCCAGGGCGAACCAGAAGACCACCACGACCAGCAGGACGAACAGGATCAGAACGACGGCTTTCACAGGGCCACCTCCGGGGCTGGGCAACTGCCCTACCCATCGACTCCAGCCTTGACGCTACCCCTCGCGCAGCCGCGGGCGGCCCGGTTGCTCCCCGCCGCGCGCCTCACCGTAGGACCGCTTGGGCACCATCACCTTACGGCGGAACACGCAGACCAGCGTGCCGTCCTGATTGCAACCCTTCGTCTCGACCTCGACGATCCCGCGATCGTGCTTCGACCTCGACTCGGTCTTGGCCAGCACGGTCGTCTGACCGTAGATCGTGTCGCCGTGGAAGGTGGGGGCCACGTGCCGCAGCGACTGCACCTCGAGATTCGCGATCGCCTTGCCGCTCACGTCGGGCACCGACATCCCCAGCAGCAGCGAGTAGATGTAGTTGCCGACCACCACGTTGCGCGCGAAGTCCGTCGCCGACTCGGCATAGTGGGCGTCGAGGTGCAGGGGATGGTGGTTCATGGTCAGCAGGCAGAACAGGTGGTCGTCGTACTCCGTCACCGTCTTGCCCGGCCAGTGCAGGTAGGTCGTCCCGACCTCGAACTCCTCGTAGTACCGGCCGAACTCCATGGCGTCTCCTTCGACATCGTGCTGATCGCGTGCTGGGACCAGTGCCATACTCGGCGCGTGGCGGAGCCGGTGCACCTGCGGCCCCCGCTGCGGCAGTTCCTCACCCTGCCCGCGCTGGCCATCGCACTCTTCGCGCTCACCGCGTTGCTGCCGCCGCACCGAGCCCAGTGGCTGCTGTTCCCGCTGACCGCGGTGCTGATGATCGCACCGGCCCGCGGCCTGCTGCTCACCGACGACCACCTCGTCTTCTGGCGGCTGTTCGGCCGGCGGCGGATCGCCTGGTCCGACGTCACCGAGATCGGCGTCAGGACCGGCGCACTCACCGTGACGGCCAATCACATCAACGAGCGCCTCTCGGCACTGCGGCCCGGCTGGGTGATCAAGGATCCCGAGTTCGACCGCAAGCTCGAGGTGGTGCGCCGGTGGTGGGCCGAACGCCGCTCCCCCGCGTAGTCCGGCCGCAGCAGGGAGCCGGGCAGGCATCCCTCGCCCTGCCTGCGGAAGAGCCCGGCGAGCGATGGTGTGCTCACCGCTTCAACGCGTACTCCTCGAGGAGGCGCCGACCGATGATCATCTTCTGGATCTCGGCCGTGCCCTCGCCGATGAGCAGCATCGGCGCCTCGCGGTAGAGCCGCTCGATCTCGTACTCGATGCTGTAGCCGAAGCCGCCGTGGATCCGGAAGGAGTCCTCGACGACCTCCTTGCAGAACTCCGCGGCGAGGTACTTGGCCATGCCCGCCTCCAGGTCGTTGCGCTCCCCGGAGTCCTTGACCCGCGCCGCGCGGACCATCATGCCGTGGATCGCCTCGACCTTGGTGGCCATCTCGGCCAGCTTGAACTGGATCGCCTGATGCTGCGCGATCGGCTTGCCGAAGGCCTCCCGCTGCTGGGCGTAGCGCACGCCGAGCTCGAACGCCCGCTGCGCGACACCGCAGCCGCGCGCCGCCACGTTGACCCGGCCCACCTCGATGCCGTCCATCATCTGGTAGAAGCCGCGACCGACACCCGCTTCGCCGCCGAGGACGGCCGTGCCCGGCACCCGGTGGTCGGCGAGGATCATCTCCGTCGACTCCACCCCCTTGTAGCCCATCTTCTCGATGTGCCCCGGGATCGTGATGCCCCCCGACTGCGACGCCCCGGGCGTCTTCTCCAACAGGAAGGCGGTCATGTTCCGGTAGACCGACTCCTCGCCGGTGTCGGTCTTCACCAGGGTCGCCACGACGGCCGACCGCAGCCCGTTGGTGATCCACATCTTCTGCCCGTCGAGCACCCAGTCGTCGCCGTCGCGGACGGCGCGAGTCTTGATCGCGGCGACGTCGGAGCCGCACCCGGGCTCGGACATCGAGAACGCCCCGCGGATCTCGCCGGTGGCCATCCGGGGCAGGAAGTGCTGCTTCTGCTCGCTGGTCCCGTGCTGGCGCAGCAGGTAGGCGACGATGAAGTGGGTGTTGATGATGCCCGACACGCTCATCCAGCCGCGGGCGATCTCCTCGACGACCAGCGCGTACGTGAGCAGCGACTCGCCGAGGCCGCCATACTCCTCGTCGATCATGAGCCCGAACAGGCCCATCTGCTTCATCCCCTCGACGATCGCCTCGGGGAACTCGTCCTTGTGCTCCAGGTCGGTGGCGTACGGGAGGATCTCCTTGTCGACGAAGGTCCGCACCGTCGCGAGGATCTCGCGCTGGACGTCGGTGAGCCCCTCTGTCTGCCCGAGGCGTGCCACGGTCCACTCCGATCGCTAGGCGCTGTCGCTGCAGGCAGTATCCCGTGCCGGCCCGTTCTCCGGGCCACCACGCGTGCCGTACTGTGCCGACCTCGGGGAGGTGGTGGTCACCGGTCGCGGGACCGGAACGCACAGCGCCCTAGAGTGATCTCGACGAGATGGAGACCGGCATGACGCAGCCACCCCCGCACTACGGTGACCAGCCCCCTCAGTACGGCGCGGGGCCGCCGTACGGCGGCTATCCGCCGCCGCAGCAGGCGGCACCGACCAACACGATGGCCATCATCGCGCTGGTATGCGCGTTCCTGTTCGCTCCCGCGGGCCTGATCTGCGGCATCGTCGCGCGCCGGCAGATCAAGCAGAACGGTGAGCAGGGTGACGGGCTGGCGCTGGCCGCCATCATCATCAGCATCCTGGAGCTGGTCGTCGGCGTGATCGCGTTCGTCTTCGTGATCATCCTGATCTTCGCGGCCGCCGACGTGGTGACGCATTTCCCGACACCCTCACCGTTCCCCACCTGAGCGAGCCCGCGTCAACGCGCAGGCGGCTCGAACTTCGACGTGCGCCGCAGGCCGGCGGCTCGGCCCTTGGCGGCGATGACCAGGGCCATCTTGCGCGAGGCCTCGTCGATCATCTCCTCGCCCAACATGACCGCCCCGAGCTTCTCCACCGTCGTGTAGTGGTCGTAGGCGTCCAGGATCAGCTCGGCGTGGTCGTAGTCGTCCTGCTTGGGTGCGTAGATCTCGTTGGCCGCGTCGATCTGCCCCGGGTGCAGCACCCACTTGCCGTCGAACCCCAGCGCCTGCGAGCGCCTGGCCACCGCACGGAAGCCGTCGACGTCGCGGATCTGCAGGTACGGGCCGTCGATGGCCTGCACGCCCCGCGCCCGGGCCGCCATGAGAATCTGCATGAGGATGTAGTGGTAGGGATCGGCAGGGTAGTCGGGATTGAGCCCGCCGACGACCAGGCTCGGCATGTTGATCGAGGCCATGAAGTCGGCCGGCCCGAACACGATGGTCTGGATCCGGTCGCTGGCGAAGGCGATGTGGTTGACGTTGATGAGGCCCTGGGGGTTCTCGATCTGCGCCTCGATGCCGATCCGGCCGACCTCGTAGCCCATCGTCTTCTCGATCTGGGTCAGGGTGAGGTCGAGCCAGTGCACCTGCTCGGCGTCGGCGACCTTGGGCAGCATCACAGCGTCGAGGTTGGCCCCGGCTCCCTCGACCACGCTGACCACGTCACGATAGGTCCACTGGGTCGTCAGGTCGTTGACCCGGACCACCCGCGTCTTCTCCCCCCACCCTCCGCCGTTGAGTGCGGCGACGATGTTGGCCCGCGCGCTCTCCTTGGCATCGGGCGCGACGGAGTCCTCCAGGTCGAGGAACACCTGGTCGGCCGGCAGCCCCGGAGCCTTGCCGAGCATCTTGAGCGAGCTGCCGGGGACGGCCAGGCAGGACCGGCGCGGGCGCAGGGTCTCCATGCGTCTGGATGGTAGTTGCGCGCATCCCCCTGCTCATTCGAGAGGTACGGCACGGCCGCCGGAGCGCACCACGATCGCCAGGCCGGCCAGCAGCAGCGCCAGGCCGGGCAGCGCGGCCAGCGCCGGGGTCTGCCGCAGGAACACCGCCGCGACGATCGCCGCCCCAGGCACCTCGAACAGGATGGCCAGGCTGACCACGGTCGCGCTGGTCGACGACAGCACCCGGTTGATCAGCGAGTGGCCGATCAACTGGGCGGCGACGGTCAGGGCGACCAGCCGAGCCCAGGTGCCGCCGTCGTACCCGCCGAGGCGCTGGCCGCTCACCAGGCAGACGATCAGCAGCACGGCGGCACACAGGGAATAGGCGACGGTGGTGTAGACGGTCGTGGAGACGGTGCGCCGGCTGGCACCGCCGGCGGTCACGTATGCGGCCGCCAGGGCGCCTCCAGCCACCGCCAGCAGGTCACCGGTCACGGCGCGGGTGGAGATGCTGAAGTCGGCACCGGTCACCAGGGCCGCTCCGAAAACGCCGACGCCGATGCCCACCCAGGCACCGCCGCGGATCCGGCGGCCGAACGCCCGGGCCAGCACGGCGGCCCAGATCGGCTGTGTGGCGACCAGGGCCGTGGCAGAGGCGACGCTGGTCAGCTTGACGCTGGGCACCCAGGTGGCGAAGTGCGCCGCCAGGAGCACCCCGGCCAGCGCGCAGACCCGCCACTCCCGCCCGCTCAGTCGTCGGAACTCCTGCCGGAAGCGCACCAGCGCCACCGGCCCGATCACCACCATCGCCATGGCGTTGCGCCAGAACGCGATGGCCAGAGCCGGCGCGGCTGTCGCGGCGATCAGGGGCCCCGAGGTCGACACACCGAGCACGGCGATGGCGATCAGCAGCGTGTCCCGCGGCGGCGGCAGGTGCATCGCCTCGTTGTCGCTGCCAGGATCGCGCAGGTCGGCTGACCGGGCCACCTACGGCTCGCGGATCGTGCCGCTGGCCACCGGCGCGACCCGGCCCGCGACGGTCGCGAGCACCGGCCGGCCGCCTTCGGCCGTGACCGTGCAGGCCAGTGTCGAGGGCCGCAGCATCTCCACTCCCTGCCGGACGGTGTAACCGTGGGTGCCCTCCGGTCCGAGCAGCCCGCCGACCACCAGCCACAGGCCGTAGCCCAGGGCCGCGGAGCCGGTGGCCGGGTCCTCGAGCACCCCGACCTCGCCGGCGAAGACCCGCGCCCGGGCCGTCCCGGTGTTGCTGTCCCATGCCGAGACGCTCAGGCCGGAGTCGAGCCCCAGCGGGAGCAGCCGGGCCAGATCCGGGACGGTGCGGGACAGCGCGTCGGGATGCACGGACAGGTACGCGAAGGAGATGCCGCAGCCGGCCTTGCGCGGTGCCGGCCCGGCGTAGTCGGCCGGCGACAGGCCGACGGCGCCCAGGAGGTCCGCCGGGTCGAGCTCGTCACCGACCTGCGGCTGCCCACCGGTGAGGGTGACCAACTCGGGGCCGACGTGCACCGGCAGCAGCCCGGCGCCGCACTCCTGGACCACGGCTCCGGCGGGGATGCGCCCCAGGCGGGCCAGCGTGTGGGCGGCGCCGACGCTGGGGTGACCGGCGAAGGGCAGCTCGGTCTCCGGGGTGAAGATCCGCAGCCGGTAGTCGGCCGTGTCGCTGGCCATCGGGAAGACGGTCTCGGACAGGTGGAACTCCCGGGCCAGCGCCTGCATCTGCCGTGTCGTCAACGCGCCGCCGTCGAGCACCACGGCGAGCGGGTTGCCCTCGAACGGCCGGTCGGTGAACACGTCGACGATCTCGTAGCGCAGCACCCCGCGACCCTACTTCGGCGGGGGACGGCGAGCCGGCTCCCCGGGCGTTGACGTACCTTTGGCCCCGGACCTTCGACCACGGGGACTGGATGACTGACTACGACGACAATTATCGAGGCGGCCCCACGTGGCCGCCCGGATCGGCATCCACAGGGGTCGCCGAGCCGACGACCCCCCCGGTCCGCCCGACTCCGGCATGGAGCGATCCGCGGCGCTGGCTGCTGGTGGCCGTCCCGCTGGCGGTGCTGCTGCTGGTCGGCGGTTTCGTACTGTTCTGGCCGCACGCCAAGCCCGCCCCGTCGTCGCCGCCGCCGCCGCCGTCCGGGAAGCCCACCGTGCCGACCGGGGCGACGCTGTTCGGGCCGAGCATCGCCCGTCCGTCGGACCTGACCCGGTGGGGGTCCACGGCGACCGATCCGCTGCCCGTGGCGCGGGTGTTCATCTCCGGGGCGCTGCCCGCCGCGTGGGGTGACGACCCGGTCCTGGCCTCGACCTCGGCCAGGACGACCGTCGTGCTGTCGTTCAAGACGGGCACCCCGGAGGCCCTGGGCGCCTTCCTCAAGTCGCGACCGGCCGGCCAGAAGGTGTACGTCAGCTACTACCACGAGCCGGAGGACCAGATCGCCAAGGGCACCTTCACGGCGGAGCAGTACCGCGCGACATGGCAGAGGTACTCCCCGGTCATCCGGGCGGCCGGAGGCATCCCGACGCTGATCCTCCAGCAGTACACGACGCAGGCGGCCTCAGGCCGCAACTGGCGCGACTACTACCCCGGCGACGCCGTAGACGTGGTTGCCTGGGACGCCTACAAC
The DNA here is from genome assembly GCA_003244095.1 of Pseudonocardiales bacterium. GTDB lineage: Bacteria > Actinomycetota > Actinomycetes > Mycobacteriales > QHCA01 > QHCA01. The sequence goes on along the minus strand of QHCA01000056.1, from coordinate 2,085 downwards.
CCGGCCCGCAAGACCAAGAAACCCGGTTACACCGACTACGAGAAGAAGATCATCCCGCGCATCGAGAAGATCGCGACCGCGATCGGCAAGCCGTGGGGGCTGGCGGAGTTCGGCTCACCCATCGTCGGCACGGACGCCGAGCGGGTCGCCTGGGCGAAGGCAGTGCGGCGATCCGTGGCCCAGCACGGTGCGCTGTGGGCCTGCTGGTGGGACGTCAAGAGTCCGGGCTTCGACGACACGGCGTCCTCACCCGTCCGGGCCGCCTGGCGCGCACCTTAGGCCGGCCGGCGCGGATACCCTTCCCCGGTGGCACCGGCATCGAGCTACGGACACGCCCCGGCGATCATCGCCGAGGCGACCAAGAAGTCCGACCTGCTCTGGCTGGGCTCCGACGACTGGTTGCCCACCGCGGCCTGGCACATCTGGCACGGCGACTCCGCGTGGGTCGTCACCGGCCCCGGTGAGCAGCCGCTGCCCAGCATCCGCGACCTGCCAACGGCGGCGGTGACGGTGCGCTCCAAGGACAACCTCAACCGGGTGGTGACGTGGGAGGCGCTGGTGTGGCGGATCGACCCCGGTACGGAGGAATGGGACGAGGTCGTACCCCTGCTCCTGGCCAAGCGGCTGAACCTGCCCGACGGTGAGGGGGCCGCCGCCCGGTGGGCGGCACGGTGCACGGTCATCCGCCTGGAGCCGACCGGGCGGCTGCTGGAGGCGGGCAGCACGCTGCCGGCGGACTCCGGCGCCCTGCCGCCGCGCCGGACGCGGGCGACGACCTCGGTGCGGGTGCCGTTCACCCTCGGGCGCCGCCGTCGGATCTGAGGTCAGCACCCGGCGGCCACCCGGCGTCACGGTAGCCTGATCACTCGTGACGACCGCGACCCGGGTTTACCTCGCGCGGCTCTCCGGCATCGCGGTGTTCGACCCCAACGGCGACCAGGTGGGCCGGGTGCGAGACGCCGTGGTCAACCTGCGCACCGACAGCCAGGCGCCGCGGGTGCTCGGCCTGGTCGTGGAGATCACGCACCGGCGCCGCATCTTCCTGCCGCTGGGCCGGGTGACCAGCGTCGACCCCGATGCGGTCGTGCTGGGCACCGCCAAGGTCAGCCTGCGCCGGTTCGAACAGCGCCCCGGCGAGGTGCTGGTCCTCGGCGGCCTGCTGGACCGCCACGTGACGCTGCGCGAGAGCGGGCAGCCGGCCATCGTCATCGACGCGGCCATGGAGCAGACCCGCGCCCGCGACTGGGTGCTGGGCAAGCTCGCGGTCCGCGAGTTGCTGCACCTCGGCCGGCTCGGCCGGCGCCGCGGCCAGGTGCACCAGCTCGACTGGGACCAGGTCGAGGGCCTGCACCTGCCCGAGGGTGAGCAGGGGGCGGCCAACCTGCTGGCGGCGTTCGCCAAGCTGCGGCCGGCGGACCTGGCCGGGGTGTTCAAGGACCTCTCCGCCAAGCGCCGGCACGAGGTGGCCCAGGCCCTCGACGACGACCGGCTGGCCGACGTGCTCGAAGAGCTGCCCGAGGAGGACCAGATCCAGATCCTGGCCAGCCTGACCGGCGAGCGCGCCGCCGACGTCCTCGAAGCGATGGACCCCGACGATGCGGCGGACCTGCTGCACGAATTGCCGGCCGGTGAGCAGGAGCGGCTGCTGGAGCTCATGGAGCCCGCCGAGGCGGCGCCGGTGCGCCGCCTGCTGCGCTACTCCGAGGACACAGCGGGTGGCCTGATGACCTCCGAGCCGGTGATCCTCACGCCGGACTCCTCCGTCGCCGAGGCGCTGGCGCGGGTACGCGACCCGCGGCTGACCCCGGCGCTCGCGGCCCAGGTCTACGTCTGCCGGCCGCCGATGGCCACGCCCACCGGCAAGTATCTCGGCATCGCCCACCTGCAGCGGTTGCTCCGCGAGCCGCCGTCCGCCCTGATCGGCGGGGTCGTCGACGACGACATCTCCCCCCTGGACCCCGAGACCAGCCTCCGCGACGTGGCGAGCTACCTGGCGACCTACAACCTCGTCGCCGTACCCGTGATCGACGACAACCGCCGCCTGGTCGGCGCGGTGACCGTGGACGACGTGCTCGACCACCTGCT
>QHCA01000055.1 GCA_003244095.1 Pseudonocardiales bacterium | reverse complement strand
CAGATCGTCGGTGAGTTCACCGGGGGGATGCCTGAGCCACAGCTGCGGCAGTGGGTCACGGCGCTGCTCGAGGCGGTGGCCTCGGTGCGGGCCGGTGAGGCCGCGGAGCAGCCTGGCGAGGGGCCGGAGGGTGCCGCTCCCGGTGCCCCGCAGATCGACGAGCGCATCCTGCGGGCCGAGGAGGCGCTGCGGACGGGCGACTCCGAGACCGCCGAGGCCGGCTATCGGGCGGTGCTGGCCGAGAGGCCGGGCGACCGGCTGGCGACCGCCGGGCTGGCCCAGGTCGAGTTGTTCCGCAGGGTGGCCGGCGTGGCCGATCCCAACGTGGTCCTCGTCGCCGCGACCAACCGCCCCGATGACGTCGACGCCCAACTCCTCGCCGCGGACGTCGAGTTGCTCTCAGGCAACGTCGAGCAGGCCTTCGCCCGCCTCGTCGGAGTGGTCCGCAACGCCGCCGGCGCCGAGCGGGACGCCGCGCGCACCCGGCTGCTGTCGCTGTTCGACGTGCTGGCGCCCGACGATCCCCGGGTGGCCCGGGCCCGGCGCGACCTGTCCGCCGCCCTCTTCTGATCCGGATTCTGATCCGGTCCTAGCCTGGGAGATGGCTGACCGCCTCGACGTTGTTGCCGTCCGGGTCGCGGACGAAGGCGCCGTAGTAGCCAGGGTGGTACTCCGGCCGGACCCGCGGGCCGTGCAGCACCTCGGCGCCGGCCAGCACCGCGGCGTCGAAGAAGGCGTCGACGCCGGCGCGGTCGGCCGCTTCGAAGGCGATGTGCACCTCGCGGTTGGGCTCGCTGGAGGTCAGCGGGCCGATCCAGAAGGTCGGCCGCTGCGGTCTCCCGTACCCGATCACCTCGCCGAAGTCCATCACCCGTACGCCGCCGAGGGGCGCCAGCACGGCGTCGTAGAAGGCGGCGCTGGCGGCAAGGTCCGCGCACTGGATCGACAGGTGGTCGAGCACGCCGCAACCGTACCGGCGACCGGCCCGTCCACCCAGCAACTTCCCGGAAGTCGCTGCTCTCAGCCGCCGCAAAGCGACGTTTTCCGGGAAGTTGCTGGGTGGACGGCGGGTGGGGATCCGCGCCGGGCGTGCTTGGATTCCGGACATGACTGACGCCCGGCACCTCATCGGCCTGCTGCTCGGCACGGAGGACGACTGGCCCCGGGCCTTCGAGGCGCTGGTCCGCCGGCTCCGGCCGGTCGTCGACGCCGGCGGCACCAAGCACGACTTCGACGTCGAGCGGATCACCATCGAGCCGTTCGACCTGCGCTCCAAGCCGCGCTACGACCTGGTCATCGACCGGCTGGCCTACTGGTACTACGTCCCGCGTGAGTGGTTGAAGAAGGTCGCCCTGATGGANNAACAGCCCGTTCACGTTCCAGTCGATGGAGAAGCACGCGGCCTACTGCGCGATGATGCGGCTCGGCCTCAAGGTGCCCAATACGGCGCTGGTGCCGTACAAGAACCCGATCGACCACACCAAGTACGTCTACACCGCCTCGCGCTACAACAAGCAGTTCGACCTCGACGAGATCGCCGAGGGGGTCGGCTACCCGCTGTTCATGAAGCCCTACGACGGGGGCGCGTGGCGCGGGGTGTCCCGGATCGCCGACCCGGCCGCGCTGCACAAGGCCTACGACGAGTCCGGCGAGATGCTCATGCACCTGCAGGCCTCGGTGGAGGGCTACGACGTCTTCGCCCGGTCGCTGTCCATCGGGGCCGAGACGATGGTCATGAAGTTCCGCCCCGAGCTGCCGATGCACGACCGCTACGCCGTCGACCACTCCTTCTTGGCACCAGACGTCGGCGACGAGGTGGTGACGATCGGGCGGCTGGTCAACGCCTTCTTCCGCTGGGAGTTCAACTCCTGCGAGACGCTGGTACGAGGGACTGACGTCCACCCGATCGACTACGCCAACGCCTGCCCCGACGTGGCCATCACCAGCCTGCACTACTACTTCCCGTGGGCGATGAAGGCGCTGATCAAGTGGTCGGTGTTCTGCCTGGCCACCGGGCGCCGGCCGCGGATCGACCTCGAGACGCGCCGGTACTTCGAGGTCGCCGACCGGGAGGATCTGACCTACGACGAGAAGCTCGCCGCCTACCGCGTCATCGCCGACGAGTACTTCGAGACCGAGCGCTATGCCGACTTCTGCGCCAGCCGGCTGCCCGACCTCGACGGCATGGTGCTCGAATGGGTGGCCGGTCCGGATTTCGCCCGGTTGCTCGCGGATACGGTCAGGGCGACCTACCCGGCCGAGGAGCACGACCGCTTCCAGGCCCACTTCACCGGGCTGATCGGTGCCTGGGTGGCCGACGAGCAGCAGCGGGCCGACCCCGCACCACCGGCGGCACGCCGGTAGTCTGGAGCACGCCGAGCCCCCGACGGCGTGGGCCGCGGCAGTGAGCGAGGTGTGCCCGGTGACCGGCTCCACAGACCCGCACGTTGCCCGGCAGAGCCTGCTCGCCCGCTCCCTTGAGCTCGACCTGCCGGGGGCGGACGACCCGACCCGCCAGGAGCGGGCCGACTATCTCATCGCCTACTACCGGCACGTCGCGCCGGAGGACCTGCTGGGCCGGCCACGCGTGGAGATCCAGGGCGCGGCGCGGTCCGAGCGCGAGTTCGCACAGCAACGGGTCGAGGGCGAGGTGCTCATCCGCGTCTACAGCCCGGCGCTGCCGACGCACGGTTGGGAGTCGCCGCACACCATCGTGGAGATCGTCACCGACGACATGCCGTTCCTGGTGGACTCCGCCGTCGCCGAGCTGACCAGGATGGACATCGGGGTGCACCTGGTGATCCACCCGCAGTTCGTGGTGCGGCGCGAGGTGCTCGGGCGACTGACGGCCGTCCTCGGCACGGCCGACCCCGAGCATCCCCCGCCGGGCAGCATGGTCGAGTCGTGGATGCACCTGGAGATCGACCGGCAGGCCGACGACAGCAGCCTCGCCCCGATCGTCAACAACCTCCGCCGGGTGCTGACCGACGTCCGTGAGGCCGTCGACGACTGGCCGAAGATGCGCGACACCGCCCTTGCCCTGGCCGATCAGCTGCACCCGAGCTCGGTGCCGCTGCCGGCCGAGGAGGTCGTCGAGGCGGCCGACTTGCTGCGCTGGCTCGCCGACGACCACTTCACCTTCCTCGGCTACCGCGAGTACGCGCTGGTCTCCGACGAGGGCCGTGAGGTGATCCAGGCCGTGCCCGGCACCGGGCTGGGCATCCTGCGCAGCGACTCGCAGAGCCAGCTCGCCGTCAACGACATGCCCAGCCAGACGCGCGACAAGGCGCTGGAGCCGAGCGCCCTCATCGTGACTAAGGCCAATTCCCGGTCGACGGTGCACCGGCCCGTCTATCTCGACTACATCGGGGTGCGCCGCATCGACGGCCGCGGACGGGTCGTCGGCGAGCGCCGGTTCCTGGGGCTGTTCGCCTCGGCGGCCTATCTCGACAGCGTCCGCAAGCTGCCGGTGGTCCGCCGCAAGGTCGCCGAGGTCGAGGCCAGGTCCGGCTTCTCGCCGCGCAGCCACAGCGGCAAGGACCTGCTGTCGATCCTGGAGACCTACCCCCGCGACGAGCTGTTCCAGATTTCGACGGCAGCGCTGTACGACATCGTCATGGGTGTCCTGGCGCTGCAGCAGCGCCGCGAGCTGCGCCTGTTCATGCGCCGGGACGACTACGGCCGCTTCTGGTCGTGCCTGGTCTACCTGCCCCGCGACCGGTGGAACACCGTGGTGCGCCAGCGCATGAAGGCGGTCCTGCGCTCCGAGCTCGGCGGCACGTCGATCGACTACACCACGCGGGTGAGCGAGTCGGTGCTGGCCCGGCTGCACTTCGTCGTACGCACCCCGCAGGCCGAGGCTGCCGCCGTCGATATCGAGGCGATCGAGCGGCGGCTCGCCGAGGCGACTCGTACCTGGGACGAGGACCTGCACGACGCGCTGGTCGACCGGGTCGGCGAGGAGCACACGCCGCTGCTCATGAAACGCTACGCCGCGGCTTTCCCCGAGGCGTACAAGGAGGATTTCCCGGCCGAGTCCGCGGTCGCCGACCTCCGCCGGTTGGAGATGCTCGAGGAACCCGACGACATCGGCATGAGCCTCTACGCGCCGCCGCGGGCCGAGCCGGGGGAGCGTCGGTTCAAGATCTTCCGGGTAGGCGCCCAGCTGTCGCTCTCCGACGTGCTCCCGCTCTTCCAGGCGCATGGCCTGCGGGTGGTCGACGAGCGTCCCTACGGCCTGGTCCGCGACGACGGGAGCGACGCCTGGATCTATGACTTCGGCCTCGAGCCGGTCGCCTCGCACCCGGCCGTCGACCAGGTCAGCGAGAACTTCCACAACGCCTTTGCCGCGGCCTGGCGAGGGGAGACCGAGGTCGACGGCTTCAACGCCCTCGTGCTCTCGGGTGGTCTCACCTGGCAGCAGACGGTCGTCCTGCGGGCATACGCGAAGTACCTCCGGCAGGTCGGCACGCTATACAGCCAGGACTACATCCAGCTGGCGGTCCGGTCCAACGTCGACATCGCCCGGTCCCTGGTCGAGCTCTTCCGGGTCCGGTTCGACCCGGCCTTCCCGGCCACCGATCGCGACCAGCGCGAGACGGAGATCACCGCCGAGGTCGAACGGGCGCTGGACAAGGTGGTCAGCCTGGATCAGGACCGGATCCTGCGCAGCCTGCTCGCGCTGGTCGGCGCGACCACCCGGACCAGCTACTACCAGCGCGGGGTCGACGGGCGGCCCAAGCCCTACCTTGCGCTGAAGTTCGACCCGCAGGCCGTCCCCGACCTGCCGCGGCCGTGGCCGCGCTTCGAGATCTTCGTCTACGGCCCGCGGGTCGAGGGCGTGCACCTGCGGTTCGGCCCGGTCGCGCGGGGCGGGTTGCGGTGGTCCGATCGGCCGGAGGACTTCCGCACCGAGGTTCTCGGGCTGGTCAAGGCGCAGATGGTGAAGAACACCGTGATCGTGCCGGTCGGTGCCAAGGGCGGCTTCGTGGTCAAGCGCCCACCGGTCGCCGGCGACCGGGAGAGCGTGCAGGCCGAGGGCGTCGCCTGCTACCGGATGTTCGTCTCCGCGCTGCTCGACGTGACCGACAATCTGGTCAGCGGTCAGGTCGTACCCCCTCGGGACGTCGTCCGGCACGACACCGACGACAGCTACCTCGTGGTGGCCGCGGACAAGGGGACCGCCACCTTCTCCGACATCGCCAACTCCATCTCCGCGGCGTACGGCTACTGGCTGGGTGACGCCTTCGCCTCAGGGGGATCGGTCGGGTACGACCACAAGGCTATGGGCATCACCGCCCGGGGGGCTTGGGAGTCGGTGAAGTACCACTTCCGGGAGATGGGTCACGACACCCAGACGGCCGACTTCACCGTCGTCGGGGTCGGCGACATGTCCGGCGACGTGTTCGGCAACGGCATGTTGCTGTCGGAGCACATCCGCCTGGTGGCCGCCTTCGACCACCGGCACGTCTTCCTGGACCCCGAGCCCGACCCCAAGATCTCCTACGCCGAGCGCCGGCGCCTGTTCGACCTGCCCCGCTCGAGCTGGGCCGACTATGACGCCACCCTGATCTCGGCCGGCGGCGGGGTCTACCCGCGCACGGCCAAGTCCGTCCCGCTCTCCGGTGAGGTGCGCCGGGCCCTGGGCATCGACGCGTCGGTCGGCGCGCTCGCTCCCGCCGACCTGATCCGCCGCATCCTCACCGCCCCGGTCGACCTGCTGTGGAACGGCGGCATCGGGACCTACGTCAAGGCCACGACGGAGTCCCAGGCCGACGTCGGTGACAAGGCCAACGACACGGTCCGCGTCAACGGCGCCGACCTGCAGGCCAAGGTGGTCGGCGAGGGCGGCAACCTGGGGTTCACCCAACGCGGCCGGATCGAGTACGCACTGGCCGAGGGCCGGATCAACACCGACGCGATCGACAACTCGGCCGGCGTGGACACCTCCGACCGCGAGGTCAACATCAAGGTCCTGCTGGACGCCGCGGTCGAGGGGGGAGCCGCCGGCTTGAGCACCGAGCGGCGGCACGCGCTTCTCGAGGACATGACCGACGAGGTGGCCGCGCTCGTCCTGCGTGACAACTACGACCAGAACGTCGCCCTGGGCAATGCGCGCGCCCAGGCCCACGCGATGCTGTCGGTGCACCGTCGCCTGATGGGCGACCTGGAGCAGCGCGGTCGCCTCGACCGGGCGCTGGAGTTCCTGCCCGGCAAAGAGGTCCTGGCGGAGCGTGACGCGGCCGGCCTGGGGTTGACCTCGCCCGAGCTGGCCGTCGTGATGGCCTACGTCAAGATCGTCCTCGAGGACGAGATCAACCCCACCGACCTTCCGGACGAGCCTTGGCTGGGCGCGTCGCTGCTCGCGTACTTCCCGACGCCGCTGCGGGACCGGTACGCCGATCGCATGGCCGGGCACCCGCTGCGCCGGGAGATCATCACGACGCAGCTCGTCAACGACATGGTCAACCGCGGCGGCACGACCTACGTCTTCCGGGCGGCCGAGGAGACCGGTGTGTTGCCGGTCGACCTGACCCGGGCCTACCTGGTCACCCGCGAGGTGTTCGGGCTGCACGCCCTCTGGGCGCAGGTCGAGGCGCTCGACCACGACCTGTCCACCCACACCCAGATCAAGCTCTACCTGCAGATCCGCCGGCTGCTCGACCGGGCCACGCGGTGGCTGCTGCAGAACCGCCGGCACCCCCTCGACATCGGCGCCGAAATCGCGCACTTCGGGCCAGGGGCGCAGGAGCTCATGCCGCTGATCCCCAAGCTGCTCGTGGCCGGCGAGGCCGATCGGCTGCACGCCGCCGCGGCCGAGTACGTCGCGGAGGGCGTCCCAGAGCCCCTCGCGCTGATGATCGCCGGATTGCTCGACGCGTTCTCGCTGCTCGACATCGTCGAGGTGGCGGCGGGCCGCACCGCCCCGCTGGACGAGGTCGGCCGGCTGTACTTCGTACTCTCCGAGCACTTCCACATGGACGATCTGCTCGACCGGATCGCGCAGCTCGACCGGGGCGATCGCTGGCACTCGCTGGCCCGGTCCGCGCTGCGCTACGACCTGTACGCCGCCCTGTCGGAATTCACCGCCGAGGTCCTCGACACGACATCGGCCGGTGACGCGCAGGGCCGCATCGCCGAGTGGGAGCAGGCCAACGCCAGCAGCCTGGCCCGGGTGCAGAACAGCCTCGGTGAGCTGGCCGAGGAGACGACCTACGACCTGGCCACCCTGTCGGTGGTCCTGCGTCAGATCCGGACGATGGTCCGGGCCAGCGCGTCCGGCGCCCGCTAACGCCGGGAGCCCGCCGTGCCCAGCTCGCAGTCGGAGGTGATCGGTGCCACGAGCCGCTCCTCCCGCAGCAGGAAGTCGGCCATCGCGTCCCGGCTGATCGTCGCGTGCACGAACGACACCGGCCCGTGTGCGAGCTGCACGGTGTCCACGTAGGCGCTCGGGTTGACGGCCAGCATCGAGCGGCGCAGGTCGAGCGCCTGTTGGAAGGGGACCAGGGGATCGTCGAGCGCGAAACCCTGGAGCACCCTGGTGTCCTTGAGGTAGTCCTGGCTCATCGAGACAGGGCTGATCGACGCGAGGTTGTCCCCGCCGAAGGCGGCGGCGGCGACATTGTGCAGGATCCGGCCGCCGTTGGTCTGGTCGGCCGCCCCGCTGCCCAGCTCGAAGGCCGCCTGGCCCTGGATGCGCTGCAGGTCGGTCGGACCGCCCTCGCTGACGACGCAGTAGACGCCCTTGCGCTTGGCAGCCAACGTGAGCGCGAGGTGCCCACCGGCCGACGCCCCGCTCGCGCACACGACCGCCGACGGGCCGAACCACGCGCGGGTCTTGTCGTAGAACCACAGGACGTCGTCGAGGCTCCGGCCGCAGGCGTGATAGGTGAGGTTGACCGTCTCCCAGCCCCGCGCCCGCCAGCGGTCGGCCACCGGCCGGACGGACGTCGTGGCACCCGAGCCCTCCGCGTACCACCCCCCGCCGTGGATGACGAGCATCACGCCGAGCGGCGGCTTACCCGCGAAGGACCCCGTCGGGCCGCCCACCTCGTAGTAGGCGGGTGCTCCGGCGAAGGCCGGATGGTGGGTGGTCAGCCCGACCGGGAACGGGCCCTTGGTGAGGGTCGTGACAGCGCGGCAGATGCTGTCGGGCCGGCCGGTGTTGATGGCGCCGTTGTAGGGACCATCGGAATTGACCGGGTCGTTGGCCGGCAGGGCCGCGAGGCTCTCTCCCCGAGTGGGTACGGCGACGCCGGCGCCGCGCAGCCCGTCGTCGGGCCAGGAGTGGGCCACCATGGTGTAGGCAACGGAGCCGGCAGTCAGGGCATCGGCGGTGCCGCCGGCCGCATAGGTGACCTGGGTGTATCCGGCGAAGTAGGCCCACGACCCAGGCCCCGAGGGCCGCGGCTGCGCCGAGATCCGCACCGTCGGGGCGCTGGCGTGGATCGCCGCCGGACTGCCGACGGTGTCGACCAAGCGGTCGGCGCACCTCGCGAGCGGGATCGCGCCGTTGCGGCGGTAGGTGAGGCAGGTCGTCAGCTTGTAGCGGAAGCCTTTGGTCAGGCCGATGGCGTGTGTCGTGACGGCCTCGGCGGTAGCCGACGCCGCCGTAGTCGTGACCCGGGTGCTCAACATGCCGTCGGGGGTACTGGCCAGGGCGGGGATCCGGATCGGGTTGTTCACGGTGACCGTCGTCGCCGGGGTGGTTGCGCGCGCGGCCGGGGTGAGGCCGACGGTGTCCGCCCCGCCGAGGATGACCAGGACCACCAGGGCAGTGGTCATGGGACGCGGCAACATGGTCAAAACCCTAGCCCGGCGGACAGGGAGGGATCCTGCCGACAAGCCGAACAGGCTCACTGGCCGACCCCGGCCCGGCGGCCCCGGTCCGGCCGTCACAGGGCCGCCATCGCCTCACCGGTGTAGCGCAACCAGATGGTGCCGAGCGGCGGCACCCGTACCGACGCCGACGCCGGCAGCCCTCGCCAGGGCTCCTCGACCGCCTCGACCTCGCCGAGGTTACCGACTCCGGAGCCGGTGTAGACCTCTGCGTCGGTGTTGATCACCTCCTGCCACGTGCCGGCCCGGGGCAGCCCCAGCTGGTAGCTGTCGTGCGGGACGCCGGCGAAGTTGGCGACGCAGGCCAGGATCCCGCCGTCGGAGCCGTACCGCAGGAAGGAGAAGACGTTGTTGGTCGAGTCGTTGGCGTCGATCCAGGAGAAGCCGGCCGTTTCGGGATCCTGCGACCACAGGGCCGGGATCGCCCGGTAGGCCGTGTTGAGGTCACGTACCAGTTGCTGGACACCGCGATTGTCGTCGTTGTCGAGCAGCCACCAGTCCAGCGAGCGGCCCTCGGCCCACTCCGCCTCCTGCGCGATCTCGATGCCCATGAAGATCAGCTGCTTGCCGGGGTGCGCCCACATGTAGGCCAGCAGCGCGCGGAGGTTGGCGAGCTGCTGCCAGCGGTCGCCGGGCATCTTGCGCAGCAGCGATCCCTTGCCGTGCACGA
>QHCA01000054.1 GCA_003244095.1 Pseudonocardiales bacterium | reverse complement strand
TTCATTGACAGAACCATTGACAGACTGTCCACACAGGACTGTCGCGCCCTGGTCGGCTGGCCCGCCATGCCGGTGCGCGTCGCGTGGGTTATCCGATGGGCCGCCTCGGGTGCGTAACCGCGTGGAACCTCCCCCAGCCTGACGTTGCGGGTCCGCTCTTCTTCTCGATTCAAGACTCCCACCGTTGGCGGCTGTAATGCTTCAGGTGTTTCCGGACAGAAGGGTGTGGAGGAAGGAAGGGGTTCTGGATGCGCGCTGGTGATCCGGCGGCTTTCACCGCGCTGTACGAGTTGCACTATGACGACGTGTTGCGGTACGCCCGGCGCCGGGTGGATGAGCAGGCCGCGCGAGACGTGGCCGCCGAAACTTTCCTGGTGGTCTGGCGCCGGCCGGGTCAGGTGCCTGGTGCCGAGCCGCTGCCGTGGCTGTACGCCGTAGCCCGGAAAACGCTGGGTAATGTGCTGCGGGCCCGAGCCCGGGAGGCGGCGCTGCGTGTGCGGGTCCGGACCGCGACGGTGGCCGGGGTACCGACGGTGCGGGCAGACCACGCCGACGCGGTCGTCCAGAACGCGCAGGTCGCTGAGGCGCTGCGCTGCCTGTCGACGCGCGACCAGGAGGTGTTGCAACTGGTCGCCTGGGAGGACCTGGATCTGGCCGCGGCCGCCCAGGTCGTCGGGTGCTCGGCGGCCACGTTCGCGGTGCGCCTGCACCGGGCCCGCCGCCGCCTGGGCCGGCTGCTCGACGCCCCGCCCCCGAAGCCCGGTTCCGCTTTTCCCTTGCTTGAGACGGAGGCGAGATGACCACCCGCGAGGTGAACCGCGTACGTGAGCTGCTGGCCGGTACCGACCCGACAGCCGACCCTGCGAGGGCGCGCGGCGACGACGAAAGCCGGGCCACGCTGGCCCGGATCGTGGCCTCGCCGGTGCCGGCGGGACCGTGGTCGCCTTCGGCGCTGCGCGGGCGACCGGCGGTGCGGCTGGTGGTAGTGGCGGCGACTGTAGGGCTCGTCGTTGTGATTGCGGCGGCAGGACCGGCGGTGTTGCCGGGTCATCGGTCGGGATCGGCGTACGCGGCGACACCGCCGCTGCTGGATTACCACGGCAGCCGGCAAAGCTCCCGCGACCTGCTGCTCACCCTCGCCGCGGCCGCTGGTCGCCAGCCCGAGCCGGCGGCTGGCCGCTACGACTACATCCAGACCCAGGGCTGGTACCTCGACACCGCCCAAGACACCACCGGCCATGTCTTCCGTAGTCAAGTCGACGCGACCCGGCGGGAGCAGTGGAGCGACGCAGCCGGCTCCGGCCGGATCGAGGAGACCCGCCGCGGCGTTCGCACCGACACCAGCCGGCTTTATGGGCCTGGTCAGCTCGGCGGGCCGCCGCCACTGCCCGCCGACGCCGACGCCGTCCGGGCTGAGCTGGCCAGGCGAAGCCATGGCTATGGCGACTTCGAATGGCTGGTCGCCGTCCACGATGTCTGGCTTGCTCAGGTGGTGCCGCCGCAGGTGCAGACCGCGATGCTGCAGGCGCTGGCCAGCCTCCACGATCTGTCCGTCAAGGGCAGCGTCACCGACCGTGCCGGCCGGCCGGGGGTCGCCGTGACGACCACCTCTGCACATACAGGGCTGCGCGAGAACTACACCATGATCTTCGACCCGCACACCGGGGCGCTGCTGGACTACGAGGAGGTCACCCTCGATGCCGGCAACCTCCACGTAAGGGTGCCAGCCACCATCGACTACACGGTGTGGCTCCACAGCGGACGCGTATCCTCGGTAGATGAGCGCCCATGACCGCCGCATCTCCTGACCTCAAAGCCGATCGAACGCACTGACGCTTGAAGTGAAGCCAACCGTCCACCCCGTTACAGACAACGGCAGCGACGGGTGAGGCCGCCTACGGCTGGTGCACCACCGGCGGGCGCCGCGCGGTCTTGCCCCGCTCCGGGAAAGGGCGGGGCCCCCCCCGGGCCCCCCCCCGCCCGGGGGGGGGNNACGTTCTAGCCGCGCTCGAGAAGCGGCGAGCGCCGCCATCGTGCCCGTCGCGGCCGGTGCGGTGACCGGTCTGGTCGTCGCGTTCGGCTACTACGACCGGCTGCTGCGACCACTCGCCCACACCTTCGGCCCATGGATCCTGCTCGCCGTGGTAGCCAGCGCCGGCCAGGCCCCTCGCCGGGCGGCGCTGCGCACCAGCACCGCCCTCTTCACCGCCATCGTCGCGTTCCACCTCGGTCAACGAGTCATCTACCGGATCCACTACGCCGGCGACGCCTACGCTTTCAGCGCGAGCTCGCTGGCCCTGTGGTGCCTGCTGGCGCTGGCCGCCGGCATGGTCCTCGGCCCGGTGTTCGCCAGGATTGGCCGTGCCGACTGGGCCGGCTCCGCCGCAGCCGCCAGCGCCATCGGGCTGCTCGCGGCTGATGTTCACCTGCGTACGCACAACTACCCAGACGAGTCGGCGACCCTCCTGACCTTCGCGGTGCTGGCCGTCATCATCATCCTCATCCTGGGCGCCGTCAGCCGCCGCCAGGTCATTCGAACCGCACTACTCATCGTCCCCTGCGCCGTCCTCTCCTACCTCCTCCTCTCCACTCCCCTGCTCGAACTGGTGCCGGGCATCTCCCGCTGAGAATTGCGACGACCAGCTGCCGGAAGAACTCGTTGACCCCTCTGGCACAAGTCGCGAGCGGACCATCGATTGCAATCACTGCTGCGGGCCTGGTGACTCCCCAATGCGTCAACGCGGGGGTTGCCAGGCAGAGTGCAGCAGGCTAACCTGCGAACATTGTCCCGGTCTCACCCGTCAAGTGTCACATGTAGCGACGGCCGGAGTTGTTGATCTCTGGCCACGATCTTGGACACGAACTGTTGACCACAGGTGCCTGCCTTACCCAATAGCGCGCAATTGGCGCCACCGGTGTGTGTGCGCAGGCCTGTCATAGATGCAAGGTCCACGACACTGGCAGTGTGAGGGTGCCTGAGCAGGGGCTTGGCTGCAGTCGTCGACCAAGGGTTTTCTTGGAGAATCTTGACGGACGCCGTGATCCCCCTCCGGCTCATGACGCCGGCTGTGCATGGTCCCTGGGTCTGCCGGCGATCTTTGTCGCGAGTGTCTGACATTGTGCTACGGGATCGGGGCTGCGCGGCTACGTTCAGTACATGGCTGGGTCCGGTTACCGTTTCAATGCCCCTCCGGGCTGGCCTCCGGCACAGCCCGGCTGGGTGCCCCCGCCGGGCTGGAGAGTTCCAGTTGCCTGGCCTCCGGCACCAGTTGGCTGGCGATGGTGGCTCCCGGCTGCAGGTCCGGCTCCCCGCGGATCGTGGCTTTCCAGACACGTCGCGCTCAGCGTGACGGGGAGCCTCGCGGCGCTCGTCCTGATCGCGTCGGTTGCCGGGGCGGCGGCCACTACGACTCACGGGACCCGTTCCACCCCTGCTGCTGGAGCGAAACCGAGGCCGTCGATTAGCGAAACTCAGCCGCCGGAATCGGTCGCCCCCTCCCCATCTCCCGCCCCGCCTCCACCCGCGCCGCTGGTGAACCCCATTGTTGACGGGGTGGCCCTGCCAATAGCAGCTCTGACCCCGGGTTCGGTATTCGCCGCGGCAACCAGGGGCGTCATCTGTGTGTCCGGGTACTCGTCCGGCGTCCGCGACGTGAACGGTGCGGCGCGAGACGCCGTGTTCGCCGAGTACCGCATCTCGCAGCCTGCGCCGGTGGGCGCCTACGAGGTCGACCACCTCATTCCTCTCGAACTCGGCGGGGACAACACCATCGCCAACCTGTGGCCGCAACCTCGCGGGGCGGACAGCACCGGCTTTCCGACCAAGGACAGGCTCGAGAACCAACTGCACAGCCTCGTGTGCGCCGGCAGGCTAGGCCTGGCCGTCGCTCAGCGGGCGATCGCTGTGAACTGGCATGCCGCATACACGGTGTACACCGGCGCCACTTATGCCGTGCCGGCCACTGTTGTGCCGCCGGTGAAGCCACCACCTGTCCCCACTTCGGGCCAGGTCTTTGCCAACTGCACGGCCATGCACGCGTCATACCCACACGGTGTCGGCCGCTCTGGAGCCTCCGACCACACCTCCGGGCGCCCCGTCACAAGCTTCTATGTCAGCACGAGTTTGTACGAGGCGAACTCCCGCTCCGACCGCGACGGCGACGGCATCGCCTGCGAGAAGGCATAGCGCGAGCGAGACTACCGGTCGATGGCCCCCGCCGCGGAGATCGTCGACGAGACGTCGCGGACGCAGTTTGCCGTCGGCTCCTCCAATGGCTAGAGCGCCTCGGCTCAACTGGGCGGATGTGACGTACTGGGTCCATCCGGTCGCCGGTGTCCACCGGGGGAAGACGACTGAGGTGTGCACGGAGTGTGCACGGACTCCGTGGTCGTGGCTGATAGCGAATGACACCGGAAGGTACGCGGATGACCGCTGACCTGCACCGGAGCGACGCCGTTAGTACCGGATGGCACCGGATGGACGCGGCCCGTCAGACTCATAAGCGGTGGGTCGAAGCTGGTCCTCTCGGGTCGGGAGCACGGACTCTTCAGAGAGGGTCCGGGCGCGGGCTCGGTGGCCACCCTCTGCGGCGATCTACGAGCCCAACAGGCCGGAATTTGACATGGCCAGATCTGCTCGCACCCTTGTCTAGTGGCCGAAGCGCTCCCCGGTAATCGACAGGCACGTAATGGCGGCCTCTGGCGGCAGCGGGATTTTCGCCGGCTGTGGATCGCCGAGACTGTCAGCCATGTGGGGACGATGGTCAATCAACTTGCGCTGCCCCTGGTGGCCATCCTGGTCCTGCACTCGTCGACTTTTCAGGTCGGCCTGCTGCTGGCGTTTCAGTCCTCGGCGTTCCTGATCGTGGGCCTACCCGCCGGAGCGTGGGTTGATCGCATGCGGTCTCGCAGTGTCCTGATCCTCAACAACGTGTTACGAGCGGTGGGGGTCGGCTCCATTCCAGCGGCCGCGATAGTGCACCTGCTGTCGATGTCTCAGTTGTACGTGGTCGCACTCGTCGTTGGCGTCTCGACGGTGTTCTTCGACGTCGCGTATCAGTCGTACCTTCCCGAGCTCGTCGGGCGGGGCGCGCTCGTCGAAGGCAATGCGAGGTTGCAGGCGAGCGAGTCCATCGCACAGGTCGTCGGGCCAGGCATCGGCGGTCTGCTGGTCCAAGCCCTGTCGGCGCCTTACGCACTCATCGTCGACGCACTGAGCTTCCTCTGGTCCGCGACATGGATCACCGCCATCAGGTCACCGGCCCCCGAGCCCGAGCGCCGACCGGACCGGCATCTCGGCCGGGAGATCACCGAGGGCCTGCGGTTTGTCCTCGGCAACCGGCTCCTGAGGGCTATTGCCATGTGCACCGCCACCGGAAACCTCTTCACGGCCATCGCGTTCAGTGCCTATTACGTCCTCCTTGCGCGCGAGTTGCAGCTCTCGCCAGGGCTAATCGGCCTGATCACCTCGAGCTCAGCCGTCGGGGGCGTGCTCGGATCACTGGCCGCAAAGCGCATCGCCGCCCGCCTCGGTCAAGGGCCGACGATCTGGATCGTCGTCCTGGCGGGCGCTCCGACCGGATTTGTGGCGCCGTTCGTACACAAGGACTGGACAATCGCCCTGCTCGGGCTTGCACAGATGGTCTTCTGGGGCCGAGTAGTGGTCTACAACGTCGCCCAGGTGAGCTTCCGCCAGGGCCTCTGCCCTCCGGAGCTCCTAGGCCGGATGAATGCCACGATGCGCTTCCTCGTCTGGGGCACGCTGCCCGTCGGTGACGTGCTGGGTGGCCTGCTCGGCTCCACGCTGGGCGTGCGGCCGACGCTGTTCATCGCGGCCGTCGGCGGTTGCCTACCCTTCTTGCCCACCTTCTTCTCCCCTCTGCGCAAGATGCGCGAGCTTCCGACATACGAAACCGGGCGAATGCGGCGATAGGGTGTCTGCCATCGCAGTGCCAATCTCGAGAAAGGGGAGCCGCATGATCGCCGTCCTGGCCACTCACACCAGCGGGAGCTGATCCTCGCCTGAGGCGGGGGTCGCCCCAGCTATTGCGGCACCCTCCTCAGAACATCGTCGCATTCCATGGCGCGACCGAGGTCGTGAACATGAGATCGAGCCGGTTGATCGCACCGGGGGTCAGTTCGTCCACGGGTTGGGCAAGATGCAACTGCCGGAGTGTGTGTCCGCCGAGATATACGGCCGCCAACGCGCGCTGGCTCAGCCGCACATCAGGCTCGGCCGTCGTCGGCTCGCATGATGACTCTTCGGCCCCGGCCTCCAAGGCGAAGCGGCCCTGCCCGAACCCGTCGGCGTCGTTGTCGATCACATCGAGTACGAGCCGATCTGTCGTCGCGTATCCCCGAGCCGAAAGGGCTGCGGCGACGTCGAGCAATCTCAGCCACAAGGCGTCACCGGCGTAGGTCTGGCGCAGCGCCCGCCCGTCGGTGAGCAACCATCGAGCCGGTTCGTCGGTGCTGCGGTTGCCTATCCGCACCTCGCCGGCCAGGTCGAAGCTGCACATGAATGCCCAAAGATCGCGATATGCATCATCGGTCGCCGCGAAGAGGCCGCCGACCTGAACCGCACCGAGATCTCCGTTGAGCTCGAAGCCGCGTGTGCCCGACCACCACAACAGGCCGTCTGGACCTTCGGCGCCGTCCCTGACGTAGTAGTTGGGCAAACCCGCGGGGTTGATCGGGCGATATCCGTTGAGGCCGAGCCGCCGGGGCCACCACTCATCCCGGCGGTCGACCCCCCCGGAACGCAGCCGGCGAACCCGGTCGAAGACGGCGGGTGCGATGGCGCCGAGACTCTGCGGGTCGGCATGCCGGATCGAGCCCGAGCCAGAAGGGCCGAGCAGCCAGCCGCCCCTGCCTCCGGTCAAGAGCGTGTAGTCGGCATACGCGCTCGCAGGTGCGTAGCCGAAGCGGCCGTAGATGGGCCACTGTGAGGTGATCAGGATGCTGAACGGCTCGCCGCGTTCCTTGGCCGATCTCAGTGACTCCGTCATCAGTGACCGCATGATGCCGCGACGCCGATGTGTCGGACTCACGCTGACCTCGGTGAGCGCATCGACCTCGACGTCAGTCGTTGTCGCGAGGCCGGCGGGGATGCTGATGCTTCGCGGGCTGGTGGTGAGCGAGGCCACCCACTGCCCGCCAGCACGGGCACCCCATGTCCGGTTCGGGAACCACTCGCGCTGCCAGCGCTCGGCCATCCGATCAAACAGGTCCCCCCCCGACTGGTCAAGAAATGCTGGCGACAGGGCAGCCAGCCACGCCCGCGACTCATCGACTGGGACGGGATTCACGATCTCGACATCCGTCATTCCGCCAAGCTTGCCAGCGGTGAAGAGCGCGGGTCGTGCCGGGGCGGCGCCCGGTCGATGCTCTGTGGTCGTGGGTATCGACATCGGCCAAACCGGTGACACACCGGTCGTCGGTACACAGATCGAGACGTGGCCGCACCCCGGGCGACGATCGCGCGGGCCGGGTGAGCGACGTCTCGGCGCAGCGCCGCCGCCGGGCGCGGTTGGCGACGCTACTCACTCCCTCAGAAGTGATCTTTGGCCACGAGCTTGGCCACGAACTCCTGCCCACTCGTACCGGTCGTCCCCATCGCGACGCCATCCGTACGCACTCGCGCCAGCGCTACCAACTGATGAACAGGCGGGCAAGCTCACTACGGATCAAGAGGTTGGGGGTTCGAGTCCCTCCGAGCGCACAGGTAAAACCCCAGATCAGAGCCTAAATGCGACGCGGCCGGTCCAACGCTTGGATCGTCACGGATGATCGCTGGCGGGGAAGGGAACATGAAGGATAGCCAGGCCAGCCAAGGTGAACGTGGACAACCTGGTCAGCGGAACGGGTGTCCTACCTGTCCATTGTGGCCAGGTAGGACGATCTTCAGGCAGAGCCCCAACGCTGGCCGCAAGGCTAAGCCCCGGTCCAGCTGGGGGCGGCGCTCATCAGAGCAATCTGATCGATCAAAAAGTTCGTCCGCACCACACGTCGCCACCGCAGCGTTCAGATCCGTGCCGACCAGCACCTGCTCACCGCCGAGGACCCGCTCCAGCCAGACCTACGCGACGCACTCGCCCAGATCACCTGAGCAGCTGCGCACTAGCTTGACCCGACCAAGGTCAGAGCAATCCGACCCATCGACCACGGGTTTCGTGTCATACCGGATTCGAGCGCATTGAATGGCAGACGGATGCGACAGGCTATCCCGGCAGAGGATCGCTCTCTATGGGTTGTCAATGGGTCGGCGGTGACACCAACGATCCCGTTGAGTCTGTGAGCGCGCTGGCGGCTACTGTGGCCGCGTTCTCTGTGTGGGCGCTGCCCGCGGTGGTCTGGCCGGCATGCTCCGCGCCGTCTTGCGAGGACAGTGCGGTGGACACAAGGGCTGTCGACACACCAACCTCGGTGATCTCTTCGGGTTCTGGGTGGCGCAGCTGCGGGGGCCGGGCGGCCCATGCTGTGACGTCCTGAAGCACATTGACGTAGAACGCGTCGACGAGGTCTACGACTGACTCGACGAACGAGCCGCGGCCCCTGCCACGTTTGGTTCCCATCTGCGCGGTGGTGGTCAACTTGAACGCGCGGAGCTCTCGCTTGGGGTCCTCGATGAGCACGGCGGGGTCGTTGCGCACGTCTTTCAGTAAGGCGCTGGTGGAGCTGCCGCGGCTGTGCATCGTGAAGGCATCTATCCGCAGGGTCTCCGGTGCGTCCTTCAGCTGGCGGACGAGCCAGTTCACCCGTGTGGCTCCCCGGCCCTGCCGGGGGGCGTCCACGTCGACGCTTGCCGTGACCTGGCCGGCTCGCAGGTCGGCGTTGACGTTGAGTACGCCGACGGTGTTGGGGATGCGGATGCTGCCGTCCATTTTGCCGTCCCGGACGAACGTCGCGATCAGCGTCTGCGTATGACCGGTTGGGTCGGCGAAGTCTTTCTTGGTGAACGCCGGCTGAACCTCGGTTCCCAGCTTTCGGCCCAGCAGCAGCGCGGCGTAGCTGACGAGGGAGTCCCAACGGCCAGCAACTTCCGCGGTGCCCTTGTCGGTGGCCCGGAGCGTGCCGTGGGTCACCGCGTCGCGGACAGTGACCCAGGACGCGCCCATGTCGTCGAACTCCAACGCGCCGGAACCGGGGTGCTCCAGATAGCGGATGAGTTCCCCGAGGATCCACGCCTGATCCGGGTCGGCGATGCCACGGTGGATCTTCTGCACGATGGCCTCGGTCAATACCTCCGTCCACGGGACGTGATACAACGCGACCTTCTTGAGTTTCTTCTTGTCGATCGCCGTCGGATGTGTGCCGGGGATCGCCGGGATCTCATTCGACACCGTGATCACCGCGTCGAACCCCTGCTCGCGGGCGATGTCGAGGTAGGCCTCCAACTGCGCCGCGGCGAGGCAGTTCTTACCGGTCTTCACCTCGACCAGCGCCGTCCACGTTTTCTTCCCGCGGATCACGCGCAGCAGCCCGTCGGGGTACAGGGTCTTGTCACCGACGTCGAACGGCACTTCGATGAACGCCTCCACTGGCCCGGCGGGCGCGCCGAACCTCGCCGTGAAGGACCGGCCGAACTCGCGGACGGCTGTCATCACCGACAGCAGAGCGGACGTCGCCCGGCGTTCCTGCTCCTCAACCCCGTTGATCCCCGAAGTCGGGATCAACCGCGCGGCATGCCAACTCTCCTCGCCCATGAGGGCCCCCCAGCAGTCGTCGACACCGGCCCGACCAGCCCGGCGGCGCATTGCGCCGCCGGAAGACGATGCCTCAAACGGGGCGCGCCCACTCAGCGTAGATGCGCCAACACACGGGCGCAGGCAAAGCGGAAACACGGTACGACACTTCGGCCGAACCGTGAACAGACCCCATACCGTCCACAAGGATCACCGCAGTCTTGGTCAGCGACAAAGCGCAAGGAGTGCGGTGGAGTGCGGTCGGCACGCCTCGTGTCAGCGAGGCGACGACAAGGGGAAGAAGGCATGAGCTTGGGTCACTCGCTCTCATTTGCGTGCGGATCGGGACCGTATGGGTGCAACATGGGAGGCGTCGCTGGGTTGAGCCCGGTCCCCGGGTTCCACACAGCCTCTGTGGCCTGCTTCATCACGTACGCAGGTGCCTTTCTTGCTCTCCTGATCTCGCACCGTGGGACTACGCCGGCGATCGACGAGAACAACAAGGTCGGTGTCCGTGGACGGGGTAGGACGCCTTGCGGTGCTGGTTACGGCCTTGTTCCAGGCGCTGGTCGGGATCTCCGCCGGTATCGCTGCAGGGGCTGTGCTGGGCTGAGTCCAGCGCCCCGGACGGGTGCGAGAATGAATTGCTCGACCGTCGACCGTCGACCGTCGACCGTCGACCGTGATCAGCACTGCCATGCTGGCCAAGCCAAACCGATGTTGTCTCGCATCTTGCTTCACAAGCACGCGGTTCATGCATCACTAGATGGTCGCCCTTGCGTCACGTCCTGATCGAAACCTCACCGACGCCGGAGCCGGTGTTGACGAGACTCTCATCCCTCCTGCAGGCTGGCTGGCATGTACGGCCTCTCCGATGAGGAAATGGCGGAAGTCATGGCTGCCGCCGTCGAGCTCGTCGAGCTGCCCGCAGCAGATCAGCGCCAGGCAATACGAGAACTCCTCGACCTGGTCTACGCCCGCTGCGCGAACAAGATCGACGCTGACGTCGCCGCCGGGGCCGCATCGAGTCCACTGTCCGACCGGACCTGGCAGCAGCTGCGCATGCTCGAACGTCACATCGCCGAAGAGGAACCACGGGAATAGCACCAACAAGGCCCCGGCCGCTATTTCCGTCGCTTCAGGCCAGTGCCTTCACCGGCAGCCCTCGGTGTCCCGACGAGCGCCACCGACACCACACCCGGTGCGGGGGGCCCGTGGGACGGCCACACCGTAGACAATGGTGTCCGCGTCACTCATAATTCGCTGCTCCGCATATCGTGGTCGGACTGTCGGACTAACGGTGTAACCGGCCATGGCTGATGGGTTGTTGCTGCTCGGAACGGTACGGCCCTCGAAGGTGATCGCGAAGGCGTTGAGTGCGGGCTTGCACCGGGTGACACAGCGGGCGCGGCCACGTCCGGTCGGGTCGAGCGCACGGGTCACCAACTCGGGCATCTCCTCGACGACCTTGTCGGTGATCCGGATGATCGTGTCCCTGCTGACCTTCGCGCCGTAGACCTCATCGAAGTGCGCCGCGACCTCCCCGGTGGTCAGACCCCGCGCGGTCAGCGACCAGTTACACCGTTCTTCTGACAGACCCTTCGCTGAGCGACCGGCTCAGCATGAGCCGTGGGCCATGAGCTGCCGTAGGTCCAGCGACTCAGGACGCGCTGGGCGGCCGGTCAGCCACCCTTGCAGCTGCACGTCAGCCGGTAAGGCGTCGCGCTGAATCGCGGTCTCGACCCCCTCGACGACGCAGGTGAGGTCCATCTCGGCAGCCAGACCGGCCACTGCGAAGACGATCTTGCGGCAGGTTCCGTCGGCCGGCAGCCCCGCGGTGAAAGACCTGTCGACTTTGACCGATGAGACCGGCAGCGTCGCCAGGTAGCTCAGGCTGGCGTAACCGGTGCCGAAGTCGTCGATGGCGATGCCGACTCCCTCGGCACGCAGCACGTGCAGGTTCGCGATGGTGGAGTGCCCCGCTTGCAGGAGCGCGGTCTCGGTCAACTCCAGGATCAGGTCAGAGGGCACCAGTTGGTGTTCGGTCAGGGCGCGGCGGACCTCCTCGCCGAGAGAGGCGTGCTGGGCCTGTAACGCGGAGATGTTCACCGCCATGGTTACGTCACCGAGCCCTGGCTGCTGCCCGCGCCACGTGGCGAGTTGCGTGCAGGCAAGGTCAAGTATGCGTGCCCCGAGCGGCATGATGATCCCGGTGTCCTCGGCGACGGAGATGAACACCTCCGGCTCGATGTCGAGGCCTTTGTCGTCGGTGAGCCGCGCTAGCGCTTCGAATCCGACCAGGCGGCCCGATCGGCCGGCGAAAACGGGTTGGTACGCGGCGGTCAACGTCGGTGCGAACTGACCGGTACGGGCAGTGCGATCTCGCGTCGCTCCGGGAGTGGTTCGCAGCGCCGAACGAAGGATCTGCTCGACGCGCCCGCGCTCGGCCAGATCGGCACGCATGGTGTGTTGGAAGACCTCGAAGCGGTCCTTGCCCAGCCCTTTGGCCCGGTACATGGCGGCATCCGCATCCTGCAAGACCGCGTCGGCGGTAGTTGCTGTCGCGTGGCCGGTGGGCGCGATCGATCCGTAGGTGATTCCGATGCTTGCGCTGACGACGTGCTCGACTCCGCCCACGTCGATCGGCCGGCGCACCGCAGCGGCGACACGCTGCGCGACATGCAGCGCCAGCGTGCGGTCGGTACCCGGTTGGCCGCCGCGGCCGGGGCGGTTCCACGGCTCGATGACGACGACGAACTCGTCGCCGCCCACTCGGGCCACCGTGTCGCCGTCGCGCAGTACGGCTTGTATCCGTCGAGCAGTCTCCAGCAGTACGGCGTCACCAGCCGCGTGCCCAGCAGTGTCATTGACCCGCTTGAATCCGTCGAGGTCGCAGAACAACACCGCAACCTCGCGTTGGTCGCGCATCGAGCGGGCCAGTGCGGTGTTCAGCCGGTCGATGAGCAGCGCTCGATTGGGCAGTCCTGTGAGGTCGTCGTGCAGAGCGAAGTGCTCCATCCGCTTCTGCAACTCCATCCCGTCGGTGATGTCACGCATCGCCGAGACGAGTTGAGTTACGTGTCCGCGTTCGTCGCGATATAGCGGGGTGCTGCGTTGGGAGAACCAGCGCAGGGTGCCGTCGGCTTGCCGCACCCGGTGGTTGAGCTGGATGACCTCGTCGTCGTCGGCTTCCCCCACCGCGACCAGCCCGGCCTGGAACAACTCCAGATCTTCCTCGGGAACCACATCAGCAAGGACGTGCCCGCCGCCCTTCGTGTCGTCACCTCCGTAGCCGAGTAGCTCGGTCAGCGAGCGATTGGCCCACACGGTCGCTTGGGTCGCGACGTCGTAGACATAAACAATGTCGGGGGAGGCGCTGATCACTGCCTGCTGGAAGGCACTCGCGGCGCGTGCTTCGGCGTGGGCCTTAACTTGCCGGGTCACCTCGGTAACGTCGGTTATCGCGCCGACCATGCGCATCCCGCCGCCTTCCTGGGGGAGTCGTCGGCCCCGGACGTCGAAGTGGCGCAGTTCCCCGTCATTCGGGCGGATCACCCGGTAACTGACTTTCAGCGCTTCGCCGGTGCGTGCGCAGGCCTCGTAGGCGGCGGTGACCCTGTCGCGATCGTCGGAATGGATGAGCGACAGCGCCTCCGACACGTCCTCGCCGAAGCTCTCCCGGACGATTCCGTACATCTCGAAGACCTTGTCGGACATGGTGACCGCACCCGTGTCGATGTCGACCTCCCATGAGCCCTGGTGGGCGAGGGCTTGGGCTTCGTGCAACCGCCGGCGCTCCTCCGCAAGGGCGTGGTCCTGCTCCTTGCGGTGGGTGATGTCCTGGATCTGCCGGATGAAATGCAGTGGGGTGCCGTCTGCATCGAAGACGAGCGCTACGGATTCGGTCACCCACACGACGACGCCAGTGGCACTTATGTAACGCTTTTCAAGCGTGTACGACTGTCTCTCGCCAGCGGTGAGCCCGGCAACGGCTGCCACGTCGGCGGCTCGGTCCGCCAGGCTCGTGATGTCGGCAATGGTGACACTGCGCAGTTCGGAAGCGCTGTAGCCGGTGAGCTGACACATGGCCTGATTGACCTGCTCGAAGCGGCCGTCGAGGCTGGTGTGCACCTTGGCGATCGGTCCGCTCTCGAAGGCCACCCGGAAGCGCTCCTCCGACTCGCGCAAGGCCCGATCGGTCTTGCGGGCCGTGGTTACGTCCTGGGTGTGGCCCATCCCACCGATGATCACGCCGTCGGCGTCGCGTACCGGGGCGAGCCGCAATTCATAGATGCGACCGTCGAGCGGCAGGTCCGCGGTTGTCTCGTGGCCGGCCAGCGCGGCACGGTATAGCGGGCTGAGCTGAGTGGCGACGTCCGGCTCGAGTGCCGCGAAGATTGTGTAGCCGACCAACCTCGCCGGATCGAGACCCATGTCCGCCAGGCCGGTCCCGCCTACGCTCACAAACCGCAGGTCGTGATCGAAGACGATGACCACGGCCTGCGCGAAGGATTGCCAGATCGGGTGGGTCCCGACCGATTTGAGGACCGCATCGGCAATCCCCGCCGCGGCGGCTGCGGTCGCGCCTCCTGCTGGAGACGGCGCTGCTGAGTCGGTCACCAGGCGACTTCCAGTCGTACTTCGGCTCAGTGGGCGGGCGGTACCCATCACGTTCGCTGCGAAACGGTCATGATCGCCAATTGGCTACCTGCCGCCAACCGGCCACGCGGCACCGACCAAGCCTTTCACATACTCTTGGTAACAACAAACTTACACAAGGTCACGGAGATGCACAAGTTCTCATCCTCGTACCGATGCGCAACCTCACCAGTGGCGACCTGGAAGAGATGGCGTTGCTCGCGCCCGCGCCGGCCTGGCCGGGTAGGCGTTTCCCACACCGCCCGTAAGGGAGCTGTGTGGCCAGCCGACATCGTGGCGACGGCGCAAACCCGGCAAGGTTGGCCCATGCTGACCCGGGTTTCCGTCGCCGTCGCGCTGATCCTGGGCGCGAGCCTGCTGCAGGCGAGCACGGCGGCCGCGCACCCCACGCCGCCCGGTCAGCACTGCGGCCACCTCGACGTACTGGCAACGCCCGGCGCCGAGCATCAAGAGACGGCCTGTCTTGCCGACCTGACGACCGCCGGCACGACGCTGACCGGGCACACCAACCCGGACGACTGGGCCGGGCTGCACGCCGCAGGCACCATCAACCCCACCGGCGTGCCCGGCGTCCAGATCGACGGCTACTTCCCCGACACCTCGACCGGCAACACCAACCACGGGTGGAACCACGATTCGCAGTTCGTGATCCGGCTGCCTGATCACTGGAACGGCGGTCTGGTCATCACCGGTGCGCCGGGGGTCCGCCGGCAGTACGCCGACGACTTCATCATCAGCGACTCGGTGCTCGCCAAGGGCTACGCGTTCGCGGCGACGGACAAGGGCAACACCGGCGCGACGTTCTACCGCGACGGGGTGGCGCCCGGTGATGCGATCGCCGAGTGGAACTCCCGGGTGACCCAGCTGACCGTCGCCGCCAAGCGGATCGTCCAGCAGCGGTACGGCCTGCCGGCCTGGCGCACGATCATGACCGGCATCTCCAACGGCGGTTACCTCACCCGCTGGCAGCTAGAGAACCGGCCGGATCTCTACGACGGCGGTGTCGACTGGGAGGGCACCCTCTTCCGGGCGGGCGGGCCCAACCTGCTCACCTACCTGCCTGCTGCGCTGCGCAACTATTCGGCGTACAAGGCAGGGAGCCAGGCCGCACACGATGCGATCATCAGAGCCGGCTTCGCGCCCGGCTCGGAGTTCCTGTGGGACTTCCACTACACCAACTACTGGGATCTCACCCAGCGGATCTACCGCGAGGAGCTCGATCCCGCCTACGACGGGGCACTGGAGGCCGGCATCCCCTTCTGCGCCAGCGGCACGCCGAGCTGCGACGCCGACTACGACTACTTCAGCCGGCCGAGTTCGGTGCGCGATGCCGTCGCCAAGGTCCAGCTGACCGGCCGGATCGGCAGGCCGATGCTCACCCTGCACGGCACGCTGGACACCCTGCTGCCGCCGGCCACCGACTCCGACGTGTACGACCAACTGATCCGGCAGGCCGGCCGTGGCTGGCTGCACCGCTACTACCGGATCGAGGGCGGCAACCACGTCGACGGGCTCTACTCGGCGTACCCGACACAGCTGCGGCCGATCCTGCCCTGCTACCGCACCGCCTTCGACCAGCTGGTGCGCTGGGTGAGCACAGGACGGCCGCCCTCGCCCAGCGGCTTCGTACCGAAGCCGGCGACCGGAGACGTCGTGAACTCCTGCGCCCTGCCGAGTTGACCTTCCTACGTCGTGGGGACGGGCGGATCCTGTGGACAGTCCAGCCCTGAGGGGATCTGCGCGCTAGAATGCATACACACTCGTCGGATAATGTGTATGCATGAAGCGGAGGACCACGATCGAGATCGACGAAGACCTGCTCGCGCGGGCCAAGCGGGCTCTGGGCGCCACCACAACCCGCGCGACGGTGGAGCTGGCGCTCCGGCAGGCAGCTGAAGCGGCCGAAAGCCGCCGAGACGACCGTGCGGAACGACAGCGCGACTACCTTCGCCAACTTGAGACACACCTCGACCTTGATGTGCTGGCCTCGGAGGAGATGTGGCGGTAGCGGGCTGGTTGCTCGACAAGAGCGCCGCGGAGCGGGCCCGTCAATCCGCAGTTGCGGCGGAACTGGACGCGATGGCCGGGACGCTGTTCATGTGCCCCGTGGGGATGCTCGAGCAGCTCTACTCCGCACGATCCGCCCACCACTACGACGAGGTCGAAGCCAAGTTGCGCACTTCGTTCGACGTTGTCCGGGCGCCGACCGATCTGCTCGATCGGGCGCTCCGCTTGCAGCGGGATCTCGCACATCATCACGGGATGTGGCATCGCACCCCGATTCCGGATCTGATGATCGCGGAAACCGCCCTTCATCACGGGCTCGGCGTGGTCCACCTCGACGGCGATTTTGACCGGATCGCGGAGGTGCGCCCGCTCGCGGCGCGGCGGCTGAGAGCCGCTTGAGCGCGAGCCTAACCAGACTCGCGCAGCCGTTGTAGTTGCAGCGCCACCTGGACCTCCAACGAGCGCTGCGGGGACTGCCAGTCCTCGCCGAGCAGCCGGGCGATCCGGTCCAGCCGCTGGGTGACGGTGTTGACATGAACATGTAGGTCGTCCTTGGCCCGGCTCAGGTTGCCGCCGTGGGTGAAATAGACGGCCAGCGTCTCCAGCAGCTTCGTGCCGCGCCGCGCGTCATAGTCGAGGACCGGCCCCAAGGTGCTCCGTACGAAGCCCGCCACGTCGCCCTGCTCGCCGAGGACGAGGCCGATGAAGCCGAGGTCGTCGAGCGAGGCGCCGCTGCCCTCGCGGCCGAGGTCGCGAAGCACCGCGACGCAGCGCCGCGCCTGCCGGTAGGCCTCGACCAGTTGCCCCTGGCCCAAAGCCGGGCCACCGGCGCCGGCTGTCACCGACCCGCCCAGCGCCGTCCCCAACTCCTTGGCGCACCGCCGGGCAACGTCGCCGGGCGCCCCGTCGCGCACCAGCAGCACCACCTCACCGGCCAGCTCCCCGGCCAGGCCGCCGTGGCCGTGGGCCAGCTGGGCAGCGGCGAACGCCAACCGCTGGCGCGCAGCGGTGTCCACGGTGTGTACGACCACGACGGCGTGCTCGACGTCGAGGTCGAGCCCGAAGCGTCGCGCGTGCGTCCGCAGCGCCTCGGGGTTGCGCCCGAGGGCTGTCGTCAGCAGGTCGTGCAGCAGCTCGCCTCGTACCCGCGCCTCGGCGTCGGCCACCGTACGTTCGAACAGCAGCAACAGGGCGGCCACCAGCGCCGCCCGCTCGAAGATCCGCCGGTCGGCTCCGGCGAGCTCCGCCCGCCCGTCGAGCAGCAGGGCGCCGAGCCGCTCGCCGCCGGCCAGGACCGGCGCGACCCACCGGTCGCCCACGGCTACGGCACGCCCGCTGGCCCGGGCCATCCGCAGTGCCTCGTCCAGCGAGTCAGGCGGCGCGCCCCCCGTGGCGCCGGTCTGCGCGAGCACCCGGCCGCCGGCATCGAGCAACAGCAACTCACCGCCGAGCACCTCGGCCACTGCGTCGGCGACCGCCTGCACGTCTCCACCGGCCAGCACGAGGTCGGCGAGCCGGTCATGGGCATCGGCCGCGCGCTCCACGGATGTCTTCTGCTCACTGATCAGCCGGCTCGCCTCGGCAAGCTCGCTGAGCGTCTGCTGCATGTCCGCGAGCAGGCGGGCATTGTCGATGGCCACGGCGGCGTGCGCGGCCAGCGACGCGAGCAGTGCGACCTCTTCGTGGGCGAACGGCCGCTCGGTACGGTTGGCGGCCAGCAGGACGCCGATCACCCGCGTCCCGAGCAGCAGCGGCACGCCGAGGATGGCCGTGAGCCCCTCGTCCACGACCGCGTCGTCGATGTCGGTGGTGTGCCGGAAGCGCTTGTCGGCGAAGTAGTTGGACGTGGAGTACGGCGTTTTCGTCTGCGCCACCAGGCCGGCCAGACCGGTGCCCATCGCCAGCCGTACTCGCTGGAAGCGCGCGGATACCGACCCGTCGGTCACCCGCATGTACGTGTCGCCACGGCCCACGTCGATGAGAGTGAGGTATGCGACGTCGGTGCCGAGCAGCAGCCGGGCCCGGCGGACGATGGCGGCCAGTACGGCGTCGACGTCATGCAGGGCGGCCAGGTCGCCGACCGTCTCGTACAGCGCACTCAGCTCGGCCTCACGTCGCCGACGGTGTTCGAGGACGCCGCGCACCTGCAGCGCGAGCAGCTGGACCGCCTCCAGCTGGGCGACCTCCTCGAAGGCCAGCCCGGCCTCCTTGGCGGCCCGGATCGGCTCGTCGAAATCGGCCGCCGGGGCGTCACGGGCGAGCAGTTCGAGGAACGCACGGACGCTCACCCAGCCGATCCTGCCGACACGCACCAAGCCCCCTCTGACTCGTCTTATGACGCCGTCCAGCCACCGTCCATCGCGAACGACGCGCCCGTGACGGACCGGGCCTCCGGTCGGCACAGGTACAGCACCATCCCCGCAACCTCTGACGGCTCCATCAGCCGCTTGATCGCGGCGCGCTCGAGCAGGACCTTCCGGGTCACGTCGTCGGGGCTGATGGCGTGGGCCCTGGCCTGCTCGGCGATCTGTCCCTCGACCAGCGGGGTCCGCACATAGCCTGGGTTGACGCAGTTGGACGTCACGCCGTGCGCCGCCCCCTCGAGGGCGACGACCTTCGACAGCCCTTCGAGGCCGTGCTTCGCCGTGACGTAGGCACTCTTGTACGCGGACGCGCGTAACCCGTGCACCGACGAGACGTTGACGATCCGGCCCCATCCCTGCTCGTACATCTGTGGCAGGGCACCGCGAATGATCAAGAACGGCGCCTCCACCATCACGCGCATGATGAGGCTGAACTTCTCCGGCGGGAACTCCTCGATGGGTGCCACATGCTGCAGGCCGGCGTTGTTGACCACGATGTCCACCGCGGTGTCCATCGCGGCGACGGCGGCCAGGTCCGACAGGTCGACGGCGATCGCCGTGCCGCCGGTCAGCCCGGCAACCTCCTGCGCGCCGGCTTCGTCGAGGTCCGCCACGAGGACATGGGCGCCGGCGGCGGCAAGGCTTGTCGCGACGGCCCGCCCGATGCCGCTGGCGCCTCCGGTGACCAGTGCCCGCCGGCCGGTCAGATCGGTCATCATCGCACCGTAGGCGCCTGCTCAGGCCGGACACATAGGCCAACCGCACATAACTTTGCCCGAACCGTTGTGCTTTGGCGACATCTAGTGGCGAAGGTAAGGATCTGGCCAGCCAGACGGCCGACTGATCGCCACCGGGCGAAGTCGTCACGTTGGTCGGGCGCAACGGCGCCGGCAAGACGACCCTGCTGCGCTGCCTGATGGGCCTGCACCCGATGTCGGCCGGCACGGTCCGCTTCAAGGACTCCGACATCAGCTCGGCACCGGCCTACCGGCGGGCCCGCCGCGGCCTCGGATTCGTGCCCGACGACCGGGGCGGGTCGCCGACGCGTCGGGCGTCGTACGGGTGACGCTGCTCGTGGTGGGCCTGTTCGCCGCGCTGGCCCTGCCATGGTTGATCTACCCGCCGCTGGCGACCGACATCATGGTGTGGGCGCTGTTCGCCATGGCACTGGACCTGCTGCTCGGCTACACCGGCCTGCTGTCCTTCGGCCATGCCGCCTTCTGGGGGAGCTCGGCCTACACGGCCGGCGTGATCGCCGTGCGGCTGGGCTGGCCCTTCCCGGTCGCCGTCTTCGGTGGCGCCCTGGTGGCGATGGTGCTCGCCGTCCCGATCGGCTATCTCGCGGTCCGGCGTAACGGCATCTACTTCGCGATGGTCACCCTGGCCTTCGCGCAGATGCTCTATTTCATCGCCAACCAGTGGCGCGGCCTCACCGGCGGTGAGAACGGCCTGCAGTCGATCCCTCGGACCCTTCCGGGCATGGACCTGGCCGACCCGTTCTTCTTCTACTACGCCGCGCTGCCGATCCTGCTGCTCGGGATGGTCGCCGCCTGGCGGGTGGTCCGCTCGCCGTTCGGCAACGTGCTTGTCGCCATCCGCGAGAACCCCGCCCGGGCCAGGGCGCTGGGCTATCCCGTCGACCGCTACAAGATCATGGCGTTCGTGATCTCGGCCGGCCTCTCGGGACTGGCCGGAGGGCTGCACGCGATCAGCCACGGCTTCGCGTCGCTGGACGACGTGTACTGGACCACCTCGGGCAAGGTCGTGCTGATGACCGTCATCGGCGGTATCGGCACGCTGTGGGGCAGCCTCCTGGGCGCGGGCGTGGTCGAGCAGCTGGAGGACTTCCTCGCCACGAGCGGCTTCGACGGCATCGGCATCGTCACCGGCTCGGTGTTCGTCCTCGCCGTCCTGCTGTTCCGGCGCGGGATCTGGGGCACCGTCGCGTACAGGTTCGAGCGGCTGCGCAGTGACGTTCCCGCAGCGCGCCCGGAGCCTCAGCCCACATCGAAGCAGGCGCAAGCGCGATGCTGACCTAGCGCATGGCGGGCGGGGGTGCCCGGTGTGCTGTCCGCCCAGTCACGACCATCCGGGGTCTCACCGGCGGCATCCCTGTCGCGGCGACCGTCGGGCGCTCGGTGGCGGGACTGGCCGGGGCAGGCAGGGCGTGGCCGGCCCGGGTCTTCGCGACCCCCGATTCCTTGACGACCGACGAGACCGGCGCCCGCGCCGCGGGAGCCGTCATCGCCTCGCTGTTGGAGAAGCCGATCAGTGCCGCTCCCCACCAGCCGAGCTGGGAGACCAGTACCGTGGCGGTGGCCCTGACCAGCAGGCCTCCCGCGGGCGGCCTGCTGCTCCCCGAGTCAAGCCGCGCCTGCACTCCCAACGCCAGGATGCCGTTGACGGCGACGATCAGTACAAGGGCAAGCTTGACTCGGGTGGCAATGCTGTCGAGGTTCGGGTGGAGCAGGATGCCGCTGAGGACAAGACCGGCCAGGCCGAGCCAGATCAGCGCGTGCGTGGCTGCGCCGAACCGTGCCACGTCGGCGAACTGGCGGCGGCCGAGGATCCACATCGCACCCTGGAAGTCGACAGTGAGCACCGCCCCGAATCCGACGACCAGCGACATGATGTGCCCGAACAGCGCCACCGAGTGCAGCGTCATGTCGGCGCGAAGGTGCATCGATATGTAGACGGCTGCTGCGCCGCCGGCGAAGACAGCCGGCCAGAGCAGCAGTCGGTGGGGGACCAGTGGCTTCGATGCGACCAACTCGTCGGGGCGGCCCGCTGTTGCGGCGATGCCCGAGTCAGCCCGGGCTGATGCGGGTCGTTCGCCGCTCTCGTCGTCCGCTGTCATCAAAGCGGCATCCCCTGTCGGTCAGGCGACGACGTTTAGGGCCGTATGTCGCTTTGTCCAAACGTATGCCCGCCGGGGCTGCGAGGTTCTTACGCCCCGATAACCATTGGGCGGAGCGCCGAATCGTTACGGGGTCGGCCCTTGGCCCCCTTGGCCCCCTTGGCCCCCCGGCCCCAGCCCCCAGCCGCGGCCCACGCCGTGCGGCGTGCCGCCCAGCCGGCCCATCTCGACCTCGGCCGGCGCCCGCCGGCGATAGTCGGCGGCCAGGAGGGACTCGACGTCGCCACCGGCGTTCAGGGCCAGGCAGGGCGCCATGAACGCGCAGACCGAGCAGTGTTCGGGGACGGGGTTCGGGTAGGTGCGGGTGCCGGCGCCGACCATGTCGAGCGCCTCCTGGGAGAGCCGGAGGCCGGCGGCATAGACCTCGTCCGGCCCTCTTCTGATGACCGTACGGCGGAACCCGTCGCCCTCGGTCTGGCGCATCCGCTCGGTGGTCTCCTCCGTGCGCCCCTTCACGTACATGCGTCGCGGCGACGACACTCCCCGGCCGCCGCCGCTCGGCTCGTTGTGCGGGATGCCGCCTCGGGGATGCCCGGTCACCGGCGCGCCTACGGCCGGGCCGGCCCCGCTGCCCGCGAGCGCGAGCTCGTTGTAGATCGTGCCCGCGACCTCCATGCCGTCGTAGAAGCGCCCCCATGCCCAGCATGCCGCCACGGACTCTTCATCCAGCAGCAGTTGCTCCGCCGGCGGCAGCCGCCCGTCGTGGACCCGGTGGCGGACGATCCAGTAGCGGTCGTGCTCGTCCATGGTCAGCAGGTCGATCCGCCCGGTGTAGCGGATCTCCCCGCCGTCCGGACCGAACAACCCGCGGTCGGCGTCGACCGGATCAGTCACGATGGCGTCGAAGTCGGTCTCCACCCGGGCCGGCGAGAAGCGGTCGACGGTCGGTGCCCAGGCGAGATAGCGGTGCAGGAGTACGTGGCCCCGCTCGTGCAGCGCCAGCCAGTCGACGTCCTCCTCATCCGAGGATGGGACGGCGGCGACCGCTCGCTGGCGGGTCAGCGAGTTGTCCAGAGCCTTCACCACCAGTGGCAGGACGATGGTCGAGTCCCAATCCCACATGCCGGGGAAGTAGTAGACGGCCAGGGCGTCACGCACGGCCCGCTCCAGGTCCGCCTTCATCGACCGCAGCGGCTCCAGGTTGCGACGCGCGGCCGCGGCGAAATCCCACTGTCGGCGGCACCTCTTGAACGCGGCACGGTCCGCGGCGCTGACCAAGTACGTCACCGTGACACCATCAGTGGCTCAGCGGCCAGGGCTGGTCGAGGGGCCACCGGCAGCGGTCGGCGCCGCTGCCGGTCATCGCCTCCATCTCGGCCAGCAGGTCATCGATCATCGCCCGCGCCGCGTCGGGATCGCCGAGCGCTCGCTGCCAGGAGTAGTAGAGCCAGGCGTCCGCGAGATCCTGGGGTCCGGCCTGCTCGGCGTCCTCCGATTGCTCGCCCGGTCGGTGCCACGAGTAGGAATCACCCCGGCGCTCGACGTAGACCAGCTCGCCCGGCTGCGGACCGGCGGTCAGAATGCTGCTGACAAGCTGCTCTCGATCCACGGATTCCCCCGTGCGGCTAGTCCCGAGGATCGCATTCTACGTGCCGGGCGCGGACGTCGGGCCGGGAACGTGTCCCGAGGCACGGAGCGGTCGTAGTCCCCGCCAGGGCACGAAGCGGGCGCCACGTACCTCGGCGGCAGCCTTCGGTCGCCGGTCCAACGTCAACGGAAGCCGCAGTGAACGAACCTCGGCAGGGATCAGAGCCCGGGCAACTACGATCAACGAGTCCCACTCGTCGATCCTGCGTACCGCATCTCGTCGAGGGTGGCATCGACATCGTCAAGCGGATAGCTGGTGACACAGAGCCTGCCTCGTCGATATCCCCACCGGACGATCACGAGCGGCGCGATCGCCGCCCGAATAGCGATCACCCAGTGTCACCTTTTCACGAATTGGCGCGTGACGACCGGCCGGTCAAAGCGGACCGAATAGGGCGGCCCTGGGTAATCCCAGATATGGCACCGTGGGATTGGCAGCCGGACCAAGATCGTTCTGCCGTACCCCGCCGGTGAGGTGGGTGCCGGCGCAATTGAACGTGCGGACTCCCGATTCAGTGGCCGAGCACTCCGGCGAGGGCGTTGCGGGCCTTCGTGAGGTTGCCGTTGACATTGACCAGGACTGGCTCGAGCGGCTGCACCTGGCCGGAGATCCCGGCCACGGCCCCGCTGACCGTACTCAGGACCTTCGCTGTCCGCCGGAGCGCCGAGAGGTACATGATCAGGTAGATCGCGATCGCGGCCAGCACTATTCCGACGCCGACCAGGGTCAGAATGCCGAAGATGTTCATGCTGTCCCCCTGGACCCGGTGAGGATGCGTGCGACGAGGTCGACGTAGGTGGCGAACCCGCCGGTCGCCGTGGAGACGAGGTCGCGGGTGTCGGCCAGTGCCGGGATCGGGTCGAGGTTGTGGGTCAACTCCCCGCCGTGGGTGAGGATGTTGTCGGCCAGGGCGCCGATCCCGTCGATGTCGCGCTTGACCCTCCTCAGCAGCCCGAGCAGGTACGGGATCACGCCGAGGAACAGCACGACGAGGCCGATCCCCCACCACACGGCCGCGGCTCCGGACGTGGCGTCCATGGCCCCACCTCGTTTCTCGGTGCCGAAGCACCGGTTGGTACTACGCGGTCCGGGGCCTGCCCCGGTGTTGAGCTGTGATGCTGCGCCTGCCTGGATCGAGGCCCCACAGGGGAATCAGGATGATGCCGTAGATGACGACGAGGATGCCGATGCCCGTCAGCAGTGGCGGGAAGACGTTGAGGATGGGCGAACTGGTGGCCAGCGTGTTGTAGTCGCCACGGGTCGCGGCGACGGCCGGGATCACGTCGGCGGCGAAGTAGTCGCGTACCTGAGGCATGGTCCGGACGGGCGCGCCGTTGAACCGGGTCAGCCCCTCCGTACCGGGTGCGGCGTTCCAGCCGTCGGTGACGGCCGGCAGGTTGGCGATGACCTGGGACAGTTTGGGGAAGTTGGTGTTCAGGGCGGCCTGCAGGTCCGCTGGGCTGATCTTGAGCGTGCTGCTCAGGAAGGCGACGAGGGGTGGAAGCTCCGCGCTGACCTGGTTGAGCGGGAGTGCCAGCAGCAGGGCGCTCACATGCGGGAACCTTGCCTGCAGCGTGCTGATCACGGTCGGTCCGGACAGGCCCGTCTTGGCCGCCACGGCGTTGACGAGCTTGAAGACCTCGGGGGCGGCGGCGCCGTCAGCGGTCATGATGGGGTCGGTGGCGTCGACGATGGATGACACCATCTTGATCGCTGCCACGTCGCCGGTGACCCGATCCTGGGTGAAGATCGGTTGCGTCGAGCTGATCAGCTTGGCGCCGCCGTCGAGTCGTGGGTAGAGCCGCAGGCCGAACACCAGGCCGAGCACGACGATGCCGACGACGAGCACTGCTGTCGAGCTGACCAGCGCCTCCCGGGCCTTCACCTTGCCGGAGGCCGACCGACCGAACATCACGCAGGCGAACAGCAGCACGAGAAGGCCGATCACCGTCAGCAGGATCGGGATGCCCCTGACCGGCGGCCAGTAGGTGTCGACCCGGCTGAAGTTGGTCTCGTTGGCCCTGACGGCCGGGATCACGTCACCGGCGAAGTAGTTACGTACGTCGGGCACGGTTCGCACCGGCGTGCCGTCGAAGCGCGTGAGCGATTCGGTGCCGGGGACGCTGTCCCATCCCTGTGTGACCTGCGGAAGGGCGCCGATCACCTGGGTGAGTGCCGGGAACTGGGTCTTGAGCAGGGTCTGCAGTTCGGCGGGGGTGACCTTCAGAACGGTGGAGAGGAAGCTCACCAGCCCGGGAAGCTCGTTGACCGATGCGGTCAGGGGGAGCGACACCAGCAGGTTCGTCAGGTAGGGGAACTTGCCCTGCAGCGTGCTCAGCACCGCGGCCGGGGGCAGGCCGGTCTTGCCGGACACGAAGGCGACGAGCTTGGGCACCTCGGCGGCTGCACCGCCCTTGTCGTTGATGATCGGGTCGGCCACGTCGACGGTCTTCGACACCTGGGTGATCGCCGCGGTGTCACCAGCCACCCGCGCCGGCGCGAACGCTGGACGCAGCCCGTCGACCACGTGCTGGCCGGCGTTGAGCCGCGGGTAGAGCCCGAGGCCGACAACCAGACCAAGCACCAGGACAGCAACCAGAGCGACCACGCTCCAGGCAAGCATTCCGATCTGTCGCGGCATCGCACCCAGCTCCCCTCAGGTCTTGCGCGGTGTCCTGGATTCGGCGTGGCGGGTCGGGACTGCCGGCCGAGTCAGCCATGGGCAGCGGTACGAGTGAGGCTGGACCGGCCTCACCCCGCTGGTCAGGATCAGGCTCCTGCCGCCCGCCCGGCCTTGTCGACCAGCGGTGGGAGGGCGCCCGCTACGTCGTTGAGGGCAGCGTTGAGCCGGAGCACGTTGGGCCCGATGCCATGTGTCTGCCACTCGACCGCGTTGACACCGAAGGCGATGTGGCCCAGCCGGGAGGTCAGCTGCTTGAGCCGGCGATCCAGGAGCTTGAGGTGGGCCGCCAGGACGACGACCACGAGGAGGACCTCGAGCACCGTCACGATCACGAGAGCAACGGTCATGACCATCCTCTCCGGCCCTTGGTCGGGGAGGGGCCGGCCGGTTGGCCGGCGAGGACCGAGGCGAGCAGCGCATCGTGCCGCAGCGCCTCGTCGCGCAGGTCGATGACCGAGTCGGCGGCCGCGCCGATCATCCAGCTCTGACCGGTGTTGCGGGCAACCGTGCCGGCGGTGTTCCAGAGCCGGTCGACCGCATCGCGCAACGACTCGACCTCTTTGATCAGGCTTTGCAGGAGCAGGACGACAGCCACGGCGAGAATCAACCCGATGGCCAACGTGATCCACCAGATGGTGACCGTGTCGTTGGGCAGGGCGGCAAGAGCCATCTCAACCTCCCAAGGCGGCGCGGGCGGCGCCGGCCATGTCGACGATGTCGTCGACGGTGGATTTGGTCGTGGTGAGCGCCCAGAGAACCTCGGTGCGCTTTTGGGACTCCACGAGCGACGCGGTGATCTCGTCGGCCGTCGCACGGATTCGCCGAACCGTGCCGATGATGGCGACGATCAGCAGGGCGACCAAAGCGACGATGACCGCTCCCACTGTGTATCCGACTACCCAGCCATTGAGGTTCGTGGTCGTGTTGGAGGCGAGGGCCATTTGTGTCCCTTCTGTTTCCACTATGTGACGAGACCATACAGATTCAGTGCCTCTGGCGGAAGGGGTTGATCTTTGGTAATTGCGCACAAGGCGCCGATGGCAATGCCAACAACCAGAATGGCGGGACCTCGTTTGGCCTGTGATACCAATCACCCCACGCTGCCGTACGGCGGCCCGGCCTGCCCTTTCAGGCAGCTACTTCTACCCGCCCGGCCCCGGCCGACCGGTGAAGATCGGGGGATGCGCGTCGCGACCGTCACGCTCGGGGAGACGTCGACGGCTTCCGCCGCGCTGGCCTCGTGGCAGGACTGGCTGTACGTCGCGGCTGGCACCGTCCCTCGCCTCGCCCGGTCCGGAGATCAACCTGGCGTGGGTCGGGACCGACTGGCACCTCAACCTGCTCGTGGCCCGGGATCGTACGTTCGGCCGGACCCTCCGGCTGGACGGGAAGACCGGCGCGCCCCCTGCCGTCTGCACCGCCGGCGGGGAGGTGGTGCTGGCCTGGACCGGCAGCGACCGCCATCTCAACGTCCTGTTCTCGCGAGGCAGGATGTTCGACCAGCCCGTACGGCTGGACGAGACGAGCTCGACCGCCCGGCGCTGTGCACGCATCGTGGGAGCTCTTCCTGGCCTGGACCGGAACCGACCGCCGGCTCAACCTGGCGTGCCTGGGGGCGTAGCTGAGTTAGCTGACGATGAAGGTGGAGTTCGCCTGATCGCCGGTGAAGAGGCCGCCGGCGGTGACGCCGGGCACCTGGGTTGGGCTGTCTCGCTCGGTGGTGTCACCGAGGCCGAGTTGCCCGGAGGTGTTGTTGCCCCAGCACCACACGGTGTAGTCGTCGTGGGTGGCGCAGGTGTGGGTCGACCCGGGGGCGAGCATGGACCAGGTGGTGAGGGCGCCGACCTGGACCGGGCTGGTCTGCGGGGTGACGGTGCTGCCGATCCCGACCTGGCCGAAGGTGTTGTCGCCCCAGCACCACAGGGTGCCGTCGGTGCGGGTGGCGCACGTATGTGTGTTGCCGGACTGGACGCTGTTCCAGGTGGTGACGCCGGGACCGACCTGAGCCGGGCTGGTCTGCGGCCAGACGACGGTGCCGTTTCCCACCTGGCCCGAGCCGTTGTAGCCCCAGCACCACAGGGTGCCGTCGGTCTGGGTGGCGCAGGTGTGGAGGGAGCCGGCGCTGACGCTCCTCCAGGTGACGATCGCGGCGCCGACCCGGTTCGGGGTGTTCTTCAAGACGGTGCTGCCGATCCCCAACTCGCCGAAGGTGTTGTCGCCCCAGCACCACAGGGTGCCGTCGGTCTTGGTGGCGCAGGTGTGATAGGCGCCGGTGGTGACGCTGGCCCAGGTGGTGAGGACACCGACCTTGACCGGGTTGACCTGCGGGGAGGCAAGGGCGCCGCCCCCGAGTTGACCGTAGAAGTTCTGGCCCCAGCACCACAGGGTGCCGTCGGTCTTGGTGGCGCAGGTGTGTTGGTAGCCGGCGGCGACGGTCTTCCAGGTGGCGAGGGCGCCGACCTGGGTGGGCTGGGAGGTGTTGGCGGTGCTGCCGAGGCCGAGTTGCCCCCAGGGGTTGTCGCCCCAGCACCACAGGGTGTGGTCACTGCGGGTGGCGCACGTGTGCTGGGCGCCGCTGCTGACTCTGGTCCAGGTGCTGGCCGCGCCGACCTGCTGCGCGGTGGTCGTGGTGCGTGGCTGCCCGTTGCCGAGCTGGCCCATGCCACCCATCCCCCAGCACCACAGCGTGCCGTCGGTCTTGGTGGCGCAGCCGTGGCTGTCACCGGTGGCGACGGTGTTCCAGGTGGTGAGGGCGCCGACCTGGGTGGGGCTGGTCTGCTGTGTGGTGCTGCCGAGGCCGAGCTGGCCCCAGGAGTTGTCGCCCCAGCACCACAGCGTCGCGTCGGTCTTGGTGGCGCAGGTGTGGGTCTGGACGGAGCTGCCGGTGCCCGCGGCCACGGTGGCCCAGGTGGTGAGGGCGCCGACCTGGGTGGGGCTGGTCTGCTGGACGAGGCTGCCGATCCCGAGCTGGCCCTTGGTGTTGGACCCCCAGCACCACAGGGTGGCGTCGGTCTTGGTGGCGCAGGTGTCGTTGTCACCGGCGGTGATCGTGTTCCAGGTGGTGAGGGCGCCGACCTGGGTGGGGCTGGTCTGCTGGACGAGGCTGCCGATCCCGAGCTGGCCGCTGACGTTGAGCCCCCAGCACCACAGGGTGGCGTCGGTCTTGGTGGCGCACGTGTGGGCGTTGCCGGCGTCGGCGGTGGCCCAGGTGGTGAGCAGCCCGACCTGGGTGGGGCTGTTCTTCTGGGCCACGCTGCCCACGCCGAGCTGGCCGTTGGAGTTGTATCCCCAGCACCACAGGGTCCCGCCGGTCTTGGTGGCGCAGGTGTGGTCGTCGCCGGCGGTGACGGTGGCCCAGGTGGTGAGGGCGCCGACCTGGACGGGGCTGGTCTGCGGCGTGACCACGCTGCCGATGCCGACCTCGCCGTAGTTGTTGTATCCCCAGCACCACAGGGTCCCGCCGGTCTTGATGGCGCAGGTGTGGCCGCCGCCGGTGGCGACCGTGCCCCAGGTCGTGCCGGCGACCTGGGTGGGGCTGGTCCGCTGGGTGATGTTTCCGATCCCGAGCTGGCCGGTGGTGTTGTATCCCCAGCACCACAGCGTGTGGTCGGTGCGGGTGCCACAGGTGTGGCCGTAGGCTCCGCTGACGGTGACCCAGGTGGTCGCGCCGGTCGCCTCAGGCCCCGGCGAGCGTTCCGAGGTGAAGTCCAGCACGCCGCCCTGCCCGTACGCGCCGTCGCCGAACCACTGCAGCGGGCCCGGGACGACCACTGTCACCGCGCTGCTCGGCAGGCTGCCCGCGGTCCAGCTGCGCCAGACGGCGGTCACCGTGTAGGTGTACGTG
>QHCA01000053.1:7304-9048 GCA_003244095.1 Pseudonocardiales bacterium | reverse complement strand
GGTGTCCTGGTACTCGTCGACGAAGTAGGCGCGGTAGCGGTCGCGCACCGCGGCCAGCACCGTCAGGTCGGACTCCAGCAGCCGCAGCGCCTCGGCGACCAGCTCGGCGTAGTCGGTCTCGCGACCCCGCAGCACCTGGGAGAACTCGTCGAAGAAGTCGGCGGCCGCGCGCCAGTCGTCGCGACCCTCACGGCGGGCCAGCACCCGCAGGTCGTCGGCGCCGAGCGCCCGCTCGCGCAGCCGGTCGAGCAGGTCGGCGACCTCCTGGGCGAAGCCGCGCGTGGTGAGGCACTGCCGCAGGTCGTCCGGCCACCGGGTGCTGCCCTGCCCGGCGGCGTCACCGGCCAGCAGGTCCCGGATGCGGACCAGCCTCTCCGGCCCGGACAGCAGCCGGGGAACGCCGTCGCCGTAGGCGGAGACCAGGGCCGAGCAGAACGCGTGGAAGGTGTAGGCGGCCGGCTCCGACAGCGTGCGGCCCAGCCGGCCGGCGATCCGCTCGCGCAGCTCGTCGGCGGCCTTGCGGCTGAACGTCAGCACCAGGACCTGCTCGGGCGACAGCCCCCGCGAGACCCGGTCAGCCACGGCCTCCACCAGGGTCGTGGTCTTGCCGGTGCCGGGCCCGGCGAGCACCAGCAGCGGGCCGCCGGGATGGGCGACAACGGCTCGCTGGCTCGCATCGAGCACCGGCACGGCGACGGGTCCGAGGGAGGCCGGCACCAGCCGGTAGGACGCCTCAGGACTCACAGCACCGAATCGAACCAGCGGGGTACGACACTCACCGCCCGTCCCACCGATCGCGCCCGAGGTCGACCCGGTCGTCGCGCACCGCCACGCCTTCGGCGCGCAGGCGCCGGGCCGCCTCGGCCTCGTGCGCCGGGGGCAGCCGCCCGTCACCGTAGACCACCCGGTGCCAGGGCACCTCGCTGCCGTACTTCGCCATCACGGCACCCACCGCTCGCGGAGCGCGTACCCCGACGTATTCCGCCACATCGCCGTACGTCATGACAGAGCCGGCCGGGATCCGATCGACCGCGTCGAGCACCAGCCGGGCGAAGTCGGACAGTTCGGAGGGCACCCGCCGAACGCTAGCGAATCGTCAGTACGTGGGCAGCGCCTTGTCGACCTGCGTGGCCCAGGCGGTCACGCCGCCCTGGACGTGCCGGGCACCGGTGAAGCCCGCCGCCTTGAGGGCGGCAAGGGCCTCTGCCGAGCGCACGCCGGTCTTGCAGTAGAGCACCACCGGCTTCTCCTGCGGGATGCTCGCCAGCGCCCGGC
Organism: Pseudonocardiales bacterium; assembly: GCA_003244095.1. Classification (GTDB taxonomy): domain Bacteria; phylum Actinomycetota; class Actinomycetes; order Mycobacteriales; family QHCA01; genus QHCA01. Next base: position 7,773 of record QHCA01000053.1, on the reverse strand, counting down.
CGGACAGGATCTCGTCCTTGGGAATGAGCACGGAGCCGGGGATCTTGACGATCTCGTACTCGGCCGGCTCGCGGACGTCGACCAGGAAGATGTCTTCGCCGCTGCCCACCAGATCGGCCAGCTCCTGCGCGGTGATGGTCGAGCCCGCCGCGGCCTCGCTGGCCTCGGTCGACACGACGCCGCAGAACTCCTCGTAGTCGATCAGCCCGGTGATCGTGGGGTTCTTGCCGCAGATGGGGCATTCGGGGTCCTTGCGCACGTTGATCGTGCGCCACGACGACTCCAGGGCGTCGTAGATCTGCAGCCGGCCGACGAGCGACTGCCCGATACCGGTCATCACCTTGATCGCCTCCGTCGCCTGCACCGAACCGATCGACCCGCACAGCACGCCGAGCACCCCGCCCTCCGCGCACGAGGGCACCATGCCCGGTGGCGGCGGCTCCGGGTAGAGGCAGCGGTAGCAGGGGCC
>QHCA01000053.1:0-7286 GCA_003244095.1 Pseudonocardiales bacterium | reverse complement strand
CCCCACACGTAGGGCTTGCCGAGCAGCACGCAGGCGTCGTTGACCAGGTAACGGGTGGCGAAGTTGTCCGTACCGTCGACGATCAGGTCGTAGGGCTCCAGGATCTCCAGCGCGTTGGAGGACTCCAGCCGCTCGGCGTGGATGATCACGTCGACATACGGGTTGATCTCGCGGATGGTGTCGCGGGCCGACGCGGCCTTGAGCCGGTCGACATCGCTCTGGCCGTGGATGATCTGGCGTTGCAGGTTGGACTCGTCGACGGTGTCGAAGTCCACGATGCCCAGCGTGCCCACGCCGGCCGCGGCGAGGTACATCAGCACCGGTGAGCCCAGGCCGCCCGCACCGATCGCGAGCACCTTGGCGTTCTTCAGCCGCTTCTGACCGTCCATCGCGACGTCAGGAATGATCAGGTGCCTGCTGTAGCGGCGGACTTCGTCGACGGACAGTTCCGATGCTGGCTCGACCAGCGGCGGCAAGGACACGGCATCTCCTCGTACGGTCACAGGGGCTTCTTACTCTCGCAACCCACGACCGCGGGAACCGATTCCCGCACTCAGGGGTACGGCCAGGCGTTGTGCCGGCAGCCCTGCATGCCCAGGGTCTGCTGCTGCATGACCGGGGCGAGCGCGCCGGCGCGTGGGCAGAACCGGTGAGAGTGGCCCAGCCCGTGGCCGACCTCGTGGTTGACCATGTACTGCCGGTACGTGGTCATGTCCGCGGTGTACCCGGGCACGCCGGTCTCCCACCGGGCCTGGTTGAGCATCGCCCGCCCGCGGCTGTCGAAGCAGGAGGTGAAGCCGTTGGTGTTCAGCGGCGCGCAGTAGCGGTCGACCGTACGCGGCGAGGCCAGCGTCACCCGGAACGACACCGGCCCGGAGTCGACCCGCTGCACCGACACGGCACCGCCGTGTGTCCAGCTGCGCGGGTCGCCGAGGGTGCGCTCCACGAACGCCGCGAACGCCTGGGGGTCCTCGCCCAGCCCGCCCTCGACCTCGACCATGTAGCGCTTGAGCGGCCCGGTGCCGTACTGCTTTCCGGTTCCGGGCACCACGGCGAGCTGGCCGTTGCCGGCCGCGACCACCGCGACGTGTGACGGGGGCGCGGCGGAGTGCAGCGCGCTGCTGGGCACCACGGACGGGACCGCGCGCACGGTCGCTTCGGCCGGCTGGTCGCCGAGAGCGCTGGGCCGGTGGGTGACCTGCCAGAACCACCCGGCGGTCACCACGACCAGCAGCGTGATCATGACGGTACGGCGCCGCCGGCGCATCATCTCCGCCCGCGCGCGGGTCCGGGCCAGGCGGGAGGCGGCCAGCCGGACCTGCTCCGGGTCGTCCGTCAGCTGCCGGTGCGCAGCCGTCCGCGGGCTGGCGGGTCGGTGACTGGGCGGTCGAGCAGGCGCCTGCCGGGATGGGCTCACGCCCTACACATTCCCACGTCGCCCGAACTCCTCCGGCATTTGCGGTGTGGCGCGTCGCGCTAGCGGGAATTGAGCCGGAGTCGTATCCAACGAGGAGGTGTGCACCTATGGGTGCCGAGGACAAGATGAAGAACAAGGCTCAGACCATGAAGGGAACGGCCAAGGAGAAGCTCGGCGACGCAACCGATGACGAGTCGATGCAGGCCGAGGGCCAAGCGGACAAGACCGCCGGCAACCTGAAGCAGGCGGGCGAGAAGATCAAGGACGCGTTCAAGAGCTAGGACGTAGGACCGCCCAGGCCGGTCCCGGCTACCCGGGCCGGCCTGGCGGCCATCCGGGCGGCGGCTCCGCCCCCGACTGCTCGTGATCCAGGCCTGGGCAGGCCGGTACCAGCCGGGCCTGGATCTCTACGCCTGCGGGCGGGCGGGGACAGGTGGCAGGCGACGGCGGCGGACCGCCGTACCCCGGTCCCAGATCAGCGGGTTGAGGCCGTCGGGGGGCCGCGGCGCCGGCACTTCGGCAAGGATCTCGCGGCGGCCGACCCGGGCGGCGGAAACGCGACGGCGATAGTCGCGGAAGACCTGGACCTCGCCGTTCGGCCAGTCGAGTTCGGCGTAGTCCATGCCGTAGGAGGACCAGTCACCAAGGACGGATACCGTCACGGCCCATTCCTTGAGCACCGCAGGGCTGGCCGCGAGCGTGACCAGCCCGCCGACCCGGTCGACCTGCTCCTGGAAACCGGAGCGGTCGACCCACGGCCAGGACCGCTCGCCGGGCGGCAGGTCGGCCCACCTCCGCCGTTGGGTCACGGCCACGTCCAAGCCACCGGTCTGCCACCTGACGGTGCCGTCGGGAGGGCGGGTCAGCGGCAGCTGCCGGCGCAGCTCGCGAGCGGCCCGCGCGGTGAGTGGGGTGATGAGCGCCGGCACCAGGGCGATCGGGTCGGCCGGCTCGGCGTCGAACGGATTGGGGTCGAGGAACGGCCGGTCGACGAGCACGAGGGTGCCTGGCTGCCGCTGGTAGGCCAGCCCCCACAGCAGCCGGCCGAGGAGCCGTGCGCCATGCCAGTCCGACAGCACGTGCCAGGTCTCGTGGAAGACGTTCGTGCTGTAGGAGGCGTCGGTGCCAGGGCGCAGCGAGATGACGGTGTACGGACGGCCGGCCAGCTGCAGCCGTCGGCGATGCAGCTTGAGACCGTCACCGGAACGCGTCGCCGCGCCGGGGCGCGGGTTGGCGCGCACCTTCACCTCCTTGTCCGTCAATGGGTTCAATCGCGGCATTCAGTGCAGCAGCACAAGTCGCTCCAGCGCAATCGATTTCGGTCGGCTCAGCCGGCGCTGGCCTCGTCGGCGGTCTCGGCGAACATCCCGAGCACCGCCCGCGCCACCGTCTCCGGCTTCTCCAGCTGGGCGACATGCCCGACCTGATCGAGGACGAGCAACCGCGAGTCGGGGATCACCCGGGCCACGCGCGGGGCAAGAGACGCGTCGACCACCCGGTCCTGGCGGCCCCAGATCACCAGTGTCGGCGCCTGGATGCGACCGGCGGCCCGCCACAGAGATCCGGCTCCGGGCGCCAGGTAGGAGCCGATCAGCCCGCGCAGGGTGCGGACGAAGGCGTCCATGGCATAGGGCAGCTGGTTGCGCCGCTCGACCTCCGCCTCAGCCTCCGCCAACCGGTTCTCCGGCACGACCGACGGGTCGGCGAAGCAGAGGTCGACCACTGCCTGGGCCCGCTGCCGAGGATTCATCCGCAGCAACCGGCGTTCTGCGATGGCGCTGACGCCCGGGAACACCAGCAGCGGCAGCAGCGGGTCGGACCCTCGGCGCGGCCGCAGGTCCGGCATCGCCGGCGAGACCAGCGTCAGGGTGCGGATCAACTCCGGGCGCGTGGCGGCGAGGTGCACGGACACGGCGCCGCCGAGGGAGTTGCCGACCAGGTGTACCGGCCCGCGGTCGCGGTGCTCGATGAGCTGGGCGGCCCGGCGGGCCAGGGCTGCCGGCGTGTAGCCGCCGCGCGGCGCCGGATCGCTGTGGCCGAATCCGGGCAGGTCCATGGCGTCACCGTCGAGCCAGGGCGACAGCAGGGCGGACAGGTCGGTCCAGTTCGTCGACGAGCCGCCGAGGCCGTGGATGTAGAGCGTCGGCTCGGCGCCCGGGCCGCCCGGTGTGGTGCGGACGAACGACGCGCCGTCGGCCAGTTGCACCGGCTTCCCCGGCCATGGCGGCCGGGTGGAGTCGACGGGGGCGAGCGCGACGTCGGAGAGCACCGCAGGTCTCACCGCAGCACCACCGAGTCGCCGACCGGCACGATCCGGTCGCCCACCGTGGATGGCGCCAGCCCGACCGCGGTCGCCGTGCCGTGCTGGATGAACAGCCCGGAACACTCGGGCAGACCCAGGACGACGGCCCCCTCGGGCGCAAGCGATGTCCACGCGTTGTGCCCGGAGTAGTGCGGGACGACCATGCACCGGGGCACGAGGCCCAGGCCGTGAACCACGGACGGGCTGCGCGCCGGCATCACGCAGTGCTCGCACAGCGCCATCGCCCCCGCGCTGGATCCCATCACGGTCACACCTTCCTCGACCTGCCGGGCGATCGCCGCGCCCATGCCCGTCGTGGCAAGCGCGCCCAGCAGCCGGGCCGGCGACCCGCCCGGCAGGACCACGAGCCCGGCCCCGGCCAGCGCGGCAAGCGCGCCGTCGCGGTCGGTGCGCGCATCCGGGGCGCCGTGCACGACGGCGCCGAGGGCGGTGTAGTGCCGGACGGCGTTGGCCGTCGCCGTGTCGTACTCCCGTCCCGGTGCCCCGGCCAGGGCCACGACGACGACGGGCCCCGGAGCGGCCGCGGCCAGCAGCGCCGCGTCCATGTCCCGGCATGGCGCGGTGAACTCCGCGCCACCCTGCAGGCAGATCACCGGCCGACGGTACGACAGCCGGGCACGAGGCCTGCACCCGGTGGTCGGTCAGGCGCTGCGCCTGCTGGCCGCCTTCTTCGGTGTCGTCTTCGGGGCGGCCTTCTTGGCTGTGACCTTCTTGGCGGTCGTCTTCTTGACCGGGACTTTCTTGGCCGCAGTCTTCTTGGCCGGCTCGCTGTCGGAAGACCCGGCCGGCTTCTTCGTCGCGGCCTTCCTGGCGGTCGTCTTCTTGGCTGGCGCCCGGCGTGCGGAGACTTCGTCCGTACCGGCGTCGTCGTCGCCGCGGGACATCTTGGCGCGTTCGACGCTGGCCCGCAGGGCAGCCATGAGGTCGACCACTCCGGTCTGCTTGGGCGCCTCCTGGTCCGGCGCCTCGACGACCTCATGGCCCTCGATCTTGGCCTCGATCACCTGCTCCAGCGCCTCGCGGTACTCGTCGTGGTACTGCGCCGGGTCGAAGTCGCCGGCCATGCTCTCGATCAGGGAGTCGGCCATCGCGAGCTCCTGGGGGCGGACCTCGACGCCTTCGTCGAGGAAGCCGAATTCGGCCTCACGTACCTCGTCAGGCCAGATCATCGTCTCCAGCACGATGACGTCGTCGCGTACCCGCAGGGTCGCCAGCGATTCCCGCTGGCGCAGCGCGATCTTGACGATTGCCACCCGGTCGGAGCCCTCCAGCGCGTCGCGGAGCAGGACGTAGGGCTTCGCGGCACCCTTGTCCGGCTCGAGGTAGTAGCTCTTGTTGAAGTAGATCGGGTCGACCTGGTCGAGCGGGACGAAGGTGAGCACGTCGATCGCGCGGCTGGATTTCAGCGGCAGGTCGGCCAGGTCGTCGTCGGTGAGGATCACCATCTCGCCACTGGGCAGCTCGTAGCCCTTGGCGATGTCGCCGTAGGCGACCTCCTGCTCGTCGGTCTGGCACACCCGCTTGTAGCGGATCCGGCCGCCGTCGGTGCGGTGCACCTGGTGGAAGGCGATGTTGCGCTCCTCGGTGGCGGAGTACAGCTTGACGCCGATGCTGACCAGGCCGAANNGTGGCAGGCAGGATGGATTCGTGCTGCCCATGCTCGCCACCCCCGGCGCCCTTCCCCTCGGGACGGATTGGGCATACGAGTTCAAATGGGACGGTGTCCGGGCCCTGGTCGACGTGAGCGACGGCCGGGTACGGATCACCAGCCGCAACGACAACGACGTGACGTCGGGCTATCCCGAGCTCGGCGCGTTGAGCGGGGCGGTCGAGGACGGCCTGCTCGACGGCGAGATCGTCGCCCTCGCCGACGGGCGCCCGTCCTTCAGTGCGCTGCAGGCACGCATGCACGTCCGCGGCCGGCAGGTCAAAGAGCTCGTCCGGGCCGTGCCCGTCACCTTCCTGTCCTTCGACGTCCTGCGGTTGTACGGGGTCGACCTGCGCGACCGCCCGTACGCAGAGCGCCGGGCCACGCTGGAACGCCTCGACCTGCACGGCCCCTCGTGGACCGTGCCACCTGCCTTCGACGACGGGCCGGCCACCGAGGCGGCCAGCCTCGAACAGGGCCTGGAGGGCGTGGTCGCCAAGCGGGTGACCTCGACGTACCGGCCGGGCCTGCGCAGCCGCGACTGGATCAAGGTCAAGCACACCCGCACCCAGGACGTCGTCGTCGGCGGGTGGAAGCCGGGCGAGCACGGCCGCGAGGGACGGCTCGGCTCGCTGCTCATCGGGACCTACGACGGCGACCGGCTGACGTTCGCCGGGCACGTGGGCAGCGGGCTGACCGAGGGGCACATCGACGACGTCGAGCGTCGCCTCGGCCCGCTCCGCCGGTCCACCAGCCCGTTTGCGGCCGGCGTACCGGTGGAGCAGGCCCGGCATGCGGTGTGGTGCGAGCCGGTCCTCGTGGTCGAGGTTCGCTTCACCGGCTGGACGCCCGACGACCGGATCCGGCACCCGGTGTTCCGGCGGCTGCTCCCGGACCGGGACCCCCGCGGCGTTGCCCGCCAGGACCCGCCCTGACGCGGCAGCCGCGAGGGTCGGCCCGGCCGGGACACCACCTCAGTGCAGCAGTGCCTGCACCGTGCCGGCGCCCACCGTGCGGCTCCCTTCCCGTACGGCGAAGCCCTGCCCGACGCCGAGCGCGACCGCCTGGCCGAGCTCCACGTCGACCTCGACGGTGTCGCCCGGCATGACCATCGCACCGTCCGGCAGGCCGATCGCACCGACCACGTCCGCCGTCCGCAGGAAGAACTGCGGCCGGTAGTTGCCGAAGAACGGCGTGTGCCGGCCACCCTCCGCGGCGGTCAGCACGTAGAGCTGCGCCCGGAACCGCTCCCCCGGCGCAACGCTGCCCGGCGCGCAGACCACCTGCCCGCGGCGTACCTCGTCGCGCCGGACACCGCGCAGCAGCAGCGCGGCGTTGTCGCCCGCCTCCGCGCTGGCCAGTTGCTTGCCGAACGTCTCCAGCCCGGTGCACACCGAGGAGACTGTCGGCCCGAGACCGACGACCTCGACCGGCGAGCCGACCCGGATCGTGCCCTGCTCCACCGAGCCGGTGACGACGGTGCCCCGGCCGGTGATGCTCATGACGCTCTCCACGGGCATCAGGAACGGCCGGTCGACCGCCCGGTCCGGCACGGCCAGGTAACCGTCGACGACGTCGAGCAGCCCGCGCAGCCGGGCCACCCAGAACGGGTCACCCTCGAGCGCCCGCAGCGCGGACACCCGGACCACCGGCACGTCCTCACCCGGGTACCCGGCGTCGCCGAGCAGCTCCCGGACCTCGAGCTCGATCAGGTCCAGCAGGTCGGCGTCGTGCATCGCGTCGGCCTTGTTGAGGGCGACGACGATCGCGGGTACGCCGACCTGACGGGCCAGCAGGACGTGCTCCCGGGTCTGCGGCATCGGCCCGTCCTCGGCAGAGACGACGAGGATCGCGCCGTCCAGCTGCGCCGCGCCGGTGATCATGTTCTTCACGTAGTC
>QHCA01000052.1 GCA_003244095.1 Pseudonocardiales bacterium | reverse complement strand
TCGAGTTCAACCTCTTCGAGGTCTTCGGCACCGGTGACCTGCTCGGCGCCGGCCCCTACGCCGAGCTCGACGCCGACACCGCCCGCGACATCCTCGGCGAGGTCGACCGGATGGCCACCGGCGAGCTGAGCGAGCCGTTCGCCGACGCCGACCGCCACCCGCCCGTCTTCGATCCCGAGACCCATTCGGTACGCATGCCCGAGGGCTTCAAGAAGTCCTTCGCGGCGCTGATGGACTCCGAATGGTTCCGCCTCGACCTGCCCGAGCACCTCGGCGGCACCGGCGCGCCACCGACCCTGCGCTGGGCGGTGTCGGAGCTGTTGCTCGGCGCCAACCCGGCCGCGTTCATGTTCATGTCCGGCCCGGGCTTCGCCTCGATCCTCGACGCCATCGGCAACGCCGACCAGAAGCGGCTCGCGCGCTACATGGTCGACAGGCGGTGGGGCGCCTCGATGGTGCTCACCGAGCCCGACGCCGGCTCCGACGTCGGTGCCGGCCGGGCCCGCGCGATCGAACAGGCCGACGGCACCTGGCACATCGAGGGGGTCAAGCGCTTCATCACCTCGGCAGAGCACGACATGGCCGACAACATCGTGCACCTCGTGCTGGCCCGCCCGGAGGGAGCCGGGCCGGGCACCAAGGGGCTGTCGCTGTTCGTCGTACCCAAGTTCCACGTCGACTTCGCCACCGGCGAGATCGGCCGGCGCAACGGCGTCCTGGCCACCAACGTCGAGAAGAAGATGGGCCTCAAGGCCTCCACCACCTGCGAGCTCACCTTCGGCGACGGCGAGCCGGCCGTCGGCTGGCTGGTCGGTGACGTGCACGACGGCATCGCGCAGATGTTCAAGGTGATCGAGTATGCCCGGATGATGGTCGGCACCAAGGCCATCGCCACCCTGTCCACCGGCTACCTCAACGCCCTGGCCTACGCCAAGGAGCGGGTGCAGGGCCCCGACCTCACCCAGATGACCGACAAGTCCGCGCCCCGGGTCACGATCACCCACCATCCCGACGTACGCCGGTCGCTGATGCTGCAGAAGGCCTACTCCGAGGGCATGCGGGCTCTGGTGCTCTACACCGCGTCGATGCAGGACGCCGTACAGATCGCCGAGCACGAGGGTCGCACCGACGACACGGCCGTACGCCTCAACGACCTGCTGCTGCCGGTCGTCAAGGGCGTCGGCTCCGAGCGGTCGTACGAGATGCTGGCGCAATCGCTGCAGGTCCTCGGCGGCTCCGGCTACCTGCAGGACTACCCGCTCGAGCAGTACCTCCGCGACGCCAAGATCGACACGTTGTACGAAGGCACCACGGCCATCCAGGGCATGGACCTGTTCTTCCGCAAGATCGTGCGCGACAAGGGCCACGCCCTGCTCGCCCTGGCCACCGCCATCAAGTCCACCGTGGATGCCGACGGCGGCAACGGCCGGCTCAAGGGAGAGCGCAAGCTGCTCGGCCAGGCTCTCGAGGACATCCAGGCCATGGTCGGTGCGATGGTCGGGCAGCTGACCAGCGCGGCCGAGTCCAGGGTCAACGTCTACAAGGTGGGCCTCAACACCACTCGGCTGCTGATGAGCCTCGGCGACCTGATCATCGGCTGGCTGCTGCTGCGCCAGGCCGAGGTGGCGGTCGGCCGCCTCGACGACGGGGTCAGTGGGCGCGACAAGCCCTTCTACGAGGGCAAGGTCGCGGCCGCCGCCTTCTTCGCGGCGACCGTTTTGCCGGAGCTCGCGGCCCGGCGGCTGGTCGCCGAGAACACCACCCTCGACCTGATGGAGCTCGACGAGTCGGCCTTCTGAGAGTCGCAGCGCCGAGGATCTCCCCGAACGGCGCCCGCACCGAGGTGACCCTCGGCAGGTGAGGGACGGCCGACGAGCCCGGGACGAGCCCAAGTGACGTCGCGGTCGGTAACCTGAGGGGTGGAGGTGTGACGGCCGTGGGGATTATCACCGCAGTCTCGATGATCGTGGTGGGCCTGGTGCTCGGCTTCGCCGTGACCATCAGCCCGTCCTGGCTGTCGATCGGGATGTTCGGCACTGCGCTGTTCGTGGGCGGGCTGGCCGGCCTTCTCATCACCGTCCTGGGCCGGGTCACCCGCGCCCGCCGCGAGCGCTGGCACGCCATCGGGCCATGGCTGGTCGCGGTCGGCCTGATCGTGTGGCTGGCCGTCCACGAGCCCTACATCCGGGGCCTGGACCTGGTCAGCCTCGGCTTCATCACCGCGATGGCCGGCCTGGTCATGACCGGGGTCGCCGCCTACCTGGTCTCACCGTGGCGGGGCCGCGGCGTCATCTCCGCCTGGATTCGTCCACAGCACCGGCCGGTCGACGAGACGCAGCACTACGGAACGCCACCGCCTTCGCAGTACCAGCCGTACCAGCCCTACCAGCAGTTTCCCGACGACGACCGCACGATCGTGATGCGTCCACCCGATGACCGTCCGCGCTGATCGCCCGGCGGACTCCCGGTCCACCCGTGTGCTCTGGTTCAATGGGGCCGCGAGCGTGAAGCAGGCACGTGAGGTGGCCGACGCTAGCCGGCCACCGGAAATGGGAGGTCCCTGATGGGCATCGGCGCGAGCGTTTTCCTGCTCGCGGTGGGCGCGATCCTCGCCTTCGCCGTGACAGCCAAGGAGGTTGTCGGCCTCAACATCCACGCCATCGGGTACATCCTGATGGCCGCCGGCCTGCTGGGCCTGATCCTGACCTTGGTGATCTGGGGCCCGCGCAACCGGCAGGCCAACACGGTCGTCGAGGAGCGGGTCGTCCGCGACCCGGGCGACCCCCACTACTGACCACAAACCCCCAGACTCAACCCGAGGGACCGGCCTCCGGCCGGTCCCTCGCCATGTCCGGCTCCGCCGCGGTGATCATGCACCAATGCCCGGCCGTACGGCGTGGCGCGCGGCAAGCGCGCATGATCACGAGCGAAGGGGCCCCGCCGCGGTGATCGAGATGCGGCCCCCGGTCCGGGGGGTGACATGACGAAGCCCGGCGGGTCTGGTGACCGGCCGGGCTTCGTTGGTGTGCATCGCTCAGATGCGCTTGGAGATCTCCAGCAGCTCGTCGCGCAGCGCGGGCGAGGCGCCGACGAGGGCCCGGTTGATCGCGCGCGAACGACGGGTTGCGGCGCGCGACGCGCGCAGCCGGCTGGCGATGTTCCTGGTGGCGTTCATGTCCACCCCTTCCTTCGGTCCTGCACATGGTCCTGCCTTACAGATCAACGCTATCAGGCCGGATCAATGCCCTTTCCTTCGGGTGAGTTGCCTCACACCCGAATGGAGTAGCGCCTCAGGTCCAGGCAAGCAGGGCGGCTTCGGGGTCGCGCAGGACAGCGGCGAGGTCGGCGAGGAACAGCGAGCCGAGCTCGCCGTCGATCACCCGGTGGTCGAACGACAGCGCGAGCGTGGTCACCATGCGCGGCTTGACCTTGCCCTTGTGCACCCACGGCTGCTCGCGGATCGCGCCGACAGCCAGGATCGCGGACTCGCCGGGGTTGATGATCGGCGTACCGGTGTCGACGCCGAAGATCCCGACGTTGGTGATCGTGATCGTGCCACCCTGCATGTCGGCCGGCCCGGTCTTACCCTCGCGTGCCGTGCCGACCAGTGCCGTCAGAGCGTCGGCGAGTTCGCGCATTGACAGGCGGCCGGAGTCCTTGATGTTGGGCACGATCAGGCCACGGGGCGTGGCGGCCGCGATCCCGAGGTTGACGTAGTCCTTGACCACGATCTCCTGGGCCGCCTCGTCCCACGACGAGTTGATCATC
>QHCA01000051.1 GCA_003244095.1 Pseudonocardiales bacterium | reverse complement strand
CGGCGCCGCTGGCGGTCGCCCGTCGTCGCCGCCGACGCTGGGGTGGCAGCAGACCGGAAACGGCCCCGCCGGTGTCGTTGAGCCGGACCAGGAACGGGCGCGTCTGCGTGTAGCGGATAACGGTCAGCGAGCAGGGGTCGACCACGATCCGCTGGAACAGGTCGAGGTGCAGCCCGAGCGCGTCGGCGACGATCGCCTTGATGACGTCGGCATGGCTGCAGCCCAGCCAGGTGGCCTCCGGGCCGAGCCGGGCGTTCCAGTCGCGGACGGCGGCGACCGCCCGTGACTGGGTCGCGGCCAGGCCCTCCCCGTCGTCGCCCGGGAACACCGCGGCCGACGGATGCTGCTGCACGACCCGCCACAACGGCTCCTTGGCCAGCTTCTTGAGCTCCTTGCCGGTCCAGTCGCCGTAGTGCGCCTCGCCGAGGCGGCCGTCGCTCTCGACCGGCAGATCCTGTCCGGTCTCGTGACTGGTAATGCGGCCGGCGGCGATCAGCGCAGCGGTCTGCAGGCAGCGGTCGAGTGGGCTGGAGACGATCGCGGCGACCGGCACCGGGCGCAGCCGGTCGGCCAGCACCCTGGCCTGCTCCTGCCCGTGCTCGTCCAGCCCGACGCCAGGGGTCCAGCCGGCCAGCACCGCCGCGGCGTTGGCCGGGGTGCGTCCGTGCCGGACCAACAGAAGCGTGGTCATCGGCTCATCATGTTGCTGAGATCACGCTGGTGCTGAGCAGTGCGATGAGGACGACGGCGAGCAGCACGCGGTAGGCGGCGAACACCGCGATCGAGTGCCGTACGACGAACTTCAGCAGCCACGCGATCGAGACGTAGGCGACCACGAACGACACGACCGTCGCCAGCACCGTGGGTAACACCCGCAGGCCGGACAGGTCCTTCAACTCGTAGGCCCCGGCAGCGACCAGGGCGGGGATGCCGAGCAAGAAGGACAGCCGGGTGGCCGCCACCCGGTCGAGGCCGCGGAACAGCCCGGCGCTGATCGTCGCGCCCGAACGGGAGACGCCGGGCACCAGCGCGAGGCGATGCACCAGGCCGATGATGATCGCGTCGGTCAGGGTGGTGTCCTCCTCGTGCCGCCGGTAGCTCGCCACTCGCTCGGCGACGACCATGACCACCGACCACACGATCAGGGCGACAGCGACCACCCACAGACTGCGCAGGTCGGACTTGATGAAGTCCTTGGCCGCGAAGCCCACGATGCCGATCGGGATCGACCCGGCGATGACGCACAACGCCAGTCGCCAGTCGGTCTCGCGGCGGGCCGGCGCGCTGCCCAGCCCCCGGACGAAGGCCACGACGAGCCGGATGATGTCCCGGCGGAAGTAGATGACCGCCGCGAGGATGGCACCGACCTGGATCACCGCGGTGAACGCCGTGACCGCCTTGTCGTCGGTCTTGAGCCCCATGATGGATTCGACGATGGTCAGGTGACCCGTGCTGGACACGGGGAGGAACTCCGTCAGTCCCTCGATGACGCCGAGGACCGCGGCCTGGAACATGCTGATCACGTAGCGACTCCGGAGAGGTCGAGGGCTTCGGCGGCTGTGCGCAACGCGGTTACGCGATCGGCCAGCGTGGGAGCGAAGGGGATGATGCTGAGCGTAGTGACACCCGACTCGGCGAAGGCCTGTAGGCGGTCGGCGATGCGCCGGCGCGGACCGAGCAGCGATGTCGCGTCGACGAACTCGTGCGGCACCGCGGCCGCCGCGCCGGCGTAGTCGCGGGACAGGTAGGCGTCCTGGATCTGGCCCGCTGCCTGCGCGTAGCCCATCCGGACGGCCAGGTCGTTGTAGAAGTTCTGCTTGCGACTGCCCATCCCGCCCACGTAGAGGGCGGCATAGCCGCGGATCGGGTCGCCCGCTGAGACCGGGTCGTCGCCGACGACCAGGGGTACGGACGCCACGACGTCGTAACCGGCCATCGCGGCACCGGCCCGCGCCCGGCCGGCACGGACGGAGGCCAAGGACACCGGGGCATGCTCGGGTGAGTAGAAGATCGCCAGCCAGCCGTCGGCGATCTCACCGGCGAGCTCGAGGTTCTTGGGGCCGACGGCGGCCAGGTAGATCGGGATGTGCTCCCGGACCGGGTGCACGGTCAGCTTGAGCGCCTTGCCCGGGCCGTCGGGCAGCGGCAAGACGTAGTGCTCGCCGGTGTAGGCCACCCGCTCGCGGCGCAGGGCCAGCCGCACGATGTCGACGTACTCCCTGGTCCGCCCGAGCGGCGAGTCGAACCGGACGCCGTGCCAGCCCTCGGAGACCTGCGGCCCCGACACGCCCAGGCCGAGCCGGAAGCGGCCGCCGGACAGGGTGTCCAGAGTGGCCGCCGTCATCGCCGTCATCGCCGGCGAGCGGGCCGGGATCTGCAGGATCGCCGAGCCGATGTCGATGCGGCTGGTCTGGGCGGCGACCCAGGACAGGACGGTCGGGGCATCGCTGCCGTAGGCCTCGGCCGCCCAGGCGACGGCAAAGCCGAGCCGGTCGGCCTCCTGGGCCAGCGCGAGGTTGTCGGCGTCGTTGCCGCTTCCCCAGTAGCCCAGGTTGAGTCCCAGCCGCATGCCGCGAAGACTAGCCGCGGACACCCGGGCGATAGCGTTCGCACCCATGGAGCAACGGACGGTCGGCCGCAGCGGGCTCAAGGTGTCCCGGCTGGGGCTGGGCACGATGACGTGGGGCCGCGACACCGACGAGGACGACGCGGCGGCCCAGCTGACCGCCTTCCGCGACGCCGGCGGCACGCTGGTCGACACGGCGGCGACGTACGTGGACGGTGAGTCCGAGAGCATGCTCGGCCGGTTGCTGCGTGACGTGGTGCCACGCGAGGAGGTGGTCCTCGCGACCAAGGCGGCGATCTCCCGCCGGACCGGCGAGGTGGTCGTCGACGCGTCGCGCCGGGCGCTGCTCGACACGCTCGATGCCTCGCTGTCCCGGCTCGGTGTCGCCCACGTCGACCTGTGGCAGCTGCACACCTGGGACGACGGCACGCCGCTGGAGGAGACACTGTCCGCCCTCGACGCGGCGCAGGCCTCGGGCCGCACCCGCTACGTCGGCATCTCCAACTACAGCGGCTGGCAGACCGCGCGCGCAGCGACCTGGCAGGCCGCCTGGCCCGGCCGGGCGCGGCTGGTGTCCACGCAGGTGGAGTACTCCCTGCTGGAGCGGGGCGTCGAGCGGGAGGTCGTGCCGGCCGCGCTGGACGCCGGGCTGGGGCTGCTGCCCTGGTCACCGCTGGGCCGGGGGGTGCTGACCGGCAAGTACCGCGACGGGCGGCCCGCCGACTCCCGGGCCGCCTCGCCGACCTACGAGCGGTTCGTCGGCCGCTACCTCGACGAGCGCTCGGCGGGCATCGTCGAGGCGGTGGCCACCGCCGCTGACGGGCTCGGCACGTCGCCGCTCGCGGTGGCACTGGCTTGGGTGCGCGACCGGCCCGGCGTGGCCGCCCCTATCGTCGGTGCGCGGACGGTCGGGCAGTTGGTGGGCTCCCTGCAGGCCGAGGCGCTGGAGCTCCCGCCGTCGATCAGCTCCGCCCTGGACGACGTCTCGGCCCATCCGTCCCGCCGGGGAGATTAGCCAGCCCGTCGCGGTGATCATGCACGCTTGCAGGCGACACGCCGTGAGAACCCCGCAGGACTGCCTGATCACGGGAGCGGGTGGCCGTACGGGTCGCCGACCGCCGCCGATACGCTCGGCCGGTGCCGGGACAGGAGGCCGCCTTCGAGCAGTTCTGCGCAGCCGGCCTATGGCCGGGGCTGGGCCGATCGCTCGCCACGGCGATAGCCGAGGCCGGTATCGCCTCCCCCGACGACCTGTCGGCCGGCACGCTGGCGAAACTGCCGAGGGTGAGCCCGGCCCGGGCCGAGAAGCTCATGACGGCCTTCGAGCAGGCCGCCCCGGTCTACGACGTCGTCATGCTCCTGGTGCCGGCCGGGCTGCCCGCCCGACTGGCCGGCCGCATCGTGGAGACCCTGGGCAAGATGGCCGCGCCGATCCTCAGCGACGACCCCTGGCGGCTGCTGGAGCTGGCGGAGGTCAAGGTCACCGACGCCGACCGGCTGGCCGTGTCCGCCGTCGCCGGGGTGCAGCGCGCCGACCCCCGCCGCGGCCGCGCCATGACCGCCTGGGCGCTGGCCCGGGCGGCCCGCGACGGGCACACGGCCCTGCCTACCGAGTTGGTCATGTCGGTCCTGGCCGGCGAGCAGGTGCCGGACCCACCCGCGGCCGTGGCCGCGGCCCTCGAGTCCGGCCGGGTCCTCGCGCACCACGCCACTTCCGATGCCAGCCCCGAGGCCGGACAGGAGGCTGCAGAAGGCGAGGGCGACCTGCTCGGTCTGGAGCGGTACGCGATGGCCGAGGACGCCGTGGCCGACGGCATCGCCCGGCTGCTCACCACCGCCGAGCCGGTGGCCGATGCCGCTGCGGCCGCCTCGAAAGCGGCCGGCGACCTCGACGACGCACAGCGCCAGGCGGTCGAATATGCCCTCACCAGCGGCGTGAGCCTGCTGACCGGCGGCCCCGGCACCGGCAAGAGCCGTACGGTCGCCGCGGTCGTTACCCTGGCCGAGGCCCGCGGCCGCCGGGTCGCCCTCGCCGCGCCGACCGGCCGCGCGGCCAAGCGGCTCGAGGAGCTGACCGACGCCCCCGCGGCCACGGTGCACCGACTGCTCGGCGCACAGGGGATGACCGGGAGCTTCGCCCGCGGCGAGGCCTGGCCGCTCGATGCCGACGTGGTCGTCGTCGACGAGTCCTCGATGCTCGACGCGGAGCTGGCCGCGGCCCTGGTCGAGGCGTGCGCCGACGGCACTCACCTGCTGCTCGTCGGCGATCCGGCCCAGCTGCCCTCCATCGGTGCGGGGCGGGTCCTCGGCGACCTGCTCGACGCCGCCGTACTCCCCACGACCGAGCTCACCACGCTCTACCGCCAGGCCGAGGGCGGCTCGATCGCCCGGCTGGCGACCGCCGTCCGGGGCGGCGAGCTACCTGTCGTCGACGACCCCACCCGGGAGGTCGTCGTTATCCCGGCGGCCAGCGCCGCCGAGGCGGCCCACCGCACCGTGCAACTCGTCACCGACGCCATCCCCCGGGCGCTCGGGATCGCAGCCGCCGACGTCCAGGTCGTGACACCCGTGCACCGCGGTGACGCCGGCACGGTGGCCCTCAACGCAGCACTCAAGGACCGGCTCAACCCGGGTGAGGGGACCGTGTCCGGCTTCGACCCGGGCGACCGCGTGGTGGCCACCGCAAACCACCTCGACCTCGAGCCGGTCGGTTTCGCCAACGGAGAGGTCGGCACCGTCACCGCGGCGCGCGAGGGCACCGTCACGATCGCCTTCCCCGGCGGCCCGGTGCACGTGAGCGGCAAGGCCCTATCCGATCTGCGGCACGGCTGGGCGATCACGGTGCACCGGGCCCAGGGCTCGGAATGGCCCGCGGTGGTGAGCGTGCTGCCGGTCGAGGCCGGTGGGCTGCTGTCCCGGCCGCTGGTCTACACCGGGTTCACGCGGGCGCAGCGGCACCTGTCGATCGTGCATGCCTGCGGCCCGGCACTCGTGCGCGCGGTCCGCCAGGTCGGCGCCCGGCCCCGGCGGACCCGCCTGACCGGGCTCCTCCGGGCCGCGGTGAAATCGGCCACCCCCTCGTGAGACGGGCGCGGATGAGGCACACTTGGCGCCGTGCCGCCGGAGTACGAGTACCAACCGCTGCGGCTGCCCCCTGGCACCGACAGGGTCAGCGCCCAGGTGCAGCTCACGGTCCAGGCGGAGTTCAGCGGCTGGGAGCTGGCCACCCTCCGGCTGTTGCCTGACGGCACCCGCCAGGTGACCCTGCGCCGGCCCCGCGGGCCGGCACCGCTGCCACGACTGTCCGTCTGAGGCAGATCCGGCGTTTCTCGCGTGACTATCGCGGGCACCTCCGGGATCGACGCCGCCTGACGCCGTCAGGGGATAGAGCAGAGGACCGGTGGGCCGTGAACGTCATGCGTACCAAGTCCGTCGAGCAGTCCATCAGGGACACCGAGGAGCCAGGACACCAGCTCCGCAAGCACCTTGGAGCGCTCGACCTCACGGTGTTCGGCATCGGTGTGATCATCGGCACCGGCATCTTCGTCCTCACCGGCAAGGCCGCCGGCATCCAGGCTGGGCCGGCCGTTGCACTATCCTTCGTCGTGGCGGGCATCGCCTGCGGCCTGGCAGCCGTCTGCTACGCGGAGTTCGCCTCCACGGTGCCGGTGGCCGGTTCCGCGTACACCTTCTCCTACGCGACCCTCGGTGAGGTGATCGCCTGGATCATCGGCTGGGACCTGATCCTGGAGCTGGCGCTGGGCGCGGCAACGGTGGCCGTGGGCTGGTCGGAGTACTTCGCCATCGTCTACAAGGCAGTGTTCTCCAGTGAGCCACCGACGTGGCTGGTCGGCACCCACCACGATTTCGCTGCCGCGGCGATCGTGCTGATCCTCACGGCAGTCATCTGCATCGGGATCAAGGTCTCCGCGCGGGTCAACTCCGTCATCGTGGCGATCAAGGTCGGCATCGTGCTCTTCGTCATCGTGGCCGGGCTGTTCTTCATCAAGTCCGGCAACTATCACCCGTTCGTCCCGCCCAGCGGCACGAAGGGTGCTCCCGGACCCGCTGCGGAGCCTTCGCTGCTGCAGGATCTGGGCTTCGGCGCCGGGACGTTCGGGCTCAGCGGCATCTTCACCGGCGCGGCGCTGGTCTTCTTCGCCTTCATCGGCTTCGACATCGTGGCCACGGCCGCCGAGGAGACCAAGAAGCCGCAGCGCGACCTCCCCATCGGGATCATCGCCTCCCTGACGATCTGCACGGCGCTGTACGTCGCCGTGTCGCTGGTCGTCACCGGCATGGTGAAGTTCGACAAGATGAACATCAAGGCGCCGCTCGCGACGGCGTTCGAGCAGGTGGGTCACCCGAACTTCGGCACCGTCGTCTCGATCGGGGCCCTTGCCGGTCTGACGACGGTGATGATGATCCTGATGCTCGGGCAGAGCCGGGTCTTCTTCGCGATGAGCCGCGACCGGTTGCTGCCCACCGTGTTCTCCGCCGTCTCCCCGCGCTTCGGCACGCCTATTCGTACGTCGATTCTGACCGGTGTCGTCGTTGCCGCGCTGGCGTTCTACTTCTCACTGGGGACGTTGGCCGACCTGGTCAACATCGGCACGCTGTTCGCGTTCATCCTCGTCTCGATCGCGGTGATGGTGCTGCGCCGCAAGGAGCCCGACCTCGAGCGCTCCTTCCGCGTTCCCGCCGTGAACATCATCGCTCCGCTCGCGGTGCTCGCCAGCTTCTACCTGATGCTCAACCTGCCTACCAAGACGTGGCTACGGTTCGCGATCTGGATGGTGATCGGGCTCGCCATCTACTTCCTGTACGGCCAGCGCAACAGCCGGCTCAACGCCAACCGGCCAGGCGGCATCGACTCCCGCGACGAGTTCATCAGGGACCGGGACGCGGCCGCAGGATGACCTTGCCGGCCACCTGCCGGGTGGCCAGCAGGTGCAGGGCCTCGACGGCCTGCTCCAACGGCAGCTCGCGGTCGATCAGGGGGCGCACCACACCGGCCGCGTGCAACCGCAGGAGTTCGGCGTGCGCCTCGGCGATCAGGCTGGGCTCGAAGCGGCGGTACGACCCCCAGTGCAGGCCGACGACGCTGTAGTTCTTGACCAGGACGTGGCTGGCCGGCACCTCGGGGATGCGCCCGCCGGCGAAGCCGACGACCACCAGCCGGCCCTCGAAGGCGATGCACTTGCGGGACGCGTCGAAAACGTCGCCGCCGACCGGGTCCCAGATCACGTCGGCGCCGCGACCGCCGGTGGCCTGCTTGACGGCGGCCACCCAGTCGTCGGTGGTGTGATCGAGGGCGACATCGGCACCGAGGTCGCGGCAGGCCGCGGTCTTGACCGGGCCGCCCGAGGTGGTGATGACCGTCGCACCGGCCGCCTTGCCGAGCTGGATCGCCGCCGATCCCACCCCGCTGGCCCCGGCGTGGACCAGGAGCACCTCACCTGCCCGGAGCGCCGCCCGGCGGTGCAGGCCGACGTACGCGGTCTGGTATGTGATGAACAGGCCGGCCGCGTCCGCCGCGGGCAGGCCGGCCGGCCACTCGTAGCACCCGTCGTCGGGCAGCACGGCCTCGTCGGCCAGCCCGCCGGCCGGCAGGACCGGCGCGCCCATAACGCGATCCCCGGGAACGTGCCGGGCGCCCTCGCCGCACGCTGTGACCACCCCGGCGACCTCCAGGCCGGGCGTGAACGGCAGCGGCGGGCGCTCCTGATAGCGCCCGGCGATCATCAGCAGATCGGGGAAGTTCAGCCCGACGGCGTGCACGGCGACCCGTACCTGCCCCGGCCCCGGCCCCGGCGGATCGACCTCGTCGAGTTGCAGGACCTCGGCCGGATCACCCAGCCGGTGCACGCGCCAGGCTCTCACCCGCGCATCACGTCTCCGGAGACGATCTGCGACGGCGACGGCGGCGGCTGGCCGGGGCCGGCACCGGGCACCCCTCGGAAGCGGTAGGGCTCGACCGGCCGGCCCGGCTGCAGTGCGTACACCTGCCCGGTGTCCTCGCCGGTCATCAAGCGGACGACGACCGCTGCCACTTCGGTGGCGGACAGCAGCGGGAACCCGTCGGCCGCGAACACCGCCACCAGGTCCGCGATGAACGGGGTGTTGGTGAACCCTGGGGCGATCGCGTTGATCGTGACCCGGTCCGCCGACAGCGGCTCGGCGACGGAGCGGACCAGGCCGACCACGGCATGCTTGCTGGCGGCGTACCACGCGTCGCCGGGCAACGGCGTGATCCCCGACAGCGACGACGTCACCACGACCGCTCCGCCGCCGGCCCGCCGCAGCGCCGGCAGCGCGGCGACGAGACCGTAGACCACACCGTCGAGGTTGACGTCCATCAGCCGCCGGTAGGTGGCCGGGTCGAAGCCGTCCAGTGTCATCCCGCCGGTGGACAGGCCGGCGTTGAGATGCACCAGGTCGAGCCGCCCGTAGGCCTCCTCGGCCAGCGCGACGGCGGCGGTGCTGTCCGCCGGCCGTCGGACATCCGTGCTCACGAAGAGCCCGCCCACCTCCGCCGCGACCGTCTCGCCACGCTCGACGTCCACATCGGACACCACGACCCGGGCACCACCGGCCGCGAGCTGCCGGCACACTGTCGCGCCGATGCCGCTGGCGCCCCCCGTGACCCACGCCACCGCGTCGTGGAGATCGCGGGTCAGCACGTCGCCACGAAGCGCTCGAGCACGCGCACGCCGAACTTCAGCCCGTCGAGCGGCACCCGCTCGTCGACACCGTGGAACAGCGCGGAGAAGTCGAGGTCGGACGGCAGCAGCAGCGGGGAGAAGCCGAAGCAGCGCATGCCCAGCCGGGCGAAGTGCTTGGCGTCCGTGCCGCCGGAGAGCATGTACGGCACCGGCCGACCGCCGGGATCCTCCGCCCGGATGGCCGCGCACATGGCATCGACCAGCGCGCCGTCGAACGTCGTCTCGACCGCCGGGGCACGCTCGATCCAGTCCAGCTCGATGTCGGGCCCGGCCACCTCCCGTATCTGCGACTCGAACTCGTCGTCATAGCCCGGCAGGCTGCGCCCGTCGACCACCGCGCGGGCGATACCCGGGATCACGTTGCACTTGTAGCCGGCGTCGAGCATCGTCGGGTTGACCGTGTTGCGGATCGTCGCACCGATCAGCCGGGCGATCGGGCCGAGCTTGGCGAGCGTCGGCTCGATGTCGTCGGGGTCGAGCTCGATGCCGAGCGCGCCGGAGAGCTCCTCGAGCAGCCGCCGAACGGTGTCGGTCAGGTGCATCGGGAACTCATGCCGGCCCAACCGGGCCACCGCCTCGCACACCGCGGTCACCGCGTTGTCGTCGTTGACCATCGAGCCGTGCCCTGCTCGGCCCCGGGCGGTCAGCTGCAGCCAGCCGATCCCCTTCTGCGCGGTCTCGATGAGGTAGAGCCGCCGGTCACCGCCGATGGTCACCGAGAAGCCGCCCACCTCACCGATCGCCTCGGTGCACCCGTCGAACAGGTCAGCGTGCTCGTTGACCAGGAAGTCGGCACCCTTGTGGCCGCCGGCTTCCTCGTCGGCCATGAAGGCCACGACGATGTCGCGGGGGGGCTTGCGACCCTCCCGCGCCCACTGGCGCACCAGCGCCAGCGTCATCGCGTCCATGTCCTTCATGTCCACCGCGCCGCGGCCCCACAGGTAGCCGTCGCGAATCTCACCGGCGAACGGATCCACCGACCAGTCGGCGGCGTCGGCCGGCACCACGTCGAGGTGACCGTGGATCAGCAGGGCGGCGCGGGAGCTGTCGCTGCCTTCGAGGCGGGCCACGACACTGGCCCGGCCGGGCTCGCTCTCAAGCAGCGTCGGCACGAGCCCCACGTCGGACAGCTTCTCGGCGACGTACTCCGCCGCGGCACGTTCGTTGCTCGTCGGGTTGGACGTGTCGAAGCGGATGAGGTCGCGGCAGAGGTCGACGACCTCGTCCTCGGCGGTCGGGTGCGTCATGCCCCCTTCCTACCAGCCGTACCCCGCGGCGTACGTCACCGATGCCAGGGCGGCCTGTCCGATCTTGGCCGGGTGGAAATAGTCCCAGCCGGAGATCTGGTTGGCGGTAAAGGGGTAGTTGAACACGGCGTCGCCGTCGAAGCGGCAGTTACCGCCGTAGCCCGCACACGCCTGCGCGAGTTGGGTGTTGAAGTCGACCACCCGCTGGCGTACCCGGTCGCGCCGGGCGCTGTCCGTCGCGGAGTCCGAGGTGGCACGGTAGAGCATCGACTGGCAGATGCCGCCGACGGACCACACGCTGATCGCCTTCCAGTTGCCACGGTCGATGGCCCACAGCCGCTCGATGTCGGGGACGCTGGCGATGAATACCTTGGCGTCGGGCACGCCGCTCTTGAGCGCCGCCAGCGCCGCGTCGACCTGTGCCCGGTAGGTCGCCACCGGCGTCATGGTGGTCTCCGACGACGTGCACGCGTCGTTGGCGCCCATCTCGATGGTGACGTACTGCACCTGCTGCGCGGCCGCCGCCTGCGCCTGCCCCGCCAGGTCCACGGCCTTTGCACCGGTCTTGGCGTCGTTGAGGTTGTGGCCGCTGATGGCCGGGTTGACGGCGAGGATGCGCAGGTAGTGGGTGTCGATGGACGAGTCGCCGCCGGTACTCCAGGACTCGTTGGTGCAGTCCACGTAGAACCCGCACGCGTCGAACCCCCGGGTGATCGAGTCACCGAGCGAGGCCATGCTGGACGGTGGTGGTCCGGCGCCGGGAACGGCGGCCTGGGCGGTGTCGGGCAAGGCGACCGCCGCGAGGACCGCGGCGGACACGACGACGAGCACGTGGGTGAGCCTGCGGCGCATGATGCCTCCCGAGTCGACACTGATCACGGTAGGTAACGCGCTCGTACCGTAACGCTAATGCGACTCGCGGCACAAGAGCGGACAAGTACGCCGGTTATGGTCGTCCTTCGAGGTCGGGACCGGGTTGGGTAGAGTTGCTGACCGCGGCCGGTACGGTCGCGTTCCCGGTCCGGGTGGCGGAATGGCAGACGCGCTAGCTTGAGGTGCTAGTGCCCTTTACGGGGCGTGGGGGTTCAAGTCCCCCCTCGGACACGATGGATGCGTATCAAATGACCGGCGGTAATGACTGCGGGGGTTGCCTGCGGTAGCGCGCGGGCTCAGCTCGCTGCCGTCAGGGCCTTCCGGAGGGCGTTCGCCATGGACGGCCGCCCGCTACCGGGTGGCGCGATTCTCGTCGAAGATGACGAATTGGCAGCGCCCTGCGGCCGTCGCCTCGTACATGGCCCGGCGACCCGGTCACCGAGGTACTTCTCTACAGCGCCAGGACCGGCTTGTCCGTCAAGCTCGAACGGCACGTTGCCCGCAGACGGCGACACTCCGAGGAGTGCCGCGGCCGGGCGTCTGGCCTTACGCTGCTGGGATGCAACCGACAAATCGCTCACGGCGACGTGACGACGACGACGACGCCAAATCCGACCCGGAGATCGACCCCACGATCCCGAGCATCGCCCGCGTCTATGACTATGCGCTCGGCGGCAAGGACAACTACCAGGCCGACCGCGAAGTGCTCGACCGCGCGCTCGCGATCGATCCCCACATACCGACCATGGCCAGGGAACACCGCGCCTGGTCACGCCACGTCATCAAATGGCTGGTCGCCCGCACCGAACTCGGCGGCGCCGGCATCGACCAGTTCCTCGACTGCGGATCGGGGCTGCCGACGATGGACAACACCCACGAGGTCGCCCACAAGGTCAACCCCGCTGCCAAGGTGGTCTACGTCGACAACGACCCCGCAGTGGTCACCCACGGCCGAGCGCTGCTGGAAGACAACGAAAACACCTGCTTCGTGGCTGCCGACCTCACCCGCCCGGCCGAGTTGCTCGAAGACACCAAGGTGGCCGCATTCCTCGACCTCGACCGGCCGGTCGGGCTGATCCAATGCGCCACCATCCATCACATCGACAGGCTCGCCGACCAGCAGGCCGTCATGGCCGGCTACGTCAGCCGACTGGCACCAGGCTCCTACGTCGCGCTCACCCACGTGCACGACCCGGCCGACGGCAGCGAAGTCAGCCGACTGGCCCAGGCCACCGAGGCGGCCTACCACTCGACGAACGCCACCACGCATTGGCGGCCACGCGCCGAAATCGAAACTCTGTTCGACGGGCTGGAAATGGTCGACCCCGGTCTGGTCCCCCTTCACCAATGGTGGCCGGCCGGCCCGCTGCTACAGGAACTGCCACCGGTCTACCACATCATCCTCGGCGGCGTGGGCCGCAAACCACGACCCAGCTCTGGTTGATGGGCCCAGGCACCACCCTCGTGCCAGGCCACGATCCGCTGTGCGACGCGATCGTGCGGGTCGACGCCGTGACGATCTGCGGGACCGATCCGCACATCCCCAAGGGCGACGTTCCCACTGTCACCGACGGCGGCAACCGTACGGCTCGGTCAGCGCAGGCGGCGCAGCAACGGATCGGCGACCGGCACCGGATGCAGCCGCACCTTGACGTCGACGGCGATGGCGCCGTCCGGGCCGGCGATCACCGGGTTGAGGTCGAGCTCGGCCAGCTCCGGCAGATCCGCGGCCAGCCGGGCGACCCGCAGCAGCATGTCCTCGAGGGCGGCCACGTCGCAGGCCGGCGTACCGCGGTAGCCGAACAGCAGCGGCGCTCCGCGCAGTGACCGGACCAGGCCGGCCGCGTCCTCGACCGTCATGGGCAGCAGTCGAAACGATCGATCGGCCAGCAGGTCGCTGGCCACCCCGCCGAGACCGAACATCACCATCGGCCCGAAGCTCGGGTCGTGCACGACGCCGATGGCGGTCTCCACGCCTTCGCCGACCATCGGCTGCACCACGGCACCGCGCATGGCCGTCCCCAGCCGGGTGACCATCTCGTCGTAGGCGGCCCGGATCTGCTCGGGACCGGTGAGGTCGAGCCGGACGCCGCCGAGCTCGGTCTTGTGTACCAGGTCCCCCGCCGCGGCTTTCATGGCGACCGAGCCGCCGATCGCCTCGCCCGCCGCCGCAGCCTGCGCGGCGTCGTGGACCGACACGGTGGCGGCGACGCGGACGCCGTACGCGGCGACCAGCCTGGCCGCGGTCGAGGCGTCCAGCCAACCGCCCCCCGGCGCCCCCCGCAGCGCCTCGTCCGCGATGGCCCGTGCGGCGGCTGGCTCGATGCCGGTCAGGGTTGCTCTGTGCCCGGGTGGACGTGCTCGCCACTCGGCATACTTGGTCGCCGCGGCGAGCCCGGCTGCGGCGGCCTCGGGAAAGGTGAAGTAGGGCACAACGGGGCCGCCGGTGTCGTCCCGCAGGGCCTCGGGGATCTCGTCGAGGCCGAGGAACACGCTGAGGATAGGCGTGCCGGGCCGGCCGGCACGGACGCGAGCGATCGCGGCCGCCATCTCCTCGGCGCCGCCAGGGCGCACCTGGGTGTGGATGGTGATGACGGCGTCGATCTCGTCGGCGGCGACGAGAATCCGTAGCGCCGCCTCGACGCCGGCTGGGCCCGCCCCGGCCAGCAGGTCGATCGGATTGCCCGAGGCGTCACCACCGGGCAGCAACGCGGCCAGCGCCCCCGCGGTCGGCTCCGACAGGGTCGGCACCAGCAGCCCGGCGGCCTCGCACGCGTCCGCGGCCAGCACGCCAGGGCCACCGCTGTTGCCGATGATCGCAACGCGGCGGCCGGCCGGCAGCGGGGCACGGTGCAAGATGGTCGCGACGTCGAGCAACTCCGCCAGCGTGCCCACCCGGATGACCCCCGCCTGCGCGAACAGGCTGTCGACGGTGACGTCGGGGGTGGCCGCCGCGGCCGTGTGCGAGGCCACACCCCGCGTCCCGGACACCGATCGACCGGACTTCACCGCGACGATCGGCTTGCTGCGGCCGACCCGGGCGGCCACACGGGCAAACTTGCGCGGGTTGCCGAACGACTCCAGGTAGAGCGCGCACACGGTGGTGTGCGGGTCGTTCTCCCAGTAGCAGAGCAGGTCGTTGCCGGACACGTCCGGCTTGTTCCCTGCGGACACGAACGAGGAGATGCCGACCCCGGTACGCGCGGTGTACCGCAGGGCGGCGATGCCGACCGCTCCGGACTGCGACATCAGCGCGATCCCGCCGGGCGGCGGCAGGGTCTCGCAGAAGGTGGCGTTCAGCGCGACGTCGGATGCGGCGTTGGCGATCCCCATGCAGTTGGGCCCGATCAGCCGCATGCTGGCCGTCCGGCAGACGCGCAGCAGATCGGCCTGCATGGCGGCACCCTCCGGCCCCGTCTCGGCGAACCCCGCGCTGATCACCACGACCCCGGCCGCCCCACAGACCGCGGCGGCCTGCGCGACCGCGAGTACGGCTTTGAAGGGGACGGCAATCACGACCAGGTCGACCAGGCCCGGAACCTCCAGCAGGGTGGAGTACGCCTGCTGCCCGCACACCCGCTCCCCGCTGCGGTTGACCGCGGCAAGCTGACCCGCGAAGCCACCGGCCACGATGTTGGCGAGCACCTGATGGCCGAGGCCGGAGGGCGCGCGGCCGGCCCCGACGACGACGATCGAACGCGGCGCCAGCACCCGCCGCAGTGAGGCCGCCTCGGCACGGGCTTCGCGCCGCTCGACCGCGGTCCGGTAACCCTCTGTGCTGGTGAGCGCGATCCTGACGTGCACGACACCGTGATCGCTGCGGGCCGTCGCCGACAGCCCGACGTCGCGGAAGACGTGCAGCATCCGTGCGTTCTCGGGCAGGGTCTCGGCCACGAAGGCGGTGATCCCCTGGGCGACCGCGGTTGCCGCCAAGTGCTCGACGAGCAGCGTCCCGATGCCCATCCCCCGGAGACGGTCGGCCACCACCAGGGCGACCTCGGCGGTGGAGCGGTCGGTGAGCCGCTCGTAGCCCGCCACCGCGACCGTGGCGCCGGCCAGTTCCACGAGGAAGGACCGGCAGTCCGGGTCGGCGCGCAGGAGCCGCACGATGTCGCGCTCGGCAGACCTGCGGGCCCTGGTGAAGAAACGCAGGTAGAGCGTGTCGGTCGACAGCCCGTCGTACAGCGTCGCCAGCAGCGCTGCGTCGCCCGGGCAGACCGGCCGGATCGTCGCGATCTGCCCGTCGACGAGCAGGACGTCGATGCCGGGCGGGGCCGCCGCTGTGATCGTCACCGGACGACGGTGAGGGTGTCGCTGACCGGCCGCCGATGGGTCGTCGGTCGCCCGGCGCCATAGCCCATCCGGAGCAGCATCTGCGGGTGCCCGACGAGTTGCAGCGCATTGCCCAGCTGACCCCGGGTGGCGGGCAACTCCAGCACCTGGGTCATCGGCGCCGCGGTGACCCCGTCGGCGGTCGCGCGCAGGAGCAGCCAGCCCAGTGCCTGACCGGCCTGCAGCCAGGCACGCGGATCGTCGTCCGGGGTGCCGATGATCACCACCAGGGGGTGCTCGGCGGACAGGGGGGCGGCGTCGGATGCGTCCGGCCGGTCCTCGTGCGACGGTGCCCGGCCGCCGACGTCGAAGTCCCTCAACCGGTAGTTCGAGGCCCGCTCGGCGACCGGCGTGCTCGGCACGGCTGGGCGGGGAATGCCGTCGAGGGCGTCGTCGTCGTGCCGGCTCCACGCCGCCAGCTCTCCCACGGCCGCCGGATCGGCCCGCTCGATCGCGTCGGCATGACTCAGGAGGACCGCAGTGTCGATCTCGTCCTCGGCGGTCACGATGGGCCGCAGCCAGGCTCCGTGAGCGGCAACCCCCCGCGCGAGCTCCTCGATCAGCGCCGCCGGGACCGGCCGGTCTTCGTACCTGCCACGGTCGGTGTACCGGATCGGGAGCGC
Organism: Pseudonocardiales bacterium; assembly: GCA_003244095.1. GTDB lineage: Bacteria > Actinomycetota > Actinomycetes > Mycobacteriales > QHCA01 > QHCA01. Next base: position 3,586 of record QHCA01000051.1, on the reverse strand, counting down.
CCTGATCAGGGCACGTTCGGAGTACGACGGCGGCCGGCGGCCGGTCAAGGACAGCTGGGCGAGGTGATCGGGCTGGGTCGGGTCCGGCAGCAGGGTGGTCCGGACATCGCGCCCCATGCCGCGCAGCGCCAGCCCGGCGTAGCAGATCGCCGCCCCGCAGCTGATCATCAGCTCCCGGCCGGTCGGGTCCGTGGCGGGCAGCCACCTGCTGCGGTCGGCGAACACGTCGAGGGTCTCGCCGTGCAGGCTGAATCCCCAGGGTTGGCTGTTGTGTACGGATGGGGCCAGCGTGGCAGCCTCCGCTGCGACGAGCAGAACCTCGTCGTCGGTGGTCGGATCGGTGGCGTTCACAGCAACTCCCCATGGATCACTCGGGTACGAAGGACCGCACTGTCTCTACCGTGTCTGCACCCGGCTCCCGGGCACAGGGGCCTCCGTCGCATTCGGGTGGGACTTAGGTCCCTCTCGGACGCTCCGACATCGTGCTATGCGATCGTCCCGCCCCGAGAAGGGCAGAATGCGGGGTGTGGACCCGGAGAAAGCCGAACCGCCGCCCGCTCCGGGCATGATCCGCCCGCAGTTGCACCTCGACGACCTGTTGGCCGAGTTGCAGAACCGGCTCGACACGATCCGCGCGACCCGGGACCGGATGCACGCCCTCCTCGACGCCGTGCTGAGCGTCGGCAGCGACCTGGACCTGCAGACGGTGCTGCGCCGGATCGTCGAAGCGGCCGTCGTGCTGGTCGACGCCGAATACGGCGCGCTCGGTGTCACCGGGGAGGACAACCGGCTGTCGCAGTTCATCACCGTCGGCGTCGACGACGAGACCCAGCGCCGGATCGGCGCGCTGCCCAGCGGCCACGGCATCCTCGGGCTGCTGATGAAGGACCAGCGCGCGCTGCGGCTGGCCGACCTCAACAAGCACCCGGCGGCCTACGGCTTCCCGGCCCGCCATCCGGCCATGCGTTCCTTCCTCGGCGTGCCCGTCCGGGTCCGCGACGCGGTGTTCGGCAACCTGTACCTGACCGAGAAGCGAGGCGGCGGCGAGTTCGACGAGGCCGACGAGAGTGTCGTGCAGGCGTTGGCCGCGGCGGCCGGGGTCGCGGTCGAGAACGCCCGGCTCTACCAGTCGGCGCGCCTGCGCGAGGCTTGGCAGCGGGCCTCCGCCGACGTCACGACCCTGCTGCTGTCCGGCACCGACCCGGACGAGGTCCTCGGCGTGATCGCCGAGCGCGCCTGTCACCTCACGGCCGCGGACACGGCGACCATCCTGCTGCCGCACGGCGACGGTGCCCTGCTCGTCGAGGTCGCCTTCGGCGTGGACGCGGACCAGGTACGAGGAGCCAAGGTGCCGGTCGCCGGGTCACTGGCCGGCCGCACGTTCCAGACCGGCGAGCCGCTGAACGTCCCCGATGTGCGTCCGGACCTCGACGCGACGCCCGGTCCGGTGAGCGGCCGCTCCCACGGCCCGCTGCTGCTCGCGCCGCTCGTGGCCCGCGGCACCGTGCAGGGTGTCCTGACCGTCGCCAACCGCATCGGTGGCGAGGACTTCAGCGCCCTCGACCTGAACATGCTCAAGGCGTTCGCCGGCCAGGCCGCGGTCGCGCTCGAACTCGCCCGGCAACAGCGCGAGACCGAGCGTCTCCGGCTCTTCGTGGACCGCGACCGGATCGCTCGTGACCTGCACGATCTGGTGATCCAGCGGCTGTTCGCCAGCGGCATGCAACTGGAGAGCGCCACCCGGCTGATGGACTCCCCGGAGGCGCAGGCGAAGGTGCACCGCGTCGTCGGTGAGCTTGACGAGACGATCCTGGAGATCCGCTCGACCATCTATGCGCTGCAGTCGGCTGAGCGCTCCGTCCCAGCCAGCCTGCGGCACCGGCTGCTTGCTGTGAGCGGGGAGGCCGGTGAGCTGCTCGGCTACCCGCCGACGGTCCGCTTCGACGGGTTGGTCGACACCCGGGTACCGCCGGACCTCGCCGAGCAGTTGGTGGCGGTGCTGCGAGAGTCGTTGACCAACGTGGCCCGTCACGCACACGCCGCGCGGACCACGGCGTCGGTGCAGGTCGGCGAGCACGACGTGACGCTGACGGTGTCCGACGACGGGATCGGGCTACCGGCGGGCGGGCGCCGCAGCGGCCTGCTCAACCTCGCAGAGCGGGCGGCCGAACTGGGCGGCATGTTCTCCGCCGAGGCCCGCGAGGGCGGCGGCACAGAGATCGTCTGGCGCGCGCCGATACCTCGCTAGCGTCCGCGGGTGCTCGCCGGGGCCGGTCATGGTCGCTGATGGCGCAGCTCGGTGGTGAAGACGGCCGCCTGGGTGCGCCGCTCCATGCCGAGCTTGGCCAGCAGCGCCGAGACGTAGTTCTTGACCGTCTTCTCGGCCAGGAACATGCGCTCGCCGATCTGCCGGTTGGTCAGGCCCTCGCCGATCAGTTCGAGGATGCGGCGCTCCTGGTCGGTGAGGCCGGCCAGTGGATCGGCACGGTTGGCCTGGTCGCGCAGGCGGGCCAGCACCTGCGCCGTCGTCTTCGCGTCCAGCAGGGAGCCGCCGGCGGCGACGGTACGGACCGCGCCGACGAGGTCGATGCCGCGGATCTGCTTGAGCACGTATCCGGCCGCGCCGGCCAGTACCGCGTCGTAGAGCGCGTCGTCGTCGGCGAAGGACGTCAGCATCAGGCACGCGAGGTCGGGCAGGAGGGAGCGCAGGTCGCGACAGACGGTCACGCCGTCGCCGTCGGGCAGCCGTACGTCGAGGACGGCCACCTCGGGCCGGACCGCCGGCACGCGGACCATGGCCTCCGCCGCGGTCGACGCCTCACCGACGACGACGATGTCGCCCTCGGCTTCGAGTAACTCCTTGACCCCTCGGCGGACGATCTCGTGGTCGTCGAGCAGGAACAACCGGATCGGATCGCTTCGCTGCTCGCTCTTGGTGGTCATCCGCTACCCGGCTAGGCGTTGCAGGTGTCGCTGCCGGCGTCGGTGAAGGTGTAGCCGGCCGCGGGCTGGAACTGCCAGTCGTAGCCGTCGGCGTGCAGGGTGAGCTTCAGGACGCCCTTGCTGTTGCTGTTGCGCACCTGGCTGTTGGCGATCGGGGTGCCGAGCCCGTAGAGCCCGTTGCCGCCGGTGCCCACGACGAACTCGCGGATCCCCCGCGCTGCGTCGGCCCGGGCAGTGGGGCTCTGCTTGGCGAAACGCTCGTAGTTGTGCTCGTGGCCGTTGAGCACGAGGTCGGTGCCGTGCGCGTACAGCGTGCTCCAGATGTCACCCATGGCCACCTGGCTGCCGTGGTGGGTGCCCGACGACCAACGCGGGTGGTGGAAGTAGGCCATGATGCAACTCTTGGACGTGGTGGCCAGGTCGGCCTCCAGCCACTTCAGTTGGGCCGAGCCGGACTGGCAGCCGACGTACTGGCAATCGTTGTTGTTGGTGTTGAGCGCGACAATGTGCCAGCTGCCCACGTCGTAGCTGTAGTAGCCCTTACAGGCGGCGGTGCACCCCGTCTCCTGTGGAGAGGCCACGGAGCCGAAGTAGGTGTAGTAGCCCGCGGCAGAGGTGTCCGTGTAGTACTCGTGGTTGCCGG
>QHCA01000050.1 GCA_003244095.1 Pseudonocardiales bacterium | reverse complement strand
CGCCGTTCTCGACCAGGCCACCGTGCCCTACGTGATCGACGGGGCGGGCAACTGCCACGTCTACGTCGACGCCGAGGCCGACTTCGCTGCCGCCGAGGCGATCGTGCTCAACGCCAAGACCCAGCGGCCCTCGGTCTGCAACGCCGCCGAGACGCTGCTTGTGCACCGGGCGGCCGCACCTGAATTCCTGCCCTCGATGCTGGCCGCCCTGCACGCCGCTGGGGTCACCGTGCACGGCGACGCCGAGGTCACGGCCTACGACACCGGCGTCGTGCCCGCGACCGACGACGACTGGGCCGCGGAGTACCTGTCCCTTGACCTCGCCGTACGCGTCGTCGAGTCGCTCGACGAGGCCGTGGCGCACATCAGGCGCTGGGGCACCGGGCACAGCGAGGCCATCCTCACCACCTCGCAGCCCTCGGCCCGCCGCTTCGTCTCCCAGGTGGACAGCGCGGCGGTGCTGGTGAACGCCTCGACGCGGTTCGTCGACGGCGGGGAGTTCGGCTTCGGCGCCGAGATCGGGATCTCCACGCAGAAGCTGCACGCCCGAGGCCCGATGGGCCTGGCGGCCCTGACGAGCACCAAGTGGGTGGTCACCGGCGACGGGCATACTCACTGAATGACCACCAACCTCACCCGGTCCGAGGCCCGGGAGCGCAAGCGGCTGCTGACCGTGCAGTCCTACGACGTCGACCTGGACCTCACCCGGGGGGCGGAGGTCTTCGGCTCGCGGTCGACCATCCGCTTCACCTGCGCCGAGCCGGGGGCGGGCAGCTTCGCGGAGCTGATCGCGCCGCGGGTGCACTCGGCGGCGCTCAACGGCCGGGCGGTCCAGGTCGAGGGCGGGCGGATCCGCCTCGACGGTCTGGCGGCGGACAACGTGCTGGCCGTCGAGGCCGACTGCGCCTACTCGCACACCGGCGAGGGCCTGCATCGGTTCACCGATCCGGCCGACGGCGAGGTCTACACCTACAGCCAGGCGGGCGTCTACGACGCCCAGCGGGTCTTCCCCTGCTTCGACCAGCCCGACCTCAAGGCTCCGTTCACCGTGCGGGTCACGGCTCCCGAGGCCTGGACGGTGCTGTCCAACGGCAAGGGAAAGCGGACGGCACCCGACGAGCACATGGCGCGAACCGAGCACATGGCCCAAGCGCACTGGGAGTTCGCCACGACACCGCCGCTGGCGACCTACTTCGCGGTCGTGGTGGCCGGGCCCTATCACAGCGTCAGCGGCCAGCACGGTGACATCACGCTCGGCCTGCACTGCCGGCAGTCACTGGCCGAGCACCTGGAAGCCGACGAACTCTTCGAGCTCACCAGGCAGTGCTTCGACTTCTACCACCGCACCTTCGCCGTTCCTTATGCCTTCGGCCCGACCTACGACCAGGTATTCCTACCGGAATTCAATCTCGGAGCGATGGAGAACCCCGGCTGCGTCACCTTCCGCGACGAGTTCCTGTTCCGCTCGAAGGTCACCGAGGCGGCGCGGGCCCAGCGCGCGATGGTGATCGCGCACGAGATGGCGCACATGTGGTTCGGCGACCTGGTGACCTTGCGGTGGTGGGACGACATCTGGTTGAACGAGTCCTTCGCCACGTACATGGGGTTTCTCACCGTCGCCGAGGCGACCCGCTATCGCAGCGCCTGGACCGACTTCGCCGGGACGGAGAAGCGGCGGGGGTACGACGCCGACCAGCAGCCGACGACGCACCCGGTGTCGATGGCGGTGGCCGACACCGACTCGGCCCTGCTGAACTTCGACGGGATCTCCTACGCCAAGGGCGCGTCGGTGCTCAAGCAACTGGTGGCCTGGGTCGGCTTCGAGGAGTTCGTGACGGGCATCCGCGCGTACTTCGCCGAGCACGCCCACGGCAATAGCAGCCTGGCCGACCTGCTCGTGGCGCTGGAGCGGACGAGTGGTCGCGACCTGACCAGCTGGTCCAAGGAATGGCTGGAGACCGCCGGGGTCAACACGCTGCGGGCCGATGTCGTCGTGGACGCCGACGGGCGGTACTCCCGGGTGGCCATCGAGCAGACCGCTGCCGACGAGCAGCCGACCCTGCGCTCGCACCGGGTGGCCGTGGGTGTCTACGACCGAGACGGCGACAAGCTGGTCCGCCGCGAACGGATCGAGATGGACGTGACCGGCACGTGGACGAAGGTGCCCGGCCTCAGCGGCACCCCCGCCGCCGACCTGCTGCTCCTCAACGACGACGACCTCACCTGGGCCAAGCTCCGCCTCGACGAGAAGTCGACCCGGACCCTGCACGACGGCGGCCTGGCCCGGTTCGAGGACTCGCTGCCACGCGCGCTGCTCTGGGGCGCCGCGTGGGATATGACCCGCGACGCCGAGATGGCACCCGGCGACTACCTGCGGCTGGTTGTCGACGGCATCGGTGCGGAGTTCGACGTGGCGCTCGTCCAGATCGTCCTCAGCAGGGTGCGGCTGGCGATAGACGTCTACGGCGACCCGGCGGCCCGCGCTGATCGCCTGCAGGCGCTGGTCGGCCGCAGCCGCGAGCTGATGCAGGCGGCGGAGCCCGGCGGCGACCTGCAACTGGCGTTCGCGCACTCATTCGCCGAGTCGGTCGCCGGCTCGGCGGACGTCGACGCGGTGCGCGGCTGGCTGGCCGGCACCGACGTTCCGGCCGGGCTGGTGATGGACGCCGACCTGCGCTGGCTGGTCGTGCGGCGGCTGGCCGTACTCGGGGCAGTGGGTGAGGCGGAGATCGCTGCCGAGAGCGAGCGGGATCCCACGTCCGCCGGTAGGGAACGGGCGGCGAGGGCCCGGGCCAGCCTGCCGACGGCCGAGGCCAAGGCGGCCGCCTGGTCGGCGCTGATCGAGTCGGACGGGTTGTCCAACCATCTCGTTTTCGCCACCGCTCAGGGCTTCTGGCATCCCGAGCAGCTGGACCTCGGGCGGACGTACATGAACGAATACTTCGAGCGCATCCCGCGGGTCTGGCGCGACCGTACGGCACAGATATCCTCAGTCCTGACAAACCTGCTCTTTCCGTCCGTGTTGGTGGACCCGGCGACGCTGGCACGGTGTGACGGGACCCTCGACAGGGCCGACCTGCTGCCGGGCCTGCGTCGCGGGCTCCTCGAATTGCGGGCAGATCTCGACAGGGCGACACGGGCCCGCGCTCGTGACCACTCCGTTGCTTGCCAATAGCGAGCCAGATAGGCAGACTGCTGACGGATTCAACCCCCGATCGTCCTGGAGAGGTCACGCATGGGCACGGTTCGGTCTACAGCCGGTTACCGCTGGCGACTCGTTACTCCACGGCGCGCCGGCTTCGCCGCCCTAGCGGGCGGCGCCGCGCTGCTGCTGGCACTCTCGATCACCGGCTCCGGCACCGCCGCCGCCGGTGTGACGGGGGCAAAGTCGCCGCTCGCCTCGGGCGCGGCCGACTCCGCCACGGGCGACAAGGCTTCGTTCTACGACTCGCGCCAGGATGCGTCGAGCCAGCAGACCCTTCGGGTACGCACGGCGCAGCAGGCGGCCCGGGCCAAGCCGGGCCTCAAGTCGATGCGCACCGCGCTGGGCGCGCAGGGGGTGCTCGCGATCGACCCGCTCACCGGTACGCCCAGTGCGATCTCGCGGCTCGACGGGTTCCTCACCGGAGCCAGCACGTCCGCGCCGGCCACCGTGGTGACCTCTTACGTCAAGGCCAACCCTGACGTCTTCGGCCTCAGCTCCGCCGACCTGTCGACCCTGCACCTGCGCAAGGACTACGTCGACGTCGCGGGCATCCACCACATCAGCTGGGTGCAGTACGCCGGGGGCGTTCCGGTGTTCGGCAACGGGCTCAAGGCCGCCGTCGCCAAGGACGGCCGCCTGATCAACGTGCAGGGATCGCCGCTGGTCGGGCTCGGCAGCGCCAACACGGCGACCAAGGTCAGTGCCGCCGCCGCCAGGTCGGCCGCCGCCAAGGATGTCTTCGGCTCGCCGCGGGCGGCAACTGCCGGCGCCCCCACCGGCAGCGCCCGCACCACCAAGTTCAGCAACGGTGACGCGGCCAGCCTCGTCGCCTTCCAGACGGTCAACGGCCCGCGCGTGGCGTGGCAGACGCTGACCACCGTCAAGGGCAGGATGTTCGCCCACGTCGTCGACGCCACCACCGGTCGCGTGCTCTACCGCCACAACCTCACCTCGGACGCCAACCCCACGGGCCTGGCCTGGGAGAACTACCCGGGTGCCGCCGCCGGCGGCACCCAGAACGCGGTCAACCTCGCCCAGCCGGGCTGGCTGCCGGCCGACTCCACGCGGCTCGCGGGCAACACCGCCCACGTGTTCTCCGATGTCAATGACGACAACACCGCGCAGGCCTCCGAAGAGGTCAACATCGGGTCCAACAGCTTCAAGTTCCCCTTCGTCAACTTCAACGCCCAGGTCGGCCCACCGTTCTGCTCCGCGCAGTTCAAGTGCTCGTGGGACCCGACGGTCGCCAGCTCCTGGCAGGTCAACCGCAAGCAGAACGCGGTGCAGGTCTTCTACTACGTCAGCAAGTTCCACGACCACCTGAAGGCCGCCCCGATCGGCTTCACCCGCGCGGCCGGCAACTTCGAGGCGGTCGACGGTGACGCCGTCAGCACCCAGCCCGACGACGGCGCCAACCTGGCCGGTGGCCTCCCTGACAGCAACCACGTCGACAACGCCAACATGAGCACCCCGGCCGACGGCACCTCGCCGACGATGCAGATGTACCTGTTCCACGACCCGGCCAACCCGGCCGACCCGTTCCTGCAGGGCAACGGCGGCGACGAGGCGGGGATCGTCTACCACGAGTACACCCACGGCCTGTCCAACCGCCTGGTCGTCGACGCGGCCGGCAACTCGACCCTGGGCAACCTCCAGGCCGGCTCGATGGGCGAGGCATGGAGTGACTGGTACGCCATGGACTTCCTCACCGACGAGGGCTTCCAGACCGACACGGCCGCCCCGGGCGAGGTCCGGGTCGGCAACTACGTCGGCCACAGTCAGAACCTGATCCGCACCCAGCCGATGGACTGCCCGGTCGGCACCACGTCGACCGCCTGCCCCGGGACACCGGGTGCTGGCCCCGGTGGCTACACCTACGGCGACTTCGGCAAAATCATCGGCCGGCCTGAGGTGCACGCGGACGGTGAGATCTGGGGCGAGACCCTGTGGGATCTGCGCGCCGCCCTCGGCACCACGCTCACCGAATCGCTCGTGACCCGGGCGATGGAGCTCTCGGTGTCCAACCCGTCCTACCTCGACATGCGCAACGCCATCGTGCAGGCCGACACGGCTGTCAACGGCGGGCACGCGCGCGCCAAGATCTGGAAGACGTTCGCGCACCGCGGCATGGGCTTCTTCGCCGGCGCGGTCGACGGCGACGACGCTGCTCCGGTGGAGGACTTCTCGCTGCCGCCGGCACCGGGCACGCCTCGGGGCTCGCTCACCGGCAAGGTCGTCGACGATGCCTCCGGCGCCGGGATTCCCGGCGCTGCGGTGGTCTTCGGCGGTCACGCGTCGGGCTTCAACAACTTCAGCGCGCTCTCGGCCGCTGACGGCACCTACACGATCGACGGCATCCTGCCCGGCACCTACCCGAAGGTGTCGGCCGGCGGGGGTGGATACGACCGCCAGGTGGCGACCCTGTCGATCGCCAGCCGGGTCAACACCAAGGACTGGACCCTGCGCCGCGACTGGGCGGCAGCGTCCGGCGGTGCGGCGGTCACGGCGACCAACGGTGACGAGTTCGCCGCCTTCGGTTGTGGCGCCGCCCAGATGATCGACCAGTCGCAGGGCCAGGGCTGGAGCACCAACCGGATCGTGACCGGCGCCGCGGTGACTCCGAAGTTCCTGGTCGTCCAGCTGCCGGCTGCGGTGAACATCAGCGCGGTCGGCATCGACCCGAGCAACACCTGCGGTGACGGCGGCAGTGCCTCGACCGGTCCGTACACGCTGGAGACCTCGGTCAACGGCACGATGTGGACGCCGGCCGCCAGCGGGACCTTCACCCCGGCCGATCGCGGCCGCCTCAACACGCCGGCCCTGGCCGGCGGGTCGACGGCCGCTGTGCGGTTCCTGCGCTACACGATGCTGGACAGCCAGGTCAGCCAGGTCGGTACCTGCCCGGGTCCGTTCTCCGGGTGTGACTTCATCGACAGCGTCGAGTTGGAGGTTTTCGGCACCGCGTCATAGGCGCTGAGCCACAGGAGGGGGCGGCCCGCATCGGGCCGCCCCCTCCTTGCTGTCCGCCCCCAGCGCGTTGATCATGACGTTCGCTGCAGTGGTCGATATGCGTGCTTTGTCAGGGGTAAACGTCATGATCAGCTGGACGGAGGGTTGCTGGGCGGGGGACGGGGCTGGCCTATGGGGCTTGCACCCTCAGGGGAGCGTTGGCCGGGGAGCCGGTGTCCTCGGCGACGAAGTAGAGCGGCCGGCGCTGCATCTCCGAGTACAGCCGGGCTACGTACTCCCCGAGCAGCCCCAGACACAGCAGCTGGACCGCCCCAAGGAACATCACCGCAACCGTGATGGATGCCCAGCCGGGTACGGTCGCGCCGGCGAAGTAGGCGACGACCGAGGCCGTCCCCATCACCAGGCAGACCACGAAACCGGTGATGCCGAGCCAGGTCGCCAGGCGCAACGGGGCGGCGGTGAACGACGTGATGCTGTCGGCGGCCAGCCGGAACATCTTCGTCAGCGGGTACTTGGTGGTGCCGGCCGCCCGCACATCGCGGGTGTAGCTCACGGTCGTGCTGGGGAATCCCAGCCAGGGGATGAGCAGGCGATAGACCCGATGGCGCTCGGGCAGCGTATGCAGGGCGTCGACCGCCGCCCGGCTCATCAGCCGGAAGTCACCGGCGTGCGTCGGCACCTGTGGCCCGGCCACCCGCCGGGCCATCCGGTAGTACAGCCCGGCCGTGATCCGCTTGAAGGCGGTGTCCGACGTCCGGTCGCTGCGGATGGCGTAGACCACGTCGACGTCCTCGTCGGCAGCTCGGGCCAGCATCGTCGCGATCAGCTCCGGCGGGTCCTGCAGGTCGGCGTCGATCGTGACCACGTAGTCGCCGACCGAGACGTCCAGGCCGGCGGTCAGCGCGGCCTGGTGCCCGGCATTGGCGCGCAGTCGCACGATGCGCAGTTGCGGCCACCCGGCCCGTGCGGCTTTCAGAAGCGTTGCCGTGCTGTCTTTGCTCCCATCGTCAACGCAGATCAGCTCGTAGTCACAGCCGATCCCGTCGAGCGCGGCCCGCATCCGGGGCAGGGTCTGCGGCAGTACCTCCTCCTCGTCGAACATCGGTACGACGACGCTCAGCATGTTCGGGCCTCGGTTCGGACTAGGGCAGACTCTCCAGGCGTGGATGCAGCCGAGGTTAGCAAGCTGGCGACGTTGGAAGACCGGCACTGGTGGTACCGCGAGCGTCGCTGGCTGCTCGCCAGGGAGCTGGCCCGGCTGCCCGGGCCACCTGGCGTGGCCATCGACATCGGCGCGGCCGGTGGGGGCAACACCCGCGTCCTGCGCGAACTCGGCTGGCGCGAGCTGGTCATCGAGTACGGCGAGGAAGGCGCGCTCACGGCGGTACGGAGGGGGCTGCGGACCGTTCGGGCGGACGGTACCGCGCTGCCGCTGCGCACCGGCGGGGTCGACCTGGTCGTAGCCTTCGACGTCCTCGAGCACATCGAGGACGACGTGGCCGCCGCCGCCGAGATCCAGCGGTCGCTGCGCCCCGGGGGCACCCTGCTTGTCGCGGTGCCCTGCGACATGGACCTGTGGTCGGCCCACGACGTGGCCGTGGGCCACGTGCGTCGCTACGACCGCGACAGTCTCCGCCGGCTGATCGACGGTGCGGGGCTGACCGTCGAGGACCTGCGGAGCTGGAACGTCCTGCTCCGGCCGGTCGTCCGCATGCGCCGCCGGGGCTCGACCGAGAGTGACCTCAGCGAGCTCAACCCGTTGGTCAACGCGGGGCTGACCACCATCATCCGGGCCGAACGCCTGCTGCCCGTCAGCCGGCGCAAGGGAGTGTCGTTGCTGCTGCGGGCTCGTCGACCGGCTTGAGTGTGCCGGGACTGCCGCCTGGATAGTGTTGTTGTTGTGAACGAGCGGACGAAGCGGCTCGGGGTTATGGGTGGCACATTCGACCCCGTGCACCACGGCCATCTGGTGGCGGCGAGTGAGGTCGGCGCGCTGTTCGCCCTTGACCGGGTGGTTTTCGTGCCCACCGGCCAGCCGTGGCAGAAGGGCGAGGAGCCGGTGAGCCCCGCCGAGCACCGCTACCTGATGGCGGTGATCGCGAC
>QHCA01000049.1 GCA_003244095.1 Pseudonocardiales bacterium | reverse complement strand
TGGTCGAGGGACTCGGCCTTGACGAAGGCCTCGGCCGCCGTCTTGGGCGTCTTGCGGTCGATGTCGGTCGACTTGTTGAGGGCGACGAGCTTGTCCGTGCTCAGCGCGGCGCCCACCTTGTCGAGCGCGCCGGTCAGGGTGGGGCTGGCCTTGCCCGCGTTGATGGCCGGGATGATGTTGTCGACCGTCTGCAACTTCTTGTCGTCGGTCAGCACGACCAGGTCGCTCCCCGACGCGGACTGGCAGCCTTGGCCGGCCGAAGTCGTCGACGACGAGCCGCTCTTGCCGCAGCCGGTCAGGGCAACTCCCACGGCCAGCACGGCAGCAACGGACAATAGCTTTCGGGTACGCATGAGCCCGCCTTCTGTGTCCCGCCACGGCCTATCACCGTGGCGCGTGTCTAGGCGGGCTGCTCGCCCGCACGCGCTAGCCAAGCACTCCCCGACCGGCGAGGCAAGCGACGATCAGGCTACCGCGGCGCTCTCCGGGACGTCCGCGGCCTCGACCGGGCGGGCGGAGCGCTGCTCGCGGCCGGACCTCGGGGTCACCAGCCGCTGCACCAGCGCGAGGGACAACTCGGTGAGCAGGGCCAACAGCGCGACCAGGATCCCCCCGGCGAAGATCTCGCCCCTGTTCTGCTGGCCGAAGCCGTCGTTGATGATCGTGCCGAGGCCCCCACCGCCGACCAGGGCTGCCAGGGTCGCCGTGGCGACCACCTGCACCGCCGCGGTCCGGAAACCCGCCGCGATGAGCGGCAGCGCGAGCGGCACCTCCACGCGGGTGAGCAGCCCCCAGCCGGAAAAACCCATCCCCCGGGCGGCCTCACGTACCTCGGGGTCGACGTCGCGCATCCCGACGTAGGTGTTGGTCAACAGCGGAGGGATCGCGAAGATCGCCAGGGCGATGATCGTGGCCCGGTTGCCGAACCCGATCGCGCTGATGGTGGCGAAGATGGTCAGCAGGGCCAGCGTCGGGATCGCCCGGGAGACGTTGGACACGAGTACGGTCACGCCGCCGCCGCGCCCGGTGTGCCCCAGCCACAGGCCGATCGGCAGTGCGACGGCACAGCCGATGCCCACGGCCGCACCCGAGATCGCCAGGTGCTCCACGGTGCGGTAAGGGATGCCGTCGGTGCCGGTGTAGTTGGCCGGGTCGTTGAGGTAGGCCAGAGTCTCGCTGAAGATGCTCATTGCCGCTCCCTCGCCCACGGCGAGAGAATCCGGGTCAGGGCGTACAGCACGCCGTCGGCGGCAAGGGCGAGCGCGACGCACAGGATCGCCCCCGCGGCGATCTCGGCGTGGAAGAAGTTGTTGTTGAACCCCTCGACGAGGAGCTGGCCCAGGCCGCCGTGCCCGATGATCACGCCGACGGTGACCAGCGCGATCGTGGACACGGTGGCGATCCGGACGCCGGCCATGATGGCCGGCAGGGCGACGGGCAACTCGACCTGCCAGAACATCCGGGCAGCGCCGTAACCCATCCCCTGGGCGGCCTCCCGGACGTCGGCGGGCACGCCCTCGAGGCCGACCAGGGTGTTGCGGACGAGCACCAGCAGCGCGTACAGCACCAGCCCGATCAGCACCGTACGAGACTTGGTGTAGCCGGTGAACGGCGCCATGAGGGCGAACAGCGCGAAGGACGGGACCGTGTAGAGCACTCCGCTCACGCCGAGGATCGGGCCGGACAGCCAGCGCACCTGCCGGGCGAGGATGGCCAGTGGCACCGCAATGACCAGTGCGATCACGATCGTCAGGACGGTGAGCGTAACGTGCTCCCGCAGGCGCGCCAGGATCGTGTCAGAGTTGTCCCGCACATAGCTCCAGCTGAACCACGGGTTAGGTGGCTCCAGGACCCGCGCAGCGAGAAAGGACACGCGTGGACGGTACTCCGCAACCGGCGATCCGGCTCGAGGCCGTCTCGAAGGTCTATCCCGACGGCACCGAGGCCGTGCAGTCCCTCGACTTCGAGGTCGCCGAAGGCGAGCTCGTCGTGCTGGTCGGCCCCTCCGGCTGCGGCAAGTCCACCACCCTGAAGATGATCAACCGGCTGATCGAGCCGTCCCGCGGGCGAATCATCCTCGCCGGCGAGGACGTCACGACGGTCGACCCGGTCAAGTTGCGCCGCCGGATCGGGTACGTGATCCAGCAGGTCGGGCTGTTCCCCCACCAGACCGTGGGCACCAACGTCGCGACGGTCCCCCGACTGGTCGGGTGGGACTCCCGCCGTGCGTCGGCCCGGGTCGACGAGCTGCTCGATCTCGTCGGCCTCGACCCGGCGATCTACCGAGCCCGCTATCCGCACCAGCTCTCCGGGGGCCAGCGGCAGCGCGTCGGCGTGGCGCGGGCGCTGGCCGCCGAGCCCATCGTCCTGCTCATGGACGAGCCCTTCTCGGCCATCGACCCGATCGCCCGCGACCGGTTGCAGGCGGAGTTCCTCCGCCTGCAGGCCGAGGTGCGCAAGACCGTCGTTCTCGTCACCCACGACATCGAGGAGGCGGTCCGGCTCGGCGACCGGATCGCGGTGTTCAGCGAGGGCGGCAAGCTTGAGCAGTACGCCGATCCGGCCACTCTGCTCGGCGCCCCCGCGACCCAGTTCGTCGCCGACTTCGTGGGCTCCGACCGCGGGCTCAAGCGCCTCGCCGTGACCGCGATCACCCCCGAGGACCTGGAGCACCCGCCGATCGTGCACGTCGACGACTCACTGGCCGGCGCGGCGGCGGCCATGGAGCGTGAGGGTGCCCGCTGGGCCGTCGTACTCGACGAGCGCGACGAACTGCACGGCTGGATCTCGCGCGAGCAGGCGACCGGGGACGGTCGCGTCGTCGACAAGGGCCGGCGCATGGCGGCTTGGGTGCCGGCCGACGCGACCCTGAAGGTGGCCTTCTCCGTGATGCTGCAGGAGGACGCCGGCTGGGTGGCGGTCCTCGACGGGCCGCGCTTCCTCGGCGTGCTCACCCCCGAGTCGCTGCATGCCGCCTTGCGCAGGTCGGTCGACCAGGCCGACCCTGAGGTCGCGGGCGCGGTCTGAGCGGATCGTCGATGAAGGCCACCCTGACCGTCGTCGAGTCGAAGACCGGGCAACCGCACGACATCGTCCTCACGGCGGACCCGAGTGTGACCGTGGGCGCGGTGACAGAGGCCGCGCGGGCAGCGCTGCACACCGAGCCCGAGCTGCTGGCGTCGGTGTTCCCTTTGCGGGACGCCACGACCGTGGGTATGGCGACCGCGCTCGGACGCGCAGCCGAGGATGCCGGCGGGGATCGGGGCGGGGGCGACGGATGCCTCTATCTCGGCAATCGGCCGATCGACCCGGCCCTGGCGCTCAAGGACTCCCCGATCCGGGACGGCTGCGTACTGACCTACGGCGGTCCCGGGCAGGGCGCGGCGGTCGAGCCGGGCGGCGCCGTCGAGTTGCGGGTCTACGGCGGGCCGGCCGCCGGCGCCGTGCACCGGCTGGGCCTCGGCGAGCGCACCGTCGGCCGTGCACCGGTCGACGGTGTGACGGTCCCCGACCGGCGCCTCGGCGACGAGCACCTGCGGCTGGTCGTCCGGCCGGACGGGGTGTTCGTGGCACCACTGCCCGGCAACACCCTGCATCTCGAAGGCGCCGAGGTCGGTGAGGACGGGGTCCGCTGGGAGCCCGGGCAGCTGCTGGCGGCCGGCGAGACGCTGCTCGCCATCGCCATGCCGACCCCGCCCGATGCCGTGCTGACCCCGGCCGACGACGGTGGCCTGGCCTACAACCGCCCGCCTCGCCTGGCGCCCTACCGTCAGGTGCCCAGCCTGGCCGTCCCGGAGCCGCCCCGCCCACCCGACGGCGTGCACTTCCCGCTGGCGGCGATCCTGCTCCCCCTCGTGCTCGGTGGAGCGCTGTTCGGGGCGAGCCTGCGCGGCGGTGGTGGGGGGCAGCCGACGTTCCTGCTGTTCATCCTGCTCTCGCCGATGATGCTGATCGGCAACCTGATCAGCGACAAGCGGGCAGGCCGCAAGCGCGGCAAGAAGGCCAAGAAGGAGTACGCCGACGCCGTCGCGGCCTTCGAGACGGCGCTGACCGCGGCGGCGCGCGACGACGAGCTGTTCCGCCGCCACCAGTGCCCCGACCCGGCCGAGCTGCTGCTGACCGCCGTCGGGCCGCGCCGTCGGCTGTGGGAACGGCGCTCGGAGGACGGTGACGCCCTGCGCCTGCGCCTCGGGGTACGCGACCTGCCCGCGGCCATCGACCTCGTCGGCGAGAGCGCCGGGATCGCCCCGCCGGTCGCGCGATCGGTGCCGGTGACCGTCCCGCTGCGCGAGGTCGGCGTGCTCGGCGTCGCCGGGCCGGTCGAGCCCCGGCAGGCCCTGGCCCGCTGGCTCGTCGTGCAGGCAGCGCTGCTGCACAGCCCCCGCGACCTGACGATCGTCGTGCTCGGCGGGCAGCAGTGGGAGTGGGTCCGCTGGCTGCCGCACGTGCGCCCCCAGCACGGCCAGGACACCGGTGCGCTGGTCGGCAACGACCTGGACACGGCGGCCCGTCGTACGGCAGAGCTTGCGGCTCTCGTGGCTGCCCGGCGTGAGGTCACCAGCCACGGCTTCGGCACCACCACCGCGGCCGCCTTCGACCCGGTCCTGGTGGTGCTCGACGGCGCCCGGCCGCTGCGCCGGCTGCCCGGGATGCCCTCGGTGCTTTCGGAGGGCCCACAGGTGGGTGTCTTCGCGATCTGCCTCGACGAGGACGGGTCCCTGCTACCCGAGGAGTGCCGCGCGGTCGTCGGGATCGAGCCGGACCACCCGACCCGGTTGCACCTGGCCACCACCGGTGCGCAGGAGCGCCGCGACGTCCTGGCCGACCAGGTCTCCGCCGGGTACGCAGCCAGGGTCGCCCGGGCGATAGCGCCGGTGCGTGACGTCAGCCGGGACGACGAGGCCGGCGCCCTGCCCGCCGGCGTGCGGCTGCTCGACATGCTCGGGCTGGACCCGCCGGCGGCCGAGCAGATCGCCGACGGCTGGCGCATCGGCGGCAACAGCACCAAGGTCGTCGTGGGACTGGCCGCCGAGGGGCAGTTCGCGCTCGACATCCGGGTGGACGGCCCGCACGGCCTGGTCGCTGGAACCACCGGCGCGGGCAAGTCCGAGCTGCTGCAGACGATGATCGCCTCGCTGGCGGTGGCCAACCGGCCGGACTCCTTCACCTTCGTCCTCGTCGACTACAAGGGCGGCGCCGCGTTCAAGGACTGCGCCAAGCTGCCGCACACCGTCGGCATGGTGACCGACCTCGACGGTCACCTGACCGCCCGCGCCCTGGAGTCGCTGGCCGCCGAGCTGCGCCGGCGGGAACACCTGCTGGCCGGTGCGGATGCCAAGGACATCGAGGACTACCTGATTGCCCTGCGCCCGGGCGGTGCGCCGATGCCCCGGCTGATGATCGTGATCGACGAGTTCGCCTCGCTGGTGCTCGAGCTACCCGACTTCGTCGCCGGGCTGGTCGATATCGCCCGGCGCGGACGCTCCCTCGGCGTGCATCTCATCCTGGCCACCCAGCGGCCGGCCGGAGTGGTCTCGGCCGACATCGCCGCCAACACCAACCTGCGGATCGCCCTGCGCGTGGCCGACGAGGCGGAGAGCCGCGACGTGATCAACGCCGCCGAAGCCGGCCGGATCTCCAAGAACACCCCCGGCCGGGCCTACGCCCGGCTCGGCCACTCGAGCCTGGTCGCCTTCCAGTCGGCCCGGGTGGGTGGCCGCCCACCCGGCTCGGGCGGTGCGGCGGTGACCGTGGAGGCGGCACCGTGGCCGGCCGCCGGCCGTCCCCCGACCTCGGCGGTCGAGACGGCCGCCGATGTCGACGGGGTGACCGACCTGTCCGCCCTCGTCTCGGCGATCAACGAGGCGACCGAGCTACTCGAGCTCACCCCGCCGCCAAGCCCGTGGCTGCCGCCGCTGCCCGACATCGTCACGGTCGACGACCTGGCCGCCGCAGAGGCCGTCGCCGGCCCCGCCGCCGGGAGCGGCCGGGTGCCGCCGGTGCCCTACGCGCTGGCCGACATCCCGGCCCGGCAGCGGCGGCAGAGCGTGGCGTTCGACCTGCAGGGCGACGGGCATCTGATGGTCGTCGGCGCTCCGCGGACCGGCCGTTCCGCCCTGCTGCGTACGCTCGCCGGCAGCATCGCGACAACCACCTCACCGCGTGACGTACACCTGCACGCCATCGACTGTGGCAACAACGCGCTGCTCCCCCTGGTCGCCCTGCCGCACTGCGGAGCCGTGGTCAGCCGCGAGCAGACCGACCGGCTCGAGCGACTCCTCGGGCTCCTGGGCAGGGAGGTGACGCGGCGGCACCAACTGCTGGCCGAGCGGGGCTATGCCGGCATCGCCGAGCAACGGGCCCGCTCCGATCCCGACGCGCGGCTGCCGTACATCGTGGTGCTGCTCGACCGGTGGGAGGGCTTCCAGGCGGCGTACGAGGACCGTGACAACGGCCGGCTGATCGACACGGTGCACGCCCTGCTCGCCGAAGGAGCCGGGGTCGGGCTCAAGTTCGTGATCAGCGCCGACCGCAGCGGCCTGATCGGGCGGCTGTCGACGACGGTGGAGGACCGGATCCTGCTGCGCCTGGCCGACCCGTCGGACTACAGCCTGGTCGGTGTCGCGGCCAGGGACCTGCCCGCGAACATGCCCCCCGGGCGCGCCTTCGCCACCCGCGACCGCACCGAGGTGCAGGTGGCGCTGCTCGACGCCGACCCATCGGGCACCGCCCAGGTGGCGGCGGTGCAGCAGATCGGGCGCACGGCGGCCGCCGCAGCCGGCGAGGTCGGCGAGGTCCCCCGCCGACTGCGGCCGGCTCGGGTGGATGCGCTGCCCACGGCGGTCACGGCCACCGACGCCCGTGCCCTGGACGACGCGGTGCCGCCGCGGACGTCGGCCCTGGTCGGGGTGGGAGGCGACGCACTCGGACCGAGGTATCTCGATCTCGCCGACCACGGGCCGGGAGTGCTCGTGGCCGGCCCCGCGAAGTCCGGCCGGAGCACGGCGCTCGTCACCATGCTCCGATCCCTGCTGGCGCAGGGCTGGCAGGCGCTCGTGCTGGCCCCCCGCCGGTCGCCCCTGCGTGAGCTCGCCGGCACCCCCGGTGTCACAGCCGTGCTGGACGCCGAGGTGTCGCAGACCGACCTGCGTTCGGCCTGGGGCGCCATCACCTCTCCACGACTGCTGGTCGTCGACGACATCGAACTCTTCGGCCCCGGCGACCTGACCGACGACACCCTCGCCGAGATCCTGCAGGCGGCCCGAGACGGAGGGGACGCCGTCCTGGCAGCCGGCACCACGGAGGACCTCGGGGCGGTCTATCGGGGGTTCGGCTCGGACATCAGGCGCTCGCGCAGCGGCGTGCTGCTGACGCCCACGGCTTCCACCGACGGTGACCTTTTCGGGCTGCGGTTGCCGAGAAGCACCGGCGGACCCGCGCCGGCCGGCCGGGGACTGCTCGTACGCGCAGGGAGCGTGGAGTCCATCCAGGTCGCCGTCGAGGCGTAGCCGGGACCGGCCCCGGTCAACCGGTCGGCGTGGCCACGACGTCGACCGCGTCGTACGCAGCGTTCGCCATGTCGTAGACATGCAGTACCCGCACCGTGACCGACTCTGCGCTGGCGGCCTGGCCGGCGCCCAGCCGCAGCGTGGCCTCTCCGTTGGCCGGAGGCTGGACCTTGATCACGGCCACCCTCTTGCCGTGCGCGCTCTGCACGTCGACGAGCGAGAGCCGCACCTCGCTGCCCGGCACCCTCAGAGGGTGAATCGGCAGGCCCGGGTCGGGATGTGTCAACCTGAACTCACCCGGGGAGTGGGCGACGAAGGCCGGCGGCCGCCGATGCTGGGGCAGCACGTAGCCGAGCAAGAGTGCAGCGGTCGCCACGACGAGGACGGCGAGCACCACGGCGAGCACCACGGCGCCGCGCCGCCTCAACGCGGCTCGTCGGCAGCGTCGGGCTCGTCAGCAGCGAGAGTGACCGATCCATTGGGGTTCGGCCGCACCGCCACCACCCGCAAGGTACGACCGCCCACAGTCATGCTCTCCCCTGGCCGCAGCCGCCGGGAGACGGGCTCCTGCAGCTCCGGGTCGAACACACCGAGGATCACTTCGGGGTCCGCCTCGTCCGGCTTGAGCGCGATGATGCCTACCGTCAGGCCGGCCAGCCTCATCTGTCGATTGGGCAACAGCCTGATCTCAGCCACTGGGGACCTTCCCCATCGACACACTGTCGGCGTAGTCGTGAAACTGACTTTCGGTGAGCCGCACCTCCTGCGGAGCACCTCCCCCATCGCCCCACGGGTTCCACAGGATGACGGTCGGCGGATCCGTGGTGTTGTCGAACCCCTTGACGGCGTACTCGTGTTCGGTGACGACTTTGTGGTGGTCGACGAATTCACTCCCCCCGAACAGGCCGAGGAACTTGTTGTTACCGGTCCCGACGGTCAAGACCGCCCCCGCCTGCTGCATCTTCTGCATCATCTGCAGGCTCATCAGATCTGCCGGCATCCGACCGGCATCCTGCCCGGTGATAACAGGCAGCGCCTGGTCGCCGAAACCACCCTCCGTCGCACCGTAACTGCCCTTGAAGGCAGCGAACGCCTTCTCGTAGATCGCCACCCACAGATCCTGGTGGGACGACCATCCGGCGTTGCTGTGGGCCGCGGCGAAATCTCCGCCGTTCATCGGGAACTGGTTGTCGACCGTGACGTCCACGGGCTTGCCGTCCTTGAAGAGCGTGACCGTGTAGGTGCCATTGTCGTTCTGCCGGATGTGATTTTGGATGAAACCGGGGTTCTTGTCGGCCACGGTCAGCAACCCGGCGAGGAACCAGCAGTCACCGACCCCGCCCTGCGAGATGTCCCGCGCGTTCACACCGTCGGTGAACAGATCACCCGTGACGGCACCGTAGTGCACGCCATCGTGGCTTCCGTCGACGTTGAAGGCCGGCTCCAGGGACGGCACGAGGTGCGCAAGTCGAGAGAGGGAGTCACTGCCGAGCCGGGCGGCGAGGAAGCTGGCCATCTGCATCCGCTCGGCGTTGTTGAGACCGTTGAAGGGGGAGGCAACCTCGCCCAGGGTGATCGCGACGTTCCACTTGCGTAACTCGTCATCGCTGAGTTGCTTGATCACCGCGTCGGTCTCGCCGGCATTGAGGCCCGCCAAGACCGCTGCGATGTCCCGCATGCCGTAGTCACCGTTGGTGCCCCAGCCGACGCCCATCGAGTGCCGGAACTGGTCCAGTGCCGCCTTGACCTTGCCCTCGTCGGGTGGCGGCTCGTCGGCGAACACCACATCGGAATCCATCTGGAACCCGTCCACCGACAGCTTCTGGCAGGCGATCAGATGCGCCCGCCGGCGGCCGATCTCGGCGGCCATGCCAGGAGCGTCGCCCGCGATCGAGGTCAACCCAGCGCGGTCGGCGTCGGTGGGCAGCGACAGCCCCTCGATCTGCATGGCATGCAACACGGGCCCGGAGTTCTGCAGCGCGGCCGCTCTGGAGACCAGGCCCGACACTGCACTCGACATGCGCCCGGCTGCCTGGCTGGAACTCCCGAGCTCCTTGCGCAGCGACTCGATCCGGTCGATGTCGAAGCCGCAGAACGTGTTGCTCATCGGGTCGGCGCCTTCGCCTTGGCTGCCGCCGCCTTAGCTGCTGCCGTCTTGGCTGCCGCCGCCTTGTCCGCGGCCACCTGCTGAGCCTTGCGGGCATCGGCAGCGGCGCGATCGAGACCGGCCGCCGATCGATCCCAGGCAGCCGCCGTGACGTGCATCTCGTTGGCCGTCGCGGTCAGCCCCGAGCGCCATCGGCCTAGCGTGGTGCAGGCCCGGGTGGCAAAGGGCCCCTGCCACGTGGTCGGGTCGTCGAATGCGAGCACGCCGTCGAGCACATGCTCGGCCTGGGCGGCGAGCTTGCGGAGCTGGCCGGCAAGCTGCCTGAGCTCAGTAGCGTGGCCACTCAGAACATCCGGTGAAGTCGTCAACGGGGCCTTCCACTCTCACGTGTCTGTCAGGCGCCGATCGTAGTCGCAGTCGGCGGTGATATGCCGCTATGGTTCCCAACAATTGCGACACAAGCGATCAAGTTGGCGAATCCCTTCGGGTTGCGGCTGCCGAAAGAAGCAGCCGGCCAGGGGCTGCTTGTGCGGGCGGGTGCGGTCGAGCC
>QHCA01000048.1 GCA_003244095.1 Pseudonocardiales bacterium | reverse complement strand
GCGGTGCGGATCATCTCCCAGCGGGTCGCGCCCAGGGCCAGGGCGGCCTCCCGCTGCGCCGGGTCCACCTGGGAGAGCACGTCGCGCGAGACCGCGGCGACGATCGGCACGATCATGATGGCCAGGATGACCGACGCGGCGAACACCGACTGGCTGTAGCGGGACGCCTTGCCCTCAGGGTCGGCGAACAGCGGGAACCAGCCCAGGTGCACGGACAGGAAGCGCTGGAGCGGGATCATCTCCTTGAGCAGGAAGTAGACCGCCCACAGGCCGTAGACCACCGACGGCACCGCGGCCAGCATGTCGACGGCGTAACCGAGCAGGTTGGCGATGCGCCGGGGCGCGTACTCCACGATGAACAGCGCGACGCCGAGGGCGACCGGGACCGCGATGATGAGCGCGAACAGGCTTGACAGCACGGTGCCGAAGGCCAGCGCGGCGATCCCGAACACCTGGGTGCCGTCGGGGTCCCAGATCTTCGTGGTGAAGAAATTGCCCTTGTCCCTGGACAGCGCGGGGATGGCGCGAACGATGAGGAAGATCGCGATGCCGGCCAGCAGCACGAGCACGAACAGGCCGGCGCTCAGGGTGAGGCCACGGAAGATGTCGTCACCGCGGCGGCGGCGCCGCGAGCCGAGGCCCGTACTGCGAGTGGCCACTGTGCTGGTCACCGGGTGTCCTCTCCGTATCGGCCCTGATAGCGGCTGTGTCCGGTTGTCCGAGAGTCAGCTGAGGGTCTTGGCCGTGGCCTTCACCTTGTCGCCGATCGCCGCGGGCAGCGGGGCGAACCCGAGCTTGTCCGCGGCGACCTGGCCGTCGTTGACCGCGTAGTCGACGTAGTCCTTGACCAGCGTGGCCTTGGCCGCGTTCTTGCCCTTCTCGCAGACGATGACGTAGGACACCGTCGAGATCGGGTAGCCGACGACGCCCTTGAAGTCGAGCTTGCCGGACAGGTCGTTGCCGGTCCCGGTCACCGAGAAGGACGCGGCGAGGAACTTGCCCACGTTGTCACCGGTGAGGTCGACGAAGTCCGAGCCGGCGCCCTTGACCTTGGCGGTCGGCAGGTTGTTGGCCTTGGCGAAGGACACCTCGACGTAGGTGATCGCGCCGTCGGTCTGCTTGACGCCCGCGGTCACGCCGTCGGAACCCTTGGCAGCCTGTCCGCCCTTGAAGTTCAACTGCTTGCCCACACCCAGCTTCCAGTCGCCGCCGGAGTTGGCGTCGAGGAAGCCCGAGAACACGCTGGTGGTGCCAGATCCGTCGGAGCGGTGGTAGGCGGCGATCGGTGTGGCCGGCAGGCTGCCGGGGTTGTCAGCGGCGATCGCCGGGTCGTTCCACTTCGTGATCGTGCCCTGGAAGATCCCGGACAGGGTCTTGGCGGACAGGTTCAGCGTGCTGACGCCCTTGACGTTGTACATGATGGCGATGCCACCGGCCGTGACCGGAATGTGGAGCGCCTTGCTGCCGCAGGTCGCGTCGGCCTTGGTCTGCTCGTCGGGCTTCATCGTCACGTCCGAGCCGGCGAAGTCGATGGTGCCCGCACCGAACTGCTGGATGCCCGCACCCGATCCGGTGCCCTGGTAGTTGATCTGTGCCCCCGCGCACTGTGCGCCGTAGTCGGTGATCCACTGCTGCTCGATGTTCTGCTGGAACGTCGAGCCGGCACCGGCGATCTGGCCCTTGGCGCAGGCGACCTTCTTGGTGCTGGTCGTCTTGGTCGTGCTTCCGTTGTCGCTGCCGCACGCGGAGAGGGCGATCAGGCTGAGGCCGGCCACGCCGGCCAGGATGACTCGTCTCGTTGGGTTCATGGCACAGGACGGTAGAGAGGACAGATGCTGGCTGGGCGCGCTGAATGTGAACGGAAGATGAACGCTGGACCACCGGGAGTTGAACGCTGCCTGGACGGCTCCGTGGCTGAAAGGGACGGCCTCCCGGCCGCCGTATCCGGTCGCTACTCCGCGACGATCACGGCCTCGCCGGTCACCAGGTAGATCACCCGGCGGGCCACCGCGACGGCGTGGTCGGCGAACCGCTCGAAGAATCGGCCGGCCAGCGCGATGTCGACCGCTGCCTCGACGCCGTGGCTCCAGTTGTCGGCGAGCATGACCGTGAACAGCTGGCGGTGCAGCTGGTCCATGACGTCGTCGTCGCTCTCCAGCTCCCTGGCCTGCTCGACGTCGCGGGTGGCGATGACGGCGCCGGCCTTGGTGATGATCCGCTCGGCGACCTGGGCCATCTCGAGGATGGCCGGCCGCAGCTCGATGGGGATCGCCGACTCCGGGTAGCGGCGGCGGGCCAGCTTGGCGAGGTTCAGCGCAAGGTCACCCGCACGTTCGAGGTCGGCCACCATGCGCAGGCTCGTGACGATGATCCGCAGGTCGCTGGCGACGGGCTGCTGCTGGGCCAGCAGCTCGAAGCTGCGCTTCTCGATGTCGTGATAGACGGCGTCGATGATTTGGTCACCCTCGATGACCGTCTCGGCCAATGCCAGGTCCGCGTCGAGCAACGCCGTACTGGTGCGCTGCATGGCGCTGGTCACCAGTCGCGTCATCTCGACGAGCTGGCTGGTGATCTCGTCTAGTTCGTTGTGGTATGTGTCGCGCACGTGTGTTCCCTCCGTGGAGGAGCTACTGGCAAGGCTGTGTGACCAGCAACCCAAGCCCAGGCTACCGGCGCATGGCCGCTCGCTAGCTCGTAGGTGAACATCCGGCGACTACTCGGCGAGCAGGCTCGGCTGAGCGTCAGCCGACGATCCGCCGGATAGCATGACCTCGTGTTGGGGCTGTTCGGACGAAGCGGTGGCAACCGCAATTCTGCCAATCTGGCACTCGACGAACATGCCGACGTTGCCGCGGTGTTGCAGACGATGGCGGCTGCCCTGGACTCCGGGATCGTCATCCTCGATGGCTACGACGTGATCCTGGCCAACGAGACGGCGCTGGCACTGCGCGTGGTGCAGGACACGACTGGTGGTCGTCCCCCTGCGCGCCTCGCCGCACTCGATGCTCGCTCGACCCTCTCCTCGCCGCCCCTGGCCCGCCTCGTCCGCAAGGCCCGTCACGACGGCGTGCGGATCGAGCAGGACCTCGAACTGCCCTGGGGCAACGGCACCCGCCCCATCAGCGTGACGGTCGCCCCGGTGCGCAACACCTTGCGCGTGGTGCTGCTCCTGCGCGACCTCACCGAGGCCCGCCGCGTCGAGGCGGTCCGCCGTGACTTCGTCGCCAGCGTCTCTCACGAGCTGAAGACGCCGGTGGGCGGCCTCCGCCTGCTTGCCGAGGCGGTTCGCGACGCGGCCGACGATCCCGACGCCGCGCGCCGCTTCGCCGACCGGATCGTGCACGAGGCCGACCGGCTCTCCGACCTGGTTCGCGA
>QHCA01000047.1 GCA_003244095.1 Pseudonocardiales bacterium | reverse complement strand
AGTTGTCGGGCCCGCTCGGGATGTGTCGCCCTGCTGATTCCGTGCCGGCCGGTCAGCCGCTCGTCGGCCAGCCGGACCAGGACCGGCCGCACCGTGGACTCGAACCGGTCCATGTCCAGGCGGCCCCAGGCCAGCCGGTCGGCCATGCGGCCGACGTCGCGGAACGGCCGGTCGACCTGAGCCGCCTCCGCCCGCCCGTACGGCTGCGGCAGGTCGGTCGGCGGCGGGGTGGCGACCGCGGCGATCCGTGCCGACGCCAGCAACGACACGGACAGCAACAGGACCACAGGCAGCGGAATCCGGGCACGGAGGGCCGCGGAAAGCCCCTCGACGGCCGCTGTCACGAGCAGCGCGCGCCACACCAGCGTCGTGACGTCGCGGCCACTGACCTCGCCGCGGAGCGGCCGGCGCCGGCCGCTCACCCGGATACCGCCACGGTGAGCTCGCGGCGCAGCCGCTCCAGGGCACGGCGGGCGTCGGAGCGCATCCGCTCGTCGACGGGATGGCGGGAGTAGCGCGCCTCGCGGTAGAGGCCGGCCAGCCCGGCGAGGGTGACCGGTGAGACGGCATGGGCGGCCAGCAGCCGCTCGGCGAGCTCACCCGGTGTCTCGGCCGGCCGGCGCGGGATGCCGGCGGAGGCCGCCGCCTGCTCCAGGCGCAGCCAGGCGGCGATCACCGCGCGCCGCGGGTCGGTGCCGTCGTCGAGGTCGGCCAGCCCGGCCTCGGCAGCGGCGCCGAGCCGGCGCGCGGTCTCGATCGACGACGCCTCGCCCGGCTCCCCGTCGCCCCGGCCCTCGGCCTCGTACCGCGCGCGCCGGCGGATCGCGATGGAGCCGGCCGCCGTCGTCACGGCCACCAGGACGGCCACGACGACGAGCACCAGCGCGACGGTGACCAGGATGCCGAAGCCGCTGAACAGCCCCACGAGCGCGGGCGCCGCGGGAGCCCGGCCGGTCGACTTCGCGCTGGGCTGGGGGCTCGGGCGGCAACTCGGCCGTCGCCCGGCGCCGGTCACAGCGCAGCCGGGATCGACGACGTACGTGCCGATCGTGTGCGTACCGACCCGCGCCCCGGCGCCACCGGCGGCCGCGAGGGCGACGACGCCCAGCAGCACGGCCGCGGCGAGGAGCGGCCACGCGCGCAGCAGCGCATGGCTGCTCACCCGGGCAGCCCGGGCAGCCCGGCGAGGTCGGTGGCGCGTGCGAACACGGCGTCCAGCATGCCTTCGGTCAGGCGGCCGGTGAAGGTGTTCTGCTGGCTCACGTGATAACAACCCAGCAACGAAACCTCCGCGTCGGCCAGCCGTACCTCGACGCCGTGGCCGAAGCGCGGGCGGGGCGCGGGCACGCCCATGCCGTTGGCCCGCAGGGCGCGCCACAGGGCGTCCCAGGCGAACCCGCCGAGGGCGACCACGGCCCGCGTGGTCGGCCACACCAGCTCCAGCTCGCGGGACAGCCACGGCCGGCAGGTGTCGCGCTCGGCCGGTGAGGGGCGGTTGGCCGGCGGGGCGCAGCGGACCGCGGCGAGCACCCGGGCGTGGCGCAGCGCGAGCCCGTCGCCGGCCGCGACCGATGTCGGCTGGTTGGCCAGCCCGGCCCGGTGCATGGCGGCGAACAGCCAGTCGCCGCTGCGGTCGCCGGTGAAGACCCGCCCGGTCCGGTTGCCGCCATGCGCGGCCGGCGCCAGGCCGACCACGACGATGCGGGGGTCGTACGGCCCCAGGCCGGGCAACGGCCGGGCCCAGTAGGTCTCCCCGGCGTAGGCGGCCCGCCTGGTGACGCCGACCTCCTCCCGCCAGGCCACCAGCCGCGGGCACGCGCGGCAGGCCGACACCCGGGCGTCCAGTGTCGCGCCGTCGCGCGAGGTGCCGGCCAGGGTCTCGACGCCCGCCGCGTCGCCCGCGACCGGCACAGCAGTGTTCGGACCCATACCCCTCAGGACAAGGTGGCGCGGAAGAGGTTCAGCGTGCGGGACCAGGCCTCCTCGGCCGCGGTCGCGTTGTAGACCTCGGGCCGGTCGTCATTGAAGAAGGCATGGCCGGTTCCCGGATACTCGAAGCAGGTCACCGTGCCACCGGCCTGTTCGATGGCATTGACCGCCACCTGGATCCCCTCGGCGGCGCAGCCGCCCTCTTCCTCGTCGGCGTGCAGCATGGCCCGCTTGCCGTCGTACGCCGACCAGGTGGGGCTCATCCGCTCCCACGGGACGCCAGGGTAGAAGCCGACGGTTGCCACGATGTCGTCGGACAGGGTGCCCGACCACAGGGCCAGGCTGCCGCCCATGCAGAACCCCACACAGCCGATCCCCTTGCCCGTCGTTTCCGCCCGGCCGGCCAGGTGGGCCGCCGCACCCGCGATGTCGCGGCCGGCCACGTCCATGGCCAGGCCCATCAGCAGCTTCTGTGCCTCGTCGGGCTCGGTCGTCTTCTCGCCGTGGTAGAGGTCGGGCGCCAGGGCCACGAACCCCGCGGCGGCGAACCGGTCGGCCAGGCTCCTGACGTGCCCGACCAGGCCCCACCACTCCTGGATCACGATGACACCGGGGCCGGAGCCCGACTCGGGCACGGCGAGATACCCCTCCCCCGACTTGCCGTTGCTGGCAAAGGTCACCATGTCACCCACGGGCTACGCCTCCTGCTGTCGCCAGTCCACCGGACCTGTCCACCCTGCACGGGGCGGCCCCATCCCGCAATGTCAGCGCCGCTGAGTTCGCCTATCGGACTCCTCGCAACGCGAGGTCACGGCGGCGGGGCACCCCTGGAGCGTCTCGGCGTCGCTGGTGCGGTCGGCGCCGAGCCAGTGTCAGTACGCCCTGGTCGACGATATGCAGGCGGCGCCACCGCTTGCCAACCGCCGTCGTGACGGCGATGCGTCGCAGCCAGGGCTCGTGCGTACGGATTGGTCGGGCCTGGGTCGGCTGTCCCGCCAGGCGGCCAACCGCTCAGCCTCCTCGGCGACGTCGCAATGCTGCAACGACTCGATTCCAGCCCACTCGTCGGCGAGTACGGAGTAGAGGAGACTGTCGCGCCATGCCCCGTTGGCCCAGGCGTGGTGGCGGACGGCCTTGGTAGGTGAAGCCGAGTCGCTTGGTCAGGGCGATCGACGCGGTGTTGTCGGGCCGATGGCCACGGCTGTCGAACGACAACGACCGAGTCACTTCGTCGTCACCGACAAGCGTCAGTGCTGCCGCGACATCGTCGATGCGGAAGTCGCGCAACACGACCATCCCGCCAACCATGTGAATCGGGTACGAAACCGACCTCACCCCCAACGTCACCGGGGCTCGGATGCCTTACGCGGCTCGACGTCGGTCCCGTCACCGGCAAGCTCGCCCGCCACCCGGCGGCAGAACTCGGCCGCGTCCTCACCGGTGATGGCGACGGCGAGCAGCAGGTCGAGCCAGCGGCTGTATCGGGCGATCTGGTCCGGGTCGGTGATCTCGAGGTCACCGCCGGCATGGTCGATCCCGACGAGATCCTGGTCGTAGACGACGAATCCCGACACCGGCGGGATCGGGACGACCGCCGAGTGCGGGATCACGCCGAACGTGTGGCCGGGCAGGGTCGCCAGCTCGGCAAGGTGTTCGAGCTGCCCGCGCAGGGTCTCGACGGTCTGGACCCCGATCCGGGTGCGCAGCCCCGCCTCGCCCATCACGTGCACGATCCGCCGGGTGCCCTCGTAGAGGATCCCGCCGCGTCGCACCTTGGCCGCGACCAGCTGCCCGATCTCCTCCGGAGCCGTCCCGTCCGCGATCGTGTTGGTCGCCGGGCCGATCATCTCCCTGGCGTACGCGGGCGTCTGGAGCAGGCCCGGCACGAGGCTCGGCTGGTATTCGCCGAGCATCGCGCAGGAGGACTCGAGCACGGCGAGCTCGGCCTGGAATGCGGCCGGGCCGCCGGACTCGTCGTGCCGCTCCTTCCACGCCGTATACATCACCGACGTCTTGTGCCGCAGCGCCAGCAGGCGGTCGACGTCGGCGCCGACCGCCTGGGCCCACGCGGTGATCTCCTCGACGGTCGGGAGCCGCGCACCCGTCTCGATCTTGGCGATCTTCGACTGGCGCCAGCCCGGCCCGAGCTCCTCGGCCAGCCGGGCGCCGGACCACCCGGCGCCCTCACGCAGCTCTCGGAGCCGCTTCCCGAGCGCCCAGGGGCCGAGGGCCTTGGCCACCGTGGCCTCCCCTCGGTGAGTCAGGACGTCTGCGACTCGGCCCGCGATGCCAGGTAGTCACGAAGCGGCACCGCCTGGGCAAGTGCGACGTCCCGCCAGCGCAGGTGCTCGGCGATCACGGCCGGGTCGTCGAGCAACTCCGCGCGTACGAACGGACCGGCCTCGCTGTAGTGCATGGCCCAGACATCGCGATCATCGAACAGCCAGTAGTCGCGGGAAGGGATGCCCGGGGGCCAATTCTCCGCCGTCGTAGGGATCACCCTGATGTCCTCTCCCGCTTCGACAAAACGGAGAAAGCACAGTGTCTCGAAACGGGTGTAGTCGCTGAACGGCTCGACCAGCACCCGAACCCGAGTCGCCGTTCGGCCGGCGTCGCGCTGCCTCCGGATCAGCGACTCCCACCACGAGGTGTCCAGCCTAGCCTCCCCGGTAGCGAGGAAGCGCGCCACCGCCTCAGCCTCTTCGGGCTCGGCGTAGGTCTGCAGCGTCTCCAGCCGATAGGCGGACTGGCGGAACTCGAACAGCGCATACCAGTCGTCCCAGTCGTCGGCCTCGATGACCCGACCCATCACATCCCCCGCTCGGCCAGGAACGTCTCGAGAGCTACGGCCAGCCCGCCGTCGCCGTGCTCGGCGGCGCACCGCGCGGCGGCCCGGAACACCGTCTCGGTCGGGATCGACCCGGCGACCTCGTCGGCACCCACCTCGATCAGCCCGGCCCTCTCGGCGTCGCCGAGCAACCTGACCTGCGCGACCATCCGCGCCGGATCGTCGGTGGCGTACAGCGCCGGGCAGCGCCCGCTGTCACCGCTTTCCCTGTCCTTCGCGAGCCTTCTGAGCATCGTCTGCCTCCCATGGACGCCAGCCGTGCCTGAGCCGAAATCATCCCTCACTGTGCCAGCCATGAGAATACCCGTCCACAATCAAGTGCTTGACTCCGCTTAGCATGTGCATACTATCCTAGACTCATGGGATCATACACACGAAGTAGCAGGCCCCGTGGGCTGCGATGAGCAGTGATCTGTTGTGCCCTTCGTGTGGCGGGTTGTGTTGGACGGATGGTGCGACGGCGGTGTGCGGGAAGTGCGGTGGGTCGGGCGTAGCGGTCGAGCCGCAGCCGGTTCATCCGCAACCGGTGTCTCGGCACCGGCAGGCCGCTGGTCGTGGTCGACACCGCTCGGCACGGGGAAGGGATCGGCGGTGAGCCGCCCGGTGTGTGTGCGGGCGTGGTGCCTGGATGAGGGGGATGTGCTTCCGAGTGGGGAGCGGGTGATATCGGTGCTGCGTGATCCGATCGCTGATCGGGTGATGGTGGGTACCAGTGATGGTGCCCGGCGGGTGTTGTACGGGGCGGACAAGGTCGTCGTCGCGCGCCGGGCCGCCTCGGATGCAACGGCCAGCCCCGGCGGCGGCAAGTCTGCTCCTACCGCGAAGTTGCGGCTTGGCCGAGGGCGGACCCGGCCGGTTGGCTGGGCCGTGCAGCTTCTCCCGTTCGGCGGGAGACGGCACGGTGAGTGGTAAGGGTCGGCTGAGTTCGTCGTAGCCGGCCGCCCCACTACGCGCGCTGGGTTCGGGAGATCGGGACCGGCCGCTGGCAAGCCTACGCGGTTCTCCCGACTGCCAGGCGGGTGTCAGCTCCTGGCAAGCCTGGGTTTGCCCGATCCGGGCACATCCCGGAGCCCCAGCCCGGCCCGGCCCGTTAGCGCGGCGAGGGCTGCGTGGAGGGCTTCGGGCCGGGGCTGGGCGAGGCGGCTGCCGACTGACCGGGCGCCGGGCTGGGCGACGCGATGCCCGACGGCGCCAGGCGCGGCGGGGCGAACGGCGCGACCGGCACGACACCGTTGGCGGGCACCCGCGGGAACACGTTGTTGACCGGAATGCCGGCGGTGTTGAACCGGGAGATCATGGGCACCTCGTTGCCGTTGGCGTCGAGGACCGGCTGGGTCAGCTCGATCGGCTGGCCGTCCTGGTCGAACAGCTGCACGCCGGTCAGCGGCTTGCCGTCGCTGTCGAACGCGTAGATGTTGCTCTCCAACCCGTCGGTCCCGTTCTGTGCCGGGCCGGTGTAGCTGGTGTAGCTGCGGTCACCCGACCGGCCCGGCCCGAACCCGGTGACGACGAATAACAGCACCGCCAGGACGGCACAGCCGGTGCCCAGCACCAGCCACCCCCTGCGCGGAGGATGTGCCAGCCAGTGCCGGCCGAGCCGGACCGAGGCCCAGATCGCCGCGGCGGTGAACAGCACGCCGGGGAGGGCGTTGTGTCCGAACGTCGGGATCACGCCGGGCAGGTTTCCGAAGAACAGCGAAAGCAACCACACGGCCAGGTAGCCACGGAACACCCACCACCCCGGGCGGAGTTCGGGCAGGAACGCGCGCAAGGCCGCGACCTGCCGGTTGTCCGAGGCGGCGGCCAGTCCCCGGCCGAGCGGCGACGAGGCGACCGCCGCACTGAGCCCGGTCCGCCAGGCCTGCCGGGCCTGCGGGCCCGACACCGGCAGGCCGGCCGACGACCGAAGTTCGGCGGCGTAGTCGGCGGGCTTGCCCAGGCGCGTCTCCAGCGAGCCGGTGTTCTCCGCGCGGAGCTCCGCAGCGATTTCGGCGAGGTGCGAGGCGACGTCCTCCATCAGGTCGTCGCGGTCTTCGGCGGAGAGGTCGGCCAGCGCCGACCGGACCGCTGCCAGATAGTGGTCGATCTCCGGGGTCGTCGTCGGCGCGGTCACATCGCACTCTCTTCGTTGATGTGGATGTCGAGGTGGAGCAGGGAATCCATGGTCTGCGCAAATCCGGTCCAGCTCTTCGACTGCGTCGCCAGCGCTGCCCGGCCCGCGGCGTTGAGCCCGTAGTACTTGCGGTGCGGCCCCTCCTCGGACGGTACGACGTAGGAGCTGAGGTTGCCCGCGGTGAACAGCCGCCGCAACGTGCCGTAGACCGACGCGTCACCGACCTCCTCGATCCCCGCCGCCCGCAACCGTCGTACCACGTCGTAGCCGTAGCCGTCCTCGTCCGCGAGCACGGCGAGCACCGCGAGGTCCAGCACTCCCTTGAGCAGCTGGGTCGTGTCCATCGGCGCCTCCTCTCCTGTGCAGGGCACGGTACTCTGTCATGCGCAGTAGTGCAAGCATTTCGCTTACCCCATCGAGTCGGCGATCCCATCCAAGATGTCGTGCTCACTCGCCACCACGGAGGTCGCGCCCACGTCTTCCATGACGGTACGAAGAACCAGCGCGCCGGCACCGATCACGTCGACCCGCCCGGGATGCATCACTGTCAGCGCGGCCCGCTCCCGGCGGGTGGCCTTCAGCAGCATCCCGGTGACCTCGGCGACCCGGTCGTAGCCGATCCGGGCGTGCTGGATCCGGGCCGGGTCGTAGGCCGGGAGGCCGAGGGCGAGCGCGGCGACCGTCGTGACCGAGCCGGCCAGGCCGACCAGGGTGCCGGCGGCGGTCATCGGCACCGATCGCGCGGCCAGCGCGACACCGGCCCTGGCGTCGGCCGTCGCGGCCGCCACCTCGCCCGCCGTCGGCGGGTCGCCGTGCAGGTGCCGCTCGGTCAGCCGCACACAGCCGATGTCGACCGAGACGGCATGGGTGACGGTCCGCTCCCCCAGCACGAACTCCGTCGACCCGCCACCGATGTCGACGGCCAGGTACGGCGGCGCCACGCCGGACAGCGACCGGGTGGCCCCGGCGAAGGACAGCCGGGCCTCCTCGTCACCGGTGATCACCTCGGGCTCCTGGCCCAGGATGCGGCGGACCATGTCCACGAAGTCGGCCCGGTTGGCCACGTCGCGGCTGGCCGAGGTGGCCACCATGCGGACCCGCTCGGCGCCGAGCCCCCGTAACTGGGCCGCGTAGTCCGCCAGCGCCACCCTGGTGCGCTCGATAGCCGCGGGCGCGAAGGCCCCCGAACGGTCCACGCCCTCACCCAGGCGGACGATCTCCATCCGGCGGACGACATCGGTCGCGCCGGCCGCCGAGAGGTCGGCGACCAGCAGCCGGATCGAGTTGGTGCCGCAGTCGATCGCCGCGACCCGGGTCATGCCGGAGCGTCGACGCAGGGGCCGGCCGCCCACCAATCGCCGAGCACCGCAAGGACCTCGTCGCCGAGCGGGTTGACACCCGGGCCGGCCGCCAGGGCATGGGCCGCCAGCGCGTGCAGGCACTTGACCCGCCCGGGCATGCCGCCGGCGGAGATCCCGGCGACCTCGGGCACGTCACCGAGCGCGTGGCGGCGGGCCAGGAAGTCGGCGTGCGCTCGGCGGTAGGCGGCGGCCCGCTCCGGGGCGGCGGCCAGCCGGTCGCTCATCACGCCCATCAGCCCGCCGGCCTCCAGCGTCGAGATGGCCGCCGCAGCACGGGGACAGGTCAGGTAGAACGTAGTCGGGAACGGCGTGCCGTCATCGAGCCGCGGTGCGGTTTCCACGACGTCGGGCAGCCCGCAGGGGCAGCGGTGCGCCACCCCGCGCCAGCCGCGCGCCGGCCGGCCCAACTGGGCGGCCACCGTACTCGCGTCGGAGCTCACCGGCGGGCATCGGCGCCCTGGACGGTGCCCCACAGCTGGGAGTACCAGGGCGAGTCCCGCGTCGACCCCCGCGGCGACACCGTGATCGGCCGGTGCCCGTGCTGGCTGCCGGCCTGCCGGCCCGGGTCGATCACCACGTAGCCGATCTCGCCCGGCATGACGTACTGCAGCCGCTTGCGGGCCTGCGCCTTGACGTAGGCGGGGTCGTCCAGCTGCCGTCGGTGCTGCTCCAGCGCGGTGACCTGGCCACGCTGGGCCCGCTGCTGGGCGGTGAGGTGGGCGATCTCGTTGCGCTGGGCGAGGTAGGACCGCATCGGATAGGCCAGCGTCAGCACGACGACGCATACCGCCAGGCCGAGCACCGCGGCCCGGCCGGTCAGCCGGCCCCGGGCCCGCGCGGCCGGCGACGCGTCCGGCGCCGAGGGGGCCCGCCGGGCCACGGGGATCGAGGGGTGGCGGCGCTGCTGGCCAGGCCGGCTCCTGGTCCGGCTCGCGGCCTTGCCACCGGGGCGCCGGGGCGCCGAGCGACCCGCCACCGGCTCCTTGCGCGCCGGGGATCGCTTGCGCGAGGGCAGCCGCACCGCTCAGACCGTGCCAGCCTGGCGGAATCGGGGGAACTGCGCCGCACCGGCGTACCGCGCCGCGTCGGCCA
Organism: Pseudonocardiales bacterium; assembly: GCA_003244095.1. Taxonomy (GTDB): domain Bacteria; phylum Actinomycetota; class Actinomycetes; order Mycobacteriales; family QHCA01; genus QHCA01. The sequence continues at coordinate 4,073 of QHCA01000047.1, read as the reverse complement.
GCTCCTCCTCGATCCGCAAGAGCTGGTTGAACTTCGCCACCCGCTCCGAGCGGGCCGGCGCACCGGTCTTGATCTGGCCGCAGTCGATGGCCACGGCCAGGTCGGCGATGGTGGTGTCCTCGGTCTCGCCCGACCGGTGACTCATCATGGTGCGCATGCCGTTGCGGTGCGCGAGGGCGACCGCGTCGAGCGTCTCGGTCAGGGTCCCGATCTGGTTGACCTTGACCAGCAGCGCGTTGGCGGCCTGCGCCTCGATGCCGCGCTGGATCCGCTCCGGGTTGGTCACGAAGAGGTCGTCGCCGACGATCTGGGTACGGCTGCCGAGCAGCGCGGTCAGCCGCGCCCAGCCGTCCCAGTCGTCCTCGGCCAGCGGATCCTCGATGGACACGATCGGGTATTCGGTGACCAGCTCCTCGTAGAACGCGGTGAGCTCGTCGGCGTCCCGTTTGCCGCCTTCGAAGGTGTAGCTGCCGTCGGTGTAGAACTCGCTGGCCGCCACGTCCAGCGCCAGCGCGATGTCGTGCCCGACGCTGTAGCCGGCCTCTGTGATGGCCTCGACGATGAGGTCGAGCGCCGTGCGGGTGCTGTCGAGATCGGGGGCGAAGCCGCCCTCGTCGCCGAGCCCGGTGGCCAGCCCGCGGCCCTGGAGGACCCCCTTCAGCACGTGGTAGGTCTCGGCACCCCAGCGCAGCGCCTCGGCGAACGTCGGCGCCCCGACCGGCGCGATCATGAACTCCTGCACGTCGACGTTGCTGTCGGCGTGCGCGCCGCCGTTGACGATGTTCATCATGGGCACCGGCAACAAGTGGGCGTTGGGGCCTCCCACGTAGCGGAACAGCGGCAGGCGGGCCGAGTCGGCAGCGGCCCGGGCCACCGCCAGGGACACGCCGAGGATGGCGTTGGCCCCCAGGCGGCTCTTGTCGGCGGTGCCGTCGAGGTCGAGGAGCTTCTGGTCGACGATCCGCTGCTCGCTGGCCTCGATGCCGGTGAGCTCCGGGCCGATCGTGTCCAGCACGGCGTCGACGGCGTGCCGGACGCCCTTGCCTGCGTAGCGCTGCCCGCCGTCGCGCAACTCGACCGCCTCGAAGGCGCCGGTCGAGGCGCCGCTGGGGACGGCGGCGCGGGCCAGCGTGCCGTCGTCGAGTGCCACCTCCACCTCGACAGTGGGGTTGCCCCGCGAGTCGAGGATCTCGCGGGCACCGACGGCTTCGATTACGGCCACTGCTGGACTCCTTGAAAGATCAGATGAGCTTGCGCAGGCAGCCTAACCGCCAGGTACCGGCCAGCTCGGGAGGCCTCGCCGCACGCCTGTCCCTCCCTCCCGGTGACGGTGGCGCCACGCTTCGGTGCCGGCCGCAGGGTTGCGACGGCAGGCTGGGCCATATGACCACAACTTCTGAGACCGGGACGTCGCGGTGGCTGGTGTTGACCGTGATGTGCATCGGGTACTTCCTGGTGCTGCTGGACGTGACCGTGATCAACGTGGCGTTGCCGCAGATCGGATCGGGCCTGGGCTCTGACGTGTCCGGCCTGCAGTGGGTGGTCGACGGGTACGCGCTCGCGTTGGCGGCGCTGCTCCTGACCGGCGGCACGGTCGGTGACCTGCGCGGTCACAAGCCCGTCGTCATGGCCGGGCTGGCGGTCTTCGGGGTGGCGTCGCTGGCCTGCGGGCTGGCGCCGACCACCCAGGCCCTGATCGGCGCCCGGGTCGCGCAAGGCGTGGGAGCGGCGCTGCTGCTGCCCGGCACGCTCGCGATCATCAGCCAGGCCTTTCCCGGCCGCGCCGAGCAGGCACGGGCCATCGGGGTCTGGGCGGGCGTGGGCAGCCTCGCCCTGCCGGCCGGTCCGGTGCTCGGCGGGGCACTGGTGCAGGGCCTGGGTTGGCGGTGGGTGTTCTTCCTCAACGTGCCGATCGTGCTGGCCGCGGGCATCGTGGCCTTCCGCATCGTCGGTCGCGATGCCCCCACGAAGGGCGGCCGACTGGACCGCGGGGGGACGGTGCTCGGCGCGGTGTTCCTGGCTGCGGTGACGTTCGCCGTCATCCAGGCCGGCCACACCGGGCTCGACGTCGCGACCGGGTCGGCCATCGCGGTAGCCGCTGTGGCCCTGGTGGGGTTCGTGCTCGTCGAACGCTCGGCGGCCGATCCGGCGCTGCCGGTGCACCTGTTCGGACAGCGGGCGTTCGCCGCCGCCAACGGGGTCGCCGGGATCATGAATCTGGGCACGTTGGGGCTGCTGTTCCTGCTCACGCTGTTCCTGCAGACGCTGCAGCACCGTTCGGCGCTGGCCGCCGGCGTCGCCGTCCTGCCGCTGTTCCTGCCGCTGGCCCTGCTGGCCCCCGTCACCGGGCGCGTCACCGCCCGGCTCGGCCCCCGGCTCCCCATGCTGGCCGGGCTGCTGCTCTGCGCCGTCGGGGTCGGCCTGGTCGCGACCTGGACGGCCACGACGCCGTACCTGCACCTGGTGCCCGGCATGCTCGGCTGGGGCATCGGCCTCAGCCTGCTCACCCCCGCCGTCGTCGCCGCAGCGGTCGCGGCCTCGCCCTCCGATCGGGCGGGGCTGGCCTCCGGTGTCAACAACACAGCACGGCAGACCGGGGGCGCCATCGGCATCGCCGTCTACGGTGCCATCGCCGGGCAACCCGGCCACGCCGACCGGTTCCTGACCGGCCTGCACACCACCGCCCTGGTGACCGCCGGGCTGTTCGGCCTGGCGGCGGCGGCAACGGCGCTCGCGATCCCGTCCCGGCCCGGTAGGCAGGTACGACGGCAGGTGCGGCGCCGCTAGACGCCCAGCAGCCGGCGGAGGTGGCGGGGAGCCGGAGAGCCGTGCGCCAGCATCGCGTCGTGCCACTCGCGAGGGGTGCTCGACACCGGCCGGGCCCGGCCGATCCGGGACACCTCGGTGTAGCCGACGTAGTAGGTCGACAGCTGCGTGGAGGTCAGCTGTGCCCGGCGCCACTTGCCGGCCGCCTCGCTCTCCTCCTGGAATCCGCGCCCGGTCATCAGGGCCATCGCCTGGCCCTCGGACATGCCGTCGCAGTGCACACCCTGGTCGATGATCGCGTTGATGATCATCCGCAGTGCCGTCTTGAGCCGCTGCAGCCGGACCGGCAGCCCGCCGAACCCCTGCTCGGCCATGAGCTGCTCGGCGTAGACCGCCCAGCCCTCGATGAACGACCCGCTCTCGCATACCGCGCGCACCCGGGTCGATCCGCGGAACCGCCGCGCGTGGGCCAGCTGGAGATAGTGACCGGGCATCGCCTCGTGCACCGTCAGGCAGGACAGCATGTGGTCGTTGTACTCCCGGTAGAACGACTCGACCCGCTGCGGCGACCAGTCGGCGGGGGTGGGCGAGATGGCGTAGAAGGTCGGCACGACCCCGGTCTCCAGCGGGCCGGGAGCGTCGCAGTAGGCGACCGCCACCCCGCGGGCGAACTCCGGCATCGGCATGATCTCCAGCGGGTCGTCGAGGACGGTGACCAGGTCGTGCTCCCCGACGAAGTCCGTCGCCAGCTGCAGCGTGCGCTCGATCCTGCCGACGATCGTCGCGTCGTCAGGGTGCTGCAGAGCCAGCGCGGCGAGGGCGACGGCGGCGTCGCGGCTGCCGGTGAGCTCCGCCGCCACGTCGGCGATCTCGGCGGTCACCCGCTCGAGGTCCGCCTGCGCCGCGGCGAGCACGGCGGCGGCGGTCAGCTCGCTGTCGAGGGTGTGCCACAGCCGGGCCTCCCACAGCGGCCGGCCCAGCCGGGGATCGCGGCGTGACGCGTCGAGGATCGAACGCAGGTAGTCGCGGTGCCGCGACAGCGCATCCAGCGCGGCCTCCCGAGCCGCATCCACCCCCGGGTGCCCGCCGCCGACCCGGCTGAGCAGCGCCGGAACCTCGTCGCGGACCAGCGCGGCCGTGCCCTCGATCTGCCCGATGGCCGTCTCGACGTGCAACTGCGGGCACTCGCCGATCACCCGCTCCGCGGTCGCCAGCGCGTCGGGGATTGCCGCGAGCCGCGAGCCGATGGCCGCCAGGCGCTCCTCGGGCTCCCCGACCCCCCGGGCGATGAGGCCGAAGATCAGCTG
>QHCA01000046.1 GCA_003244095.1 Pseudonocardiales bacterium | reverse complement strand
TCACCTACCGGATCACCGGCCGGCGCCGCCGCTGGGCCGCCGCCGTGCGGTGTGGCTGCGGGAACCGGCCGCACTGGCACGACATCACCACCCGCCGCACCGAACAGGGCCTGCGCCTGGCCCTGGCCGCCACCGCCCTACACGTGGAAACGGAGCACACCGCATGAACCTCACCCTGCCTGACGGGCTGCGCGCCCGACTGCACCTGCCCACCCTCCCCGCCCTGCCCGCACGGCTTGGGCCGGTGGTGGATCGGCTGCCCGGCTGGCTGCCTGGAAGGTCGTCCGGGCCTGTGGTGGTGCCGGATCGGCTGTCGATCTTCGACCCGGTCGACCTGGGCGCGGACGAGTACGGCGCTCGGGTGTCGGTGATGCTCGCCTACCGGAACCTGCTGATCGGCGGCGAGCCGGGCGGGGGGAAGTCCAACGGCATCCAGTCGATCCTCGGCCATGCCGCACTGTGCCCGGATGTGCGGCTGTACCTGTTCGACGGCAAGGAAGTCGAACTGCCGATGTGGGAGCCGCTGGCGGAGTGGTTCGTCGGCCCGGACACCGACGAGGCGATCGCCGTACTGGAGATGCTCCGGTCGGAGATGACCGCCTGTTATGCCCGGCTGCGCGGTCAGGCGGTCCGCAAGGTCGACGTGACTACCGGCGGCGGGATGGCCCTGGTGGTCATCGACGAGCTCGCCCTGTACTCCTCGACGTTCGGCACGGGCGAGCAGCAGAAACAGTTCAACCGCCTGCTGCGGGACCTGATCGCCCGGGGCCGCGCGGCCGGGGTGATCGTGGTGGCCGCCACCCAACGGCCCTCGGCCGATGTGATCCCGACGTCGCTGCGGGACCTGTTCGCGTTCCGCTGGGCGCTGCGCTGCTCCACCGCCGCCGCCTCCGACATCATCCTGGGCGAAAGCTGGGCCTCCCAAGGGTTCACCGCCACCGACATCGACCCGGCCGACTCCGGCCGTGGCATCGGCTACCTCCTCGCCGAAGGCGGCATCCCGCGCCGGTTCAAAGCCGCCCGGCTGACCGACGCCGACATCGCCGTCCTGGTCGCCGCCGGGCTGACCCTGCGTTCGGGAGGTGCCCGGTGAGGCTGCTGGACCTGTTCTGCGGGGCCGGTGGCGCTGCGACGGGCTACCGGCGGGTGGGTTTCGACGTGACCGGCGTGGATGTCGCAGCGCAGCCGCGGTACCCGTTCGGCTTCCACCGGGCCGACGCGCTGGACGTGCTCGCGGACCCGACATTCCTGGCCGGGTTCGACGTGATCCACGCCAGCCCGCCGTGCCAGGACTACTCCGTCACCGCGAGCCTGCACACGTCCGGACACCCGCGGCTGATCGAGCCCACCCGGGCGCGGCTGCTCTCCGCCGGCGTGCCCTACGTCATGGAGAACGTGGTCGGCGCACCACTGTTCAACCCTGTTCGTCTGTGCGGTTCGTCCTTCGGGCTCGGGGTGCGCCGGCACCGACTGTTCGAGCTCTCCTGGCCGCTGCTGTTCGTGCCGCCGTGCGCCCATTACCTGCAACCGGAGCCCATCGACGTGACCGGCACGGGCGGCCCGGCAGGGCGCCTACCCGGCCAGGGCGGTGGCATCCACCGTAAGCCGCGCAATCTGACCCACGCCCGCGCCGTCATGGGCATCGACTGGATGAACCGACGCGAACTCTCCCAGGCCATCCCACCGGCCTACACCGAGTTCATCGGCACCCAACTCCTCGACCATCTCACCACGACCAGCGCTGCTGAGGCTGCGGCATGACCGACTCGTCCGCCGACCCTGGCGCTGTTGCGGTTGCGATCGCCAAGCACCTGCCGGAGGGCCTGCGCTACCGGCGCCCGATGGCCGCCGCATCCCGGCCCGGGCCGCTGCTGTGCCGGGCCTGCCGGACCCCGCTCGCCGGGCACCTGGCCGGGCTCGGCGTGCACCTGCTCTGCACCGACCCCACCAACACCTGACCGATTCGCCGACCGCTGAGAGGGGTGATCCCTGCCATGACCGTCCCGACGCTGACCGCCGATGCGGTGTTCCGGTCCATCGTCGGCCTGCCCGGCAGGGACACCGCCCCGGCCGACGACGGCCACGACCAGGCGGTGAGAGTGGCCGCCGACATCCTCGGCGCCCAAGTCATCCACGACTTCACCCCGACAGCCTCACCGGCCTTCACCGCTGATCCGTCCGGGGTCGCCCATCGGATCGGCCGGGCCGACTTCGGCAACTGGCTACACACCGTCGGCGTCTCGGCGCAGGGCTGCTCCCGTCCGGTCCGGCTGTCCGGCACGTCGACCACGACCAACCCGCGCACCGGAGAAGTCCTCGAATCGTTCGCCACGGCCGGACTGCCCGATGCGGTGCTGTACAAGCCGTGCGGTTCCCGGCTCGCCTCGGTCTGCCCGGCCTGCGCGGAGACCTACCGGTACGACACCTACCACCTGATCGCGTCGGGCCTGCGCGGCGGCAAAGGCGTCCCCGAAACCGTCGCGTGCCATCCGGCGGTGTTCGCCACGTTCACCGCACCCTCCTTCGGTGTAGTGCACAGCGCGAACGTGGACCGGCGGACCGGCAGAATCCGGCCCTGCCGGCCACGCCGGGACCGGCCGACTTGCAAGCACGGCCGCCCGATGTCCTGCCCGGCCCGCCATCACCGCGACGCCCCCTGTGTCGGGACGCCGCTGTGCCTGGACTGCTATCACCACGACCACCAGGTCATCTTCAACGCCTACGCGCCGCGACTGTGGGCACGCACCATCGACACGCTGTCGAGGTCGCTGCGCAGGGTCGCGAAGGCCCACGGCGTCACCCTGAAACTCCGCTACGCCAAGGTCGCCGAGTTCCAAGCTCGCGGCGTCATCCACCTGCACGCGATCTTCCGGCTCGACGGGTACGACCCGGCCGACCCCGCAGCCGTGCTCCCGCCGCCGGACTGTCTGAACGCCGCGGACGTGTGCGACCTGATCCGCGACGCCGCGGCCTCGACGGCGATCGTCACGCCCGGCCATCCGGACCGGCCCGAGGGCTGGCCGCTCGTTTGGGGTGAGCAGATCGACATGCGGATCGTGCGGACCGGCATCGCTGACGCGCAGGTCACCGAACAGCACGTCGCCGGCTACCTCGCCAAGTACGCCACCAAATCCACCGAGACAGTCGGCGGCACCGCCGCACGGATCGCCCCCGGCCTGCACCTACCCGCCGACACCCACTTGGGCAGGCTCCTTGCCGCCTGCCGACACCTGGGCCGACCCGACGCCGGGGAGGACTTCGACCGACTCCGACCCAAAGCGCACATGCTCGGCTTCGCCGGGCACTTCTCCACCAAGAGTCGCCGCTACTCCACCACCCTCGGCAAGCTTCGCGCCGCCCGCCGACCCGCCAGCCGCTCAGGGGTCCGGGTCATCAGCCCGGCCGAGTTCGACACCGCCGAACACCTGGCCGACGACACCACCCTCGTCATCGACGGCCAGTGGACCTACCTCGGCTCAGGCTGGCTCACCCTCGCAGACGCCGAACTCGCCAACGCATCCGCCGCCGCTGCCCGCGAGCGTCGGCCAGCTCGCGTCTGAGGACCCCGAAGCTAGTCGCCAACAACGGTCGAGGAGGAATGCATGCCTGCGCCAACGAGCGTCCGTGATCCGCTCGATGTCGTCCTGCTGTACCGACCAGCCGAAGCGGCCAGAGTGCTGAACCTGGGTCGCAGCGTGATCTTCGACCTGCTCCGTACTGGTCGCCTGCGCTCGGTCAAGCAGGGCAGTGTCCGGCTGATACCCGCAGCGGCCATTCACGAGTACATCGCTCTCCTGGAGACGGAAGCGGCGGACTGATGACCACGCGTCGTAGTAAGGGGGATGGCGGGCTGCATTGGAGCGAGTCGCGGCAACGCTGGATCGCCACGGCCAGCCTGGGCTATGACCCGACCGGCAAGCGCGTGGTGAGGCGGGGGAGTGGTCGCACCAAGACCGAGGCGAAGAACAAGCTGCGGGAAGTGCTGAGGGATCACGCGGACGGGCTAGCCATTGCCCCGGCGGCATTCACGGTCGCGGATGCGGTCAACGACTGGCTGCGGTATGGGCTCAGTGGTCGGGACAGGGCTACGGTCGCGGCGTGCCGGACCCTCAGTAACAGGCATCTGATCCCTGGGTTGGGTGCTCGACGGCTGAGGGACTTGACCGCCGAGGACGTGGACAGGTGGCTTGCCGGCAAGGCGCAGACGCTGAGCACCCGCACCCTCCAAGGGCTTCACGGATGCCTGAATCGCGCGATCAAGCGAGCGATGGCACGTGACAAGGTGAAGCGCAACGTTGTGACCCTGTGCTCGGTGCCGAAGGGCCAGCCGGGTCGACCATCGAAGGCGCTCACGCTGGCTCAGGCCGAGTCCGTGCTCGCGGCGGCTGAGGGCACGAGGATGTGCGCGTACGTGGTCCTTTCGATGCTGACCGGCGCGCGGACCGAGGAGCTGCGCGCTTTGACGTGGGAGCACGTCGAGCTGGTGGGCAAGCCCGACGACGCCGTGCCGGTGCCGCCGCACGTAGCGGTGTGGCGCTCGGTTCGTTCGGGTGGCGATACCAAGACGCGCAAGTCACGGCGGACGCTGGCTCTGCCGCTGCGGTGTGTGGAAGCTCTGAGGCAACAGCAGGCGCAGCAGGATGGTGACCGCATCGAGGCCGGGTCGCGATGGCGTGACCACGGTCTGGTTTTCGCGACCAAGTTCGGCACTCCGCTCGACCCAGCCGACGTACGGCGGGAGTTCCGTCGTGCGATCCGTGACGCGGAGGACATCGAGCCTGCTGATTGGACGCCGCGCGAGCTGCGGCACAGCTTCGTGTCGTTGCTCTCCGACAGCGGCGTCCCCCTGGAGGAGATCTCGCGCCTGGTGGGCCACAGCAGCACGGCGGTTACCGAGTTGGTCTACCGCAAGCAGATCCGGCCGGTTCTTCAAGCGGGGGCGACAGTCATGGACCGCATCTTTGCCGACGCCGACCGGCCGCGTAGTCACTCAGATAGTCACTCAGCGGCACCGGAGCCTATCGGCGGCGGGAGCGGAAGCGGTCCCTGACCTGCGGTTTTGCATGGTCGGGGTGACAGGATTTGAACCTGCGACCTCTTCGTCCCGAACGAAGCACGCTACCAAGCTGCGCCACACCCCGGTGATGCGTAGGGGAGTCTATCGGACCTCAGCCACTGGTATCGCGGGCGACCAATGTGAGCAGGGTCGCCTCGGGCGGGCAGGCGAACCGATAGGGCGCGTACGGCGACGTGCCGAGCCCGGCGGACACGTGCAACCACATCCGGTCGTACCTCGACAGCCACCGCGCCCGGGCGCGGTCGATGCCGCAGTTGGTGATCAGGCAGCCGTACAGCGGGATCCGCAACTGGCCGCCGTGGGTGTGGCCGCACAGCACCAGGTCGTAGCCGTCGGCGGCGAACCGGTCGAGCACCCGCGGCTCGGGGGCGTGCACCAGGCCCAGCCGCAGGTCGGCGGCGGTGTCGGGCGGGCCGCCGAGCTTGTCGTAGCGGTCCCGGCGAAGGTGCGGGTCGTCCAGGCCGCCGAGTTCGACCCGCAGGCCGTTGACGACGAGGCTGCCGCGGGCGTTGGACAGGTCGCGCCAGCCGTGGGCGAGGAACTCGGTACGCAGGTCGCGCCAGGGCAGGTCGATGCCGTGCACGCGCTTGTGTCGCGGGTTGAAGTAGCGCAGCGGGTTCTTGGGTACGGGCGCGTAGTAGTCGTTGCTGCCGAACACCAGGACCCCGGGGCGGTCGAGCAGCGGGCCCAGAGCCCGCACCACGCCGGGCACCGCCTCCGCGTGCGCGAGGTTGTCGCCGGTCACGGCCACCAGGTCCGGATCGAGCCGGTCCAGCGCCCGGACCCAGCTCTGCTTACCGTGCTGGTTCGGTGTCATGTGGATGTCGGACAGGTGCAGGAGCCGCAGCGGCGGCGACCCGGGCGGCAGTACGGGCACGTCGAAGCGACGTAATGTCCACCGGGTCCGCTCGTAGCCGGCGGCGTAGGTGAGGGTCGCCACACCGAGTCCGGCCAGCGTTCCGACCAGGGTGAGTGGTATCCGAGTACGTCGCTTCATCGGCCCAGGGTAGTTTCGGAACACATGGGCACTCTCAAGGACCGGCTGCGAACGGATCTCACCGCGTCGATGAAGGCGCGCGACGAGTTGACGACGGCGACCCTGCGCATGGTGATCACCGCGGTGCACACCGAGGAGGTCGCCGGTGTCGAGGCGCGTGAGCTGACCGACGAGGAAGTCTCGACGGTGCTCCGGCGCGAGCGCAAGAAGCGCGCCGAGGCGGCCCAGGCCTTCGCCGACGGTGGCCGCACCGAGTCGGCCGAGCGCGAGCGGGCCGAGAGTGCGGTGCTGGAGGCGTACCTGCCGACCCAGCTGTCCGACGCGGAGCTCACCAACCTGGTGGGGCGCGTCCTGGCTGAGCACGGCATCAGCGGTATGCGGCAGTTCGGGCAGGCCATGAAGGCGGTCCAGGCCGAGGTCGCGGGCCGGGCTGACGGCGCACGGGTGGCCCCCGAGGTGCGCCGCCAGCTCAATGCCCCCTAGGTGGGTGGTGTTTTTCGCTGCGTGGCGGTCCCTGCTTGTGTTGATCTTTGCGGGAGAATGTCCCTATGGTGCAGGGACTTCGACCGCGGGGTGAGTCGTGACGTTGGGGCAGACGCCGGTGCAGGCGGACTTGTTCCGGTCCACTGCTGGTTTCTGCGAGGGACGGGTCGCGCCGGAGTCGATCTACGGGCTGCTGGCTCGGGAGTGTCACCGGTTGTTCGGTGATGAGATGTTCGCGGACCTGTTCACCGATGTGGGCCGCCGCTCGGTGCCGCCGATGATCGTGGCGGTGGTGATGGTGTTGCAGCGGATCGAGGGCTGCAGCGACCGGGAGGCGGTGGACCGGTTCGCCTTCGACACGCGCTGGAAGTACGCGGCGGGCGGGCTGGATTTCGACTACCCGGGTTTCGTGCACCCGGTGCTGGTCGACATGCGCGCCCGGCTGGCCGGATCGCAGGCGCCGAATCGGATCTTCGACGCCGTTGTGGAGGTGGCCAAGGCCGCCGGGCTGGTGGGTCGTCGGCGGGTGTTGGATTCGACGCCGCTCTATGACGCGGTCGCGACGATGGACACCGTCACGTTGATCCGTTCGGCGATCCGGGGCCTGCTTAAGAGCGCCGAGGGCGACTTGGGGGCCGAACTGCGGGCGGTGTTGGGCCGTGATGACGACTACACCGCCGCGGGTAAGCCGTCCGGTGACTACGACGATGCGGCCGCGCGGGTCGCACTCATCGACGCGCTGGCCAAAGACGCCATGGCGCTGCTCGTGGTGCTCGATGGACGGACGCGAACCCTCCGACGCGCTGACCCAGTCGGCGGTGCTGCTGGGCACCGTGACCGGCCAGGACCTCGACCGCGACGAGGCGGGAGTGTTCCGGATCGTCCGCCGCGTCGCGAAAGACCGGGTGATCTCCACCGTGGACCCGCAGACCCGCCACGGACACAAGACCGCGGCGCGGGGCTTCGACGGCTACAAGGGCCACATCGGCATCGACCCGGACTCGGAGATCATCACCGCGACCACGGTGAGCCCCGGCAACGCCGGAGACGCCAGCGTCGCCGAAGACCTGATCACCGACCTACTCGACACTGACACCGCAGCCGGCGACACCGGGCACACCGCAGACGCCGAGACCGGGCCGGCCGATGACGCCGGCAGTGGCGGTACCGGCGAGCACACCGCGAGCGTCTACGGCGACAACGCCTATGGCACCGGGGCGTTCCACGACCGCCTGGAACAGGCCGGGATCGAGTCGAAGTGCAAGACCCAACGGCCGGTCGCCGCCGGCGGGCTGTTCGCCAAGGACCACTTCGCCATCGACCTCGAACACGACAGTGTCACCTGCCCCGCCGGGCACACGACACCGATCCGGCGCGGCACCGACGGGACCGGCACCGCCAGCTTCAGCTCCGCCTGCGCCGGCTGCCCGCTCCGTCAGCGGTGCACGAACGCCGCCGGTGGGCGCAGCGTCAGCGTCGGGCCGCACGAACAGCAGCTCGCCGCCGCCCGGGCGCGTCAACGCGACCCGGACTGGATCGCGGACTACCGGGGGACCCGCGCCAAGGTGGAACGCAAGATCGCCCACCTGATGCGCCGCCGCCACGGCGGTCGCCGCGCCCGGGTCCACGGCAACACCAAGCTCGCCGCAGACTTCGCCCTCCTCGCCGCCGCCGTCAACCTCGCACATCTCGGCGTGCTCGCCGTCACCAGCACACCCGGCCATGGCTGGGCCACAGCACCTGGATGAGCCGGACAGGGCGGCCAAAGCCCCTCACCCGCCGACCGAAACGGTCACCACAACCCATCACCACCTGGCAAGCCGCCGACCACCTCACCGCGGTCAGATCGCCAGCCCGACCCGCCCGACTACCAGCCCAGGCCCCACCCCGCTCCGGCAGTCCAAGGTCACCCTGAGACAGCCGTTCGACACCAGCCACCTAGCGCGGTGGCGGCAGGCAGCCGGGTCTGGGCAGCTTGCAGAATCGCGGGGGCTTGTTCGGTGGGGGGGTCGTGCCCGGCTGTTGGCCGTTGCTGACGGAGAGCGTGATCGTCGACCCAGGCGCCGCCCGGCCGCTCGGTGACTGCGAGGCGACGTAGCCGTACGGGACCGGGAAGGCCGCGACCGCCGGCCTCGAGACCCGGACCTGGAACCCGGCGGCCTCCAGCCTCGCTCTGGCCTCCGGGTAGGACGTGTTGGTCACGTCGGGCACGTCGACGTACTTCTCCTGGACGTACTTCTCCTGGATGTACTTCGACGCCGGGGGGGTGAAGCGCACGATCGGCGTCCCCTCGAGCGCGGGCTTCATGAAGCGCGCGAAGGCGGTGGTGGCCAGGCGGTTCGAGCCGTCGCCGTTCGGCAGGGTCTTCTCGTGCTTGGGATCGAAGACGACGGATGCGACCGCCAACTGAGGGGCGAAGCCGACGAACCACGCCTCCTTGATCTCCTGCGTGGTGCCCGTCTTGCCGGCCACCGGCTGCCGGCCGATGTTGGCCCGGCCACCGGTGTTGCCGTTGATCACGTTTCCCTTGGGGCTGACCACCCAGCTCAGCGCCTCGGTCGCCGCGTCAGCGACACCGGCGTCGATCGTCCGCTTGCAGGCCGGCTTGCCGATGTTCGGGATCTTCTTGCCGGCCCGGTCGGTCACCGACTCGATCGGGCTGACGGTGCAGTGCAGGCCGTGCGCCGCCAGGGTGGCATAGGCGTTGGCCATGTCGATCGGGGTGATGCCGGCGGCGCCCAGGGTGAATGCGCCGTGCCCCTTGGGATCGGCGATATAGCTGTCGAACTCCTTCTGGCCCGATGCCTCGTCGATGACCGGGTTGGTCACTCCCATCGCCAACGCCGCTCGCACCGCATTGTCGATGCCGGCCCGCTCGGCCAGTTGCACGTAGTAGGTGTTGACTGACGCGGCCATTCCGGAGCGCATGTCGTAGAGCCCGTG
>QHCA01000045.1 GCA_003244095.1 Pseudonocardiales bacterium | reverse complement strand
TATCGTTGCGTGGGTGAGCATCGAAGGTCTGGCCCGCTCTCCTGCGGCGGCAGCGGGCCCGCCGACGACCGCCGATCTCAGGCGGGCCAACCTGGGTCGGATGCTGCGGGTGGTCCACCAGAACGGGCCGATCACACGCGCCGCGATCACCGAAAACCTCGGTCTTGCGCGCAATACCGTGGGCGTTCTGTTGGAGTCCCTGGTGGGCGCTGGCTTGCTCGTCGAGCGCTCGCCCGTCGTGGGGGGAACCCGTGGTCGGCCCTCGCCGATCATCGACAACGTGCCCGCCCGGGCCACTGTGCTCGCGGTTGATCTCGCCGTCGATGCCGTACGTCTGGCCGTCGTGGGCCTCGGCGGCCATATACTCAGCCGACACGAATGGCCACACGAGCCGGACGGCGTCACCGAAATCGAAGTTGCGGTGCTCGTCGACCGTTTGCGGGACGCCGCTCGCCGCCGGCGCCGAGCTGGAGCCGCCTTCCAAGCAGTGTGTGTCGCATGTTGGGGCATCGTGCGCCGCTACGACGGCTTCGTGTATAGCGCGCCCAACCTCGGCTGGCGCGACGTCGCGTTGGGTGCGGCGTTGAAAGCCGGCCTGTCCCACTTGCCCGGCGGCGGGCGTCCCCTGCTGCAAGCGAGTTCCGTGGCCAACGACGCCGACCTTGGCGCGGTGGCGGAGTTTCGCCGCGGCGCGGGTGTGGGCGCGCGCCGGTTGCTCTATGTGCACAGCAATATCGGCGTCGGTGGAGGCATTGTCGACGAAGGACGCTTGTTCGCGGCCGACGGTGGCTACGCCGGCGAGATCGGGCACATGGTGGTGGACCCGAAAGGGATCCGTTGCCGTTGTGGCGCCGTCGGATGCTGGGAGACCGAAGTCGATGAGCGGGCGCTGCTGCGGGCGGCTGGTTTCCCGGCGCACTTGCAGGGAAAGCCCGCGGCCGATGCTGTGGCTCGCGTCCTGGCCGATGCCGCAGCGCGCGACCGCGCCGCCTCGGCCGCCGTTCGGCGCGTAGCCACGTCGCTGGGCGGCGGTCTGGCCAGCTTGGTTCACGTCCTCGGACCCGACCGTATCGTGCTCGGCGGCTACTTGGCCGACCTGGTCGAACTGGCGCCGAGCGTCATCCGGCAGCCGCTGCGCGACCGAGGATTTTCACCGGAAGCACGTGACGTCGAGTTGCGGGCGTCGGTTTGCCGTTCCGACGCCGCGATCTTCGGCGCGGCCGAACAGGGTTTCGAAGCACTCTTCGCGAATCCACTCGAGGTTCTCGCTTGAGCGCTTCGGCCTCGACACCTGTCCGGTGAGCAACTTAGCGTCATGTTATGTTCTGATCGAACACATAAACTTTGGACGCTTCGTCGATCCGGCGCTCGTCCCATCCTCCGCGAAGGACTCGTGGCCGTGCCCAATGAGTTGATCGAGCAGTACCTGGCCGACATCTATCAGGCCACCGCCGCGATAGATCGAGCGCAGCTGAGCGCAATTGCCGACACGATGATGCACACGTGGGCGAGCGGGGCCACGATTTACACCCTCGGCAACGGTGGTTCGGCCTCGCTCGCCTCGCACATCGCGTGTGATCTGGGCAAGAACACCTCGCCCGATCTCGGCCGCGGCCCCGACGTATCAGGAGCACGCCGCCTGCGCGTGGTCGGGCTGGCCGACAATTCTGCGTTGCTCACCGCGCTCGGTAACGACATCGACTTCGCCGACATCTACGTCGAGCAGCTCAAGGCCGTGCTGCGCGTCGAGGACACAGTTCTTGCGATCAGTGGGTCCGGCGTCAGCCCCAACGTGCTGCGCGCCATGCGATACGCCCGCACGATCGGCGCCACCACCATCGCGTTCACCAGCGTTCGGTCCACGGCACACGAGATGCTCGCACTCGCCGACCATGCGTTGCTTGCCCCGGTGACGATCATGGAGCAGATCGAGGATTTGCACGTGATCTACAACCACGTGTTGGCGACAGTGATTCGAGACCGGATCGCCCGGCAGGTGGCCTGACCGGTGCCCCCAGTCTCATCGGGCCTGCTCCTGGCCATCGACATCGGCGGCACGAAGACCGCACTAGCCCTTGCGTCTTCCGCGCCGTGCACCCGTGACGTCTTCCTGACCCGCCGACGCTTCCGCACCCCTGACAGCGCTGCTGCCACTCTGGCCGCGTTGCTTCCGGCCGCCCGCGAACTCATCGGCGATCGCGAGCTGGCCGGCATCGGGGTGTCCTTCGGCGGTCAGGTTCGGACGGATGAAGCGCCGAGATTCAGGTCATTGGTGATCTCCGGCTGGGAGGCGCTCGACGTCACCGCGCAGTTCGCCGCTGCCTTTGGCGACGTGCCGACGCTCGTCGCTAACGACGGCGAGGCGGCCGCCCGCGGCGAGTATGTCAGCCTGCCGACCGAGGCCGCCGGTGCGGACCTGGCCTACATCACCGTCAGTACCGGAGTCGGCGGCGCGTTCCTGCTCAACGGGCGCCCGCACCGCGGGCGGCACGGACTGGCCGCGGAGGTCGGACACATACCGCTGCGATCGGAGGGCCGCTGTCCGTGCGGTGGGACCGGCCACCTCGAGGCCTTCGCCTCGGGACCGGCCATAGCGGCGGCCGCGGTCAGTCGGCTGACCGCCTCTCCTGAGGTTGGTTCCCAACTGCGAGCGGTCGTTGGTGATGCCGGCACGCTGACGGCCAGAGACGTTGACGATGCCGCGCGCCGCGGCGATGTATTTGCCGCGGGGATTCTAGGGGAGGCGGGATCGCTGGTTGGCCATGCGGCCGCGCTCATTAGCTTGCTCCTCGATCCGGACGTCATCGTCATCGGGGGTGGCGTATCGCAAGCGGGCGACGCGTTTTGGCAACCTCTTCACGCCGCCGCCCGCTTCGAAGCACTCCACGACACCGCGATCCTGCCGTCCCGGCTGGGTCCGGACAGCGCGTTACGCGGCGCCGTCGAACTCGCTCGCGACGCGGCTCGTACGACTGATCGTGGTGACCGGTGAGATCGTCAACCGCCGCCTGGTGGCGCGACGCCGTCATCTATCAGCTGTATGTCCGCAGCTTCCAGGACACCGACGGCGACGGTGTGGGCGACCTTCAGGGCGTGATTTCGCGATTGGACTACCTGCGCGAAACCCTGGGTGTTGACGCCGTCTGGCTGACTCCGTTCTACCGCTCACCGATGTTCGACAGCGGATACGACGTCCAAGACCACACCGAAGTCGACCCCGGCTACGGCGAGCTGTCCACCTTCGACGAACTGGTGGCCCGCGCTCACGACGTCGGCCTGAAGGTCTTACTCGACTTCGTCGCCACCAACACCTCCGACCAGCACGCCTGGTTCCTCGAGTCACGATCGTCTCGAGCGAACGCGAAGCGTGAATGGTACATATGGCGCGACCCCAAGCCGGACGGTTCGCCGCCCAACAACTGGCTCGCCATGTGGGGTGGGCCGGCATGGACGCTCGACCCGACGACCGGCCAGTTCTTCTTGCACGCCTTCTCGCCCCGCATTCCGGACCTCAACTGGCACAACCCCGAGGTCGGTCAGGCCATGCTCGACGCCGCCGCCTTCTGGCTGGACCGCGGCGTCGACGGCTTCCGGGTAGATGCCGTGCCGATGCTCTTGAAGGATGCCCTCCTGCGCGACAACCCGGTGAGCACGTCCCCGAGCGCCGGGCTGCACAAGCCGATGGGACCCTACGGTGCCCAGCAGCACGTTCACGACAGCGGCGACCCCGGCATCCATGCGATTTTGCGGGAGTTGCGATCGCTGCTCGACAGCTACGGCGAACCCGAACGCGTGATGGTGGGTGAGGTTCACGCCACCGAATGGACAGACTGGGCGACGTACTACGGGTCGGCCCTGGACGAACTTCACTTTCCGTTCAACTTCGGGCTCATGCACGTCGCGACGAACCCCACCTCGGTTCGGGAGGTAATCAAGGCCTCGTCGGCCGCAGTGCCGGCGGGCGCTTGGCCCAATTTCGTGCTCGGCAACCACGACGAACACCGCGTCGCCAGTCGCGCCGGCGCCGAGCTCACGCCGGTGCTGATGATGCTGCTACTCACCCTGCGCGGAACCCCGACGATCTACTACGGCGACGAGCTCGGCCTGCCCGACGTCCTCATCCGCCCCGAGGACGTCCGCGATCCGTGGGAGCTCGGCGTGCCCGGGTTGGGCCTCGGGCGAGACCCGCAACGCAGTCCGATGCCATGGACAGGAGACCCGAACGGCGGATTCTGTCCCCCACACATACGCCCGTGGCTACCGCTGATCGAGCACCACTCATCGCGTAGCGTCGCCGCGCAACTCGACCGTCCCGGCTCCATGCTGTCGCTGACCCGACGATTGTTAGGCCTGCGGCGGGTCCGGGAAGAACTCCGCAGCGGAAGTCAATCCCCGTGGGCGGCGCCGGACACCTGTGTGGCGTACCTGCGTGAACACGCGGGCCAGCGTTCCCTCATCGCCCTGAACTTCTCCGATCACTCGGCCCGGATCCGGCTGCCCACACCAGGCCGGGGTCACATCATCGGATCCACCAACACAGAGCGGGAAGGTGCGAAAGCGAAGGAGTCGATCGAACTCGCCCCGTACGAAGGCTGCCTCGTCGAGCTCGCCGGCGCCGGCGCCGTCCAACCTGTCCCCTCATCCATCACCGCCCACACCCGAGGCGAGGATTATCCGCGCAGCCATTGGCGCTAGCGAGGATCTGACGTCGGTTGAGCTGGGTTGCAGCGCCTGGTCGCCTGCCGGGCGGTTTCGGCAACATCCGCTACTAGCCAACGGTCAGGCTCACTCCCGGCGGCTGTCGGCATTCTCCACACCGATGACGGCAGCCGGCAGCGTCCCTCGCACCGAGGATCGATCTGGACGGGGAGGGTCCCGCCGAGGGGTGTAAGCCTCCATGGCCCAGCCGACCCCACCAGCGCCGACCGCACTCGAGACCCACCCCATGGGGTGGGGCACAAAACCGTCCGCCGCGACCAAACCCCCTCCACTTGGCACTTCCTGGAGCCGTCCTTACCGACACGTAGCGGTCGTGTTGGCTGCGGGCGAGTTGGCCGAGCAGGAGCCGGTCGAGTGGCTCGGGCATTTCGATCGGCACGGTGTCGAAGGTGACGGCGACGGTGCCGTCGTCGCGAAGCGTGAACTGTTCGGGGGTTCATCCGGCAGATCCGGGACAGTGGTTGGGCGAAGAGCAGGATGAACAGTCCGGCGACGCGGGCGTAGAGCTGCATCTTGTCCTCCTGGAGCAGCCGTTCGACATGACGCCACCGTTCGTGGTCTGCCAGGGTCACTCCGGGCAGCGGCCGCAGCGCGGCAGGGACGGCTAGGTCTCGAGCCAGGCCAGGAACCGAACGGTGCTCAGGATGACGGCGCGGGCGTTCTGTTCACTACCGCGGGTGATCTTGTCTTGGCCGCCGAGCAGCCGCAGTCGGCGCAACAGCTGCCAGCGGGCGAATCGCTCGATGAGATCGGCATGCTGTTTCGGCACCCACGCGAGGATGCCGCGCAACCAGGGGGTGATGCGTTCCAGGCCGGGGTGGTAGGGCGCCAGCACTCCAACGCCGGCCAGCAGGTCACGCAAGTAGCGCACGGCGCGGTGATCTGGCATCGCCTCGAACGCGGCGTGGGAGATGTCCAACTCCCCGAGCGCCATGCTTCGCAGGATGTCCGGTCTGGCTTTGTCCGGTCGGCTCGAGTCGCGGGTCAGCCAGTAAAGGGTGCCCTGCGGCCGGGGCGCGGCCAGCAGCGTGTCGAAGACCGGTCGCAGACGCGGATGGATCCGCCCGCTCGCGTCAGACAACAGGTCGGTGAGCCGGACATGAACTTCGCAGGGCCCGCAGCGTCGACCGAAAGGGGTGTCTTCGCGGCCGCAGTCGATGCAGCCATGGACCGGGTCATTGCCGGTGCAGGCAGCGCACGAGGGGTGGCGTTGCTTGTCGTGGAAAGCGAGGACCTTGATCTGGTCGCAGCCAGGACACGGCCCGGGTGCTCAACCGAACCGCAACATGCAGCGGTGACGGACCCGCTGCTCGAGGATGACCCGCGAGCACGGACGGTGTTCACCGCAGTGCCCACAGCTCGTCGCTGCCCGGTATGGCCGCGGGCTCACACGCCGTCGTTTGGGCGGCGGACCGCGGCCCGGATCGGACGCAGCTCGCCGATCCCGAAGCTCTCGCGAGGCGTCGTGTCGGTGCCGGTCTTGGCCTGCTCGGCCTGTTCGGCGACGGGTTGGAGCAGGTCATTGGGCTCGCAGTCCAAGATGGCGCATAGCGCGGCGAGCAGGTCCATGTTGACCCGCTGCGGTGGCGTCGTGACCAGCTTGTGAACGTACTGGCGGGTCAGGTGCACCCCACGGTCAGCGAGCAGCGGGACGAGGTCACTGGTCTGGAAGATGCCCCGGGTGGCCATCACCTGACGCAGATGCCAACGCATCACCATCCGTGCCGCCATCACCGTTCACCTTCGTTCTGTCGCTGGTCACCCGGCGCGTAGACGCGTTTGAGCGCGGTCTTGAGGGTCTTCTGCTTGAAGTCATTGCTCACCGAGGTGTAGATCGCGGTCGTCGCCGCGAACGCATGCCCGACCTGCTCCTGCACGAACCGCTCTGGGTAGCCGAACTCGATCAGGTGCGTGACGTAGGAGTCGCGCAGGCAGTGCCGCGTCAACGCCGGGTCCAGCTTGGCGCCCTCGCGCAAGACCGCGAACCTCTTGTTCAGGTGATCCACCGACACCCGTGTCAGCCGTTCGGTGACCCACAGCGCTGGGTGATCGGCAGCGTCCAGCAGTGGTCTGGCCTGCTCGACCCACTGCCGCAGACCGGCCACGACCCAGTCGAACTCCGGCACCGTCAACACCGTCCGCCGCCGCGGGATGCCGCCGCGAATGGCCTTGCCGTAGCGCACGTGCACCGACCCGTAGGTGCCCCAGTCGCGCACGTGGGGGTTCGGTCGAAGGTCGGCCAGGTCGAGGCGACGCAGCTCGTTGCGGCGTAGCCCGAACGCGTAACAGGTTTGATCATCTGCGCGTCGTGTAGCGCGGCGAGCGCGCCTTTGCGCCTCGATGCGGTGATCCGTTCGACCTGTTCGTCGGCGTAGTCGAACAACCGCTGCACCTCGTCATAGGTCAACGGGCGACGCTCTGGACGGCCCTCGTACTCGTTGAGATGGGCCACGGTGTT
>QHCA01000044.1 GCA_003244095.1 Pseudonocardiales bacterium | reverse complement strand
CCGGAACCCCCCGCGTCCTGTCGGCCCTGCGGACCGGACGCCGCGACTGCGGTGCTGGTCATGAGCGGGTTCCTCCCTGCCGGGCCACCGCCGCGTGTTTCGCGGCGGCGGCGAGGATGTCCGGACGGTGCTTCTCGAAGTCGGTGTTGAATCGGTCGAGCAGCGTGATGAGCTGGCTTCGGTCAGCCGGCGACCAGTGCGTGAGCATTGCGGCAGTCTGCTCGCGCCGGGCCCGGCGCTTGGCCTCGAACACGCGCTCGCCCTCGCCGGTCGCGGCCAGCAGGCAGGCCCGGCCGTCCTCAGGGTCCGGCCGGCGCTCCACCAGACCCGCCTTCACCAGCCCGGAGACCTGCCGGCTGATCGTGGAGGGGTCCGAGTGCACAGCCTCCGCCAGGGCACTGGCCCGGACCGGCCCGACGCAATTCAGGTGCGCCAGCAGGATGTACGCCGCGTGCTCCACCCCGTCGGTGCCGTTCGAAGCGAAGTGCGTTCGGGTACGCTCGATCAGCCGCACCAGCCTGAGCACCTCGTGCAGGAGGGCGTCGGCGTCAGTTGTCGCCGCGTCGTCATGGCTGGCGACGAGCGGGGCGCCGGGGCTCCCGGGCTCACTCAGAACGTCGTCCCGTTTCAGCACGGGCTCGATCTGCGCGGTCACCGTACCCTCTCTGTGTGGTTGCAGCATGCAATTTCTTGTTGAGTACAAGCATGCATAGCGCAGACGCCTGGGTCAAATGTGTTCGATCGTACGAACGCCTGGGCTCCTCGCAGTAGCCCGGACCTTTCGCCGCGCGCTTGTCGATCATGTTCGTGGCGGGCAGGGACATTGGGCTCTACACCCGTGTTGTTGTCGATGCCAGTTGCTGTCTCAGCTCCGGTGTCGTGGGACCAGTCGAGGGTGGGTCGCCCGGTTGTTGCGGTTGGGACGCGGGCCTGTCTGACGGGGTGCTTGTCGCCTGACTGCCTCTTGATCTCGAGCGTACCGCCCTGGCTCTTGACCGGGCGGTTGGTGTTGTCGAGGACGGCGAGGCCGCCGGACCTGCCGCCGACGTTGAGCTTGCCGTCGGGGATATCAACACTGGCCGCGTCGCGTCCGGTCCCGCGATGCACGGCCTTCTCGTACGCTGCGAAGTTGAGTGCCGGGTCGCGCAGCGTAGTCAGTCGGCTACAGAATAGGGTGGTCAGCAAATCCGGCGAAATGCGAAATGCGAATGCTCAGCAGGTGATTGCGAATGCCTCCGGCCGCCGCTGCGGTTGTGACGATGACCGCAGCGGTCATGGCCATGTCGGTCCAGACCAGTTCTTGGACCGCCCCGGCCCATGCGGACCCGGCCGGTGACACGGCGAACGCGGCACGGTCGTCCGCGGGTGCGCTCGCACCCGGAACCGTCCCGGACGGAACGTGCTTCGCCAAAGTCACGGCCATGGGTGGCACCGGTGCTTCATCGCCGGCGGTACGGGCGGCAGAGGCGACTCGTCGGCCGTAGTCAGCGCCACCTTCTCGGTGGTGCCGGGTCAGTCCTATGGCGGCAGTGTCGGCGGCGGGGGCTTGCTCACGTCTGGTGGTACGGGCGATGGCACGGACGGAGCGGGCGGCGCCGGCGGCGGGTTCACCGGTGGCGGCGGTGGGGCCTCCACGTTCAGCAGCAGCGTGTCGGGCGGAGGGGGTGGTGGCGGGTCGAGTTGGGTCGCCGGTACGTCACCGACCACTGCCGCGACCGTGCCGACCTCGATCACGGGCACGGCCGGCACCCCGTCCCCGTCCACGGCAGGCGCCGGCGCGGACGGATCTGTCGTCATTGACTGGATTCCGTGTCAGTACACCCTGACGGTGGCAAAGTCCGCAGCACCGAGCACGGTGAGCGCCGGCGAAGCGACCACCTGGACTGTCACCGTGACCAGCACCGGACCAGAGGCGATGACAGGGGGCGACACGGTCACCCTCCTCGACACCCTGCCGGCTGGCCCAACGGCACACCCGCCCCGGCCTTCGAGGTGCTGTCCGTGGGCACAACAGGGGGCACCAACACCGAGCTGACCCGTGGCGCGATCACGTGTTCCGGCCTGGCTGTCGGTGCCGCGATGCCCGCGACCACCGCCTGCTCACGTGCGTATTCCGCACCGGCCGCAGCCGAGTCACCGTCAGGGGGCGCCAGGGGACTGGATCCGGGGGAGACATTCACCATCACCTACCGGCAGATCATCAGCAACACGGCGCCGTGCTCGACAATCACCAACACCGCGTCGACCGCTGGTCCCGGAGACACGTTCACCTGGATAGTCACGGTGACGAACAACGGGCCGGGGGCGATGGAAGGCCCCAGCGACCTCACGGCCAACCCGCTGGCGGTCGCCGACACCGCCCTCGTGGCGCCCGCGAGCGCCCCGGCAGGCTTCACGTCGACCGGCAACGCCAACGGCGGCAGCAGCTGCACGTACGCCGGCGGATCCATCACCTGCCCGGCCGGCCTGGCCGCAGGGGCCTCCCAGGTGTTTACCTACACACCAGACCGTGCTGGCGGGTACGCCGGCCGGCACCGCGATTACCAACAGCGTCCGTGTGACGGACCTGAGGACCGGCGACACCAACGACGTGGCGGCTGATTCCCTCACCGTGACTGCAGCGCCTCCACCCCCCGCCAACCGTAACGACTCGGGCGTCCTACCCGCTGTGAGAGCGGCGCTTCCGCTCACCGGAAGCAACGCGGGGGCAGAGCTGATCCTGGGCGGGGCCAGCCTCGTGATCGGGATGGTATTGCTGGGGATCGCGCGAGCGCTGCCGCGCCGTGTTGATTGACGCCAGGCCGTCACTCAGAAGGGTGCTCATCGGCGGCCTGGCGAGTCCGAGGGCCCACCCCATGAAATCGCCAGTGCCAGCAATCCGGCGCGAAGGCCGTAGCCGCGGGTGCGCATAGATGATGGGTTGTCTTCGGGCCGGAGAGCCGCGTCAATCGCCGCTGGGCACGGCACTAGCGTTTGAGAAGGTCGCTGCCGTCTTGCTGGACGCCGCACAAGGAATTCTCCGTCATCCGAGGGAGGGCCCAGTCCTCAGGTTGTTCGGACGAAGACATCGACGAAGCCGTTGGTGTCGCCGGGTACCAGGTTCGTCGCGTAGGAATGGAAGGCGACGTAGCGCCCGCCCGAACCGATCGCGGGGAAGATGCTGAGGCTGTTGCCCTGCATGCCAGTGTCGGAGACGCTGACCCGGCGGGTGATACTGCCCTGCCAGTCGCGCACGAATACGTCGCCCTGCGCGTTCGTGTCGCCGGGTACCAGGTTAGGGGCGTCGGAGTCGAAGGCGACGTAGCGTCCGTCAGGGCTGATCGCGGGTCTGAGGCTGCTGCCGTTCGCTTGGGCGCCGGTGCCCGAGACGCTGATGCGGCGGGTAACGCCGGTCTGCCAGTCGCGCAGGAACACGTCGTACCCGACGTTCGTGTCGCCCGGGACCAGGTTGGTTGCATACGATTCGAAGGCTATGTACCGGCCGTCTGCGCTGATCGTCGGCGTATCCGCCTGCTGGTTGGCCTGCGCGCCGGTGCCCGAGACGCTGATGCGGCGGGTCACGGCAGACTGCCAGTCGCGCAGGAAAACGTCGTTCACGCCGTTGGTGTCTGCGGGGACCAGGTTGGTCGCGTCCGAATGGAAGGTGACGTACCGGCCGTCTGCGCTGATGGCCGGCTCGTAGCTGTGCCGGTTGGCCTGAGCGCCGGTGCCCGAGACGCTGATGCGGCGGGTGACGCCGGTTTGCATATCGCGCAGGAACACATCGTCGCGGGCGTTGGTGTCTGTCGGTACGAGGTTCGTGGCGGTCGAGACGAACGCGATGTAGCGGCCGTTCGCGCTGACTCCCGCCACGGCACCTTGGCTGGCTCCGTTGGCCTGCGCGCCCGTACCCGAGATGCTGACCCGGCGCGTGGTGCCGGCCTGCCGGTCCCGTATGAAGACGTCATCGGTGGCATTGGTGTCTCCGGGGATCAGATTCGTCGCCTGCGATCGAAAAGTGACGTACCGGCCATCTGCGCTGATCGCCGGGTCGGCGCTGTGACCGTTCGCCTGGGCGCCGGCGCCGGCGCCGGGCACGCTGACCCGGGCGGTGGTCCCGGACTGTCGATCCCGGACGAACACGTCCTGCGCTTCGTTCGTGTCACCCGGAACCAGATTCGACGCCCAAGAGGCGAAGACGACGTACCTGCCGTCGGTGCTCAACCCGAGTCGGCCGTCAGGGGAGTTGTTGCCCTGCCCGCCCGTGCTGGACACGCTCACGCGGTCGGTGCCACCGGTCGCCGTGCCCACGGCATCCGCCTGACCCTGCAGCGCCAGCACGACCGTTGAGAGCACCGAGCCAACAACGATGAATCGGACGGTCCGGCGCAAAGCCCGCATTCGCGGGTGAACAGAAATCACGGTTCCTCCTGAACCCAAGCACATGAGCGCATCGCTGCTGCTCAACGGAGGCGGTAGAACCGCACACATCAGGGCAGACGCGCGGCACCGCCAACCGGTTTACCTCTCTCCGATAGAGCGTGACCTTCGCCCTCGCGAGGCCCCACAAGCGCGGGCACTCGAACCATGACCCTGCTCGGTACGCACGATGAAATCCCGTCACCTTCAAGATTCGACGGCCAGATCACCACCTGTTCTGAGCGCCGCGCCGTACCGCCGGCTGGACGACCCAGGCGGGAAAGCGAGCCAGCAGGTGAGGTCGGCTGGCTGACTTGGACGACAAGCCAAAGACACGCTTTGAACCGCCCGGACCAGCGGCTGGGTGCGCGCCGAATGGTCGACAGAGGGAGCGGCCGGCCAGGAGTCTCAGTAGCCGCCGCCCTTTGGCGAACTGCTCGATCCCGGCTTGGGCTTGCCACCGCCTCCGGCCTTGTTGCCGCAGCCCGCCGAGGCGCCTGCGACGAGTACTCCGATGAGCAGGCAGCGCAGGAGAGTTTTCATGACAGAGTCACGTATCCGGCAGGCAATTGGTTCGTCGGGGTGCCTACCGTTCCCGTCCGGAAATCGGGGAACATCAAGGAAATCGATGGCACCCGCACATGTGGCGAACCGACGACTTGCCAGCGTCGACGCTTCGGAGAAGTCACTGCTCCGACCGGCCAGCACCGAGGCTACGTCAGCCGCCCCAGCGCCCAGGCTGTTCTCAGCGGCTGCAGGTCAGCGACCCCCCCAGCGCGCAGTCGGCACCCATGTCCCTACTACCGACCGACCGGGAAGCGCGGCCGTTCCTGCGAATGTCCCGGGGCGGCCACCCCTCTGGCCGCCGTGGCATCATTCGTGGTGCGAGTTTCCGTGGACTGGAGTGGTTTCGGGGTCACTCGCAAGGTCTGATCAGTCGCCCGTGCTCGAGCGGGAGTCGGTAGTGGCGGCTGCCCGTAGATCGATGCTGTGGAGGCGTCCGTGAGCGACGCGAAAGCGCGAGGCAAGACGACCGCTGCCCTGTCCGTCCGGGCTCTGGACGGAGTTACCTGGCCCGCGTTCGCACGGCTGGTCGAGGCGAACAACGGCGTGTGGGGCGGCTGCTGGTGCATGGGCTTCCACGTCAAGCTGGGCAAGGGCCGTGCCCCGGGGCAGAACCGGGCCGAGAAGAAGCAGCGCGTCGACGAGGGCCGCACCCACGCCGCGCTGGTGCTCGACGGCGACGAGTGCCTGGGCTGGTGCCAATTCGGCTCCCCCGCCGAGCTGCCGGAGATCAAGAGCCGGCGCCGGTACGAGAAGGGCCTCACCAGCCTGCCGGACTGGCGCATCACCTGCTTCTTCACCGGCAAGGGCCGGCGCCGCCGCGGCGTTGCCGGTGCCGCGCTCGGCGGGGCGCTGGCCGAGATCGCCCGCCACGGCGGCGGCACGGTCGAGGGTTACCCCGAGGAGACCGACGATCGCACGGTGTCGGGCTCATTCCTGCACACGGGGCCGATGGCCGCCTTCGAGAACCACGGCTTCACGCGCATGCGACCGATTTCGCCGCACCGCTGGGTCGTCACCCGCACGGTCGACCCGGCCTGACCGTCCAGCGCATGGCCACCACGCACCCTCGCCGAGACCGACATACGGAGATCGTGCGCCGCTGCCGCCCGAGGCAGCCGTCAGCCGACCGCGGCAACGCGGAGTCATCGCCGGATGTCGATCCCTCACCGGAATGCGCCACCGGCGCGGCATGTGCGTGCGGATAGCCGTCATTCGTCAGGTCTCGACTCGACGGTCAGATCGCGCTGGTACCAGGTGCCGGGCTTGCCGCCAAGGTCTGCCGGTTCTGCTGGATCGACGGGGACGAACCCGGCCTTAGTCAGAACTTTCTGCGAGGCTGCGTTGCTGTGCGCCGTGGCGGCCCTGAGCGTGCGCATGCCGTGTCGAGTGGCGGCAAGATGGCACAGGTCTCGCACGGTCGCGGTTGCCACGCCCTGCCCGCACACTTGCTGGGCAACCCGGTAACCGAGTTCGGCGGTGCCCGCTGGGCCGAATTCCAGGTTGAATCGGCCGAGCACCGACGAGTCGTCGTCGACGAGCAGGTAGAACGCGCCGATGCCTGCCTCCTGGTCGGCCACCAGCTCGTCGAGTCGTTCGGTGAAGTGCTCGAAGTACGCGTCGCCACGGTCGGAGACCGCCGTAGCGAAGTACGCTCGATTGGCCAGCTCGAAGGCCATCACCGCGGATGCGTGGTCGGGTCGAAGAAGCTGCAACTCAGGCACCGTTTGACGTTATCGGCCGGCCCTGATCGCTAATAACCGGAGTCCGCTCATCGGCAGACATCCGAGTTTCATCGCTGACTCGGTGACCGTAAGCGGAACCTCGACCGGTGACCGTTCGGACGTAACTTGCAGGATCGTCCAGAAGCGCTCGGAGGTTCCGAAGTAGCGGGACAGCCGTAGCGCAGTATCCGCACTGATGCGCCGCGTGCCGTGCAGAATCTCGTTGATTCGCCTCGGCGGTACACTGATCGCGACCGAGAGTCTGTGCTGAGTGATACCCAGCGGGCCGAGGTACTCCTCGGCGAGAATCTCGCCGGGATGGATCGGCGCGATAGATGCGGCAGTCGTCATGTCTCTCCTCCTCTCAGTGGTAGTCGATGATTTCGACGTCTGCCGGTTCCGGCAGAGGTCCAGCGGAAACAGATCCGCCGCTGCTGGTTCACCCTGATGCCGTACTGCCCGATCGATCGCCGCGCAGCTTTCGAGCCGGTTGCCGGGCGGGACCCGCGCGTCATCGAGCGCTTCTGCCGCATCGAGGACCAGCAGCTTGCGCTGCACCGCACGTTGAGTTGTCGGGTCGAGCCGACGTGAGCGTACGTGTCGCCAGACTCGATCGGTGTCCTTGTCGGCGAACGAACGCAACACACTCATAGGGATAACGCGCCGCGTTATTACCGCGCAACGTTATACGAGTCCCGCTAGCCGCCGCTAGCCGATCCCTAACTCGGACGGTGACGATAATGGGACCGCCTGCAGCCGTGAAGGGGCGGGGGGCCGGCGCATCACTGCACTGCGCCGCCGGCTGCGAACAGTTTGGTGAGCAGCGCGTGTAAGGACCGTCTCTCGGTCGTGGTGAGTGGGGTTAGCAGGCGCTCTTGGGCGTCCTCGGCGGCGTGGCGAAGCCGGGTGAGCAACCTTCTTCCGGTTTCGGTGAGCGTGACCGCATTGCGGCGGCGGTCGGTGAGGTCGGGGTTGCGGGCGAGCAGGCCGCGGGTCTGGAGCTGGTCGATCACCGGTACGGCGTTGCGGGGATCGATGCCGACCAGGTGGCTGAGCTGCCGTTGGGACATGGCACCGCGCTGATCCAGGGCGATCAGCGCGCTGTAGTGATGCGGCGTGAGGTCTTCCTCGAGCAGGGTGTGCGCCCAGAGGCGGCGTGAGTCGCTCCCCACGCGGGCCAACAGGTATCCGGTGCTGGCCTCCAGGCCGGCCGGCTCAACCACCCCCGGCGGCTGGCTCGGCGAGGGCTTGCGTTCAGCGGACATACCCATCATGCTACATGATGAACATGGTTCATGTGAATATCGGGTAGCGACCTATCTGCCAGCGAGGAGTGCCCATGGCTGCTCAACGGATCTATGACCTGCGCGAACGCGTCTGCCTTGTCACCGGCGCGACCAGCGGCATCGGCCGGGAAACCGCCCGAGGGCTGGCCCAGTCGGGCGCGAGCGTGCTGATGGTGGCCCGTGACCCCGCGCGCGGTGCCGAGGTGGCCGCGAAGATCCGGTCCACGGGGGCACCGGGCAGCGTCGAGCTGCTCATCGCCGACCTGGCCTGCCAAGGCGATGTGACGGCGCTGGCAGGCCAGATCCGCCAGGGCCACGACCGTCTAGACGTGGTCATCCACAACGCCGGAGCGGTCAACACCACTAGGCGGGTCACCGCCGACGGCATCGAGGCCACGCTGGCGGTCAATCACCTCGCCCCGTTTCTGCTGACCAACCTGTTAGCGCCGCTGATACAGGCCACGCCGAGTTCGAGGGTGGTGACAGTCAGCTCCTACATGCACACCCGGGTCAAAGACATTCCTTGGGACGACCTTCAAGCCGAACACGACTACAGCGCGGCCGCGACATACAACCTGACCAAGCTGCTGAACGTGCTGTTCACCTACGAGCTCGCTCGCCGTTGGGCCGGCACGAGCGTCACCGCCAACGCGCTGCATCCCGGCTGGCCGCTCAAGACCAACCTCGGCCGTGAGCAGACCGGACCCGGCGCCGTCTTCGATCGCGTCACCAAACTCATCGGCTCGTCTGCAGCCAAGGGAGCCAGGACCGGCCTCTACCTCGCCGGCTCACCCGACGTCACCACCGTCACCGGCCAGTACTTCTCCCGCTGCCGGCCGGCGAAGTCCTCGGCACTGACCCACAACACCACCGCCGCCGAACGCCTGTGGGCACACAGCGCAGAACTCTGCGGTCTGCCGGCGTCGTAAGGCGAACGTCCTACGGGACAGAGAGGCAGGAGACACACGGGCCGAGCCAGCGCCGATTCCCGGACTGCCCGGATTCCCAGAAGACCCGCCCGCG
>QHCA01000043.1:12654-13559 GCA_003244095.1 Pseudonocardiales bacterium | reverse complement strand
CGGTCGGAGCCGCAGGGGCGCACTGGCTTCGCGCACCTCTTCGAGCACCTGATGTTCCAGGGCTCGGCGACGCTGGAGAAGCTGGAGCACTTCCGGATCGTGCAGTCCTCCGGCGGGGTGTTCAACGGCAGCACCCACCTCGACTACACCAACTACTTCGAGACGTTGCCGGCCAACGCCTTGGAGCGGGCGCTGTTCTGTGAGGCCGACCGGATGCGCTCGCCGCGGATCACCGAGGAGAACCTCGCCAACCAGCTCGCGGTGGTCAAGGAGGAGATCCGGGTCAACGTGCTCAACCAGCCCTACGGCGCCTTCCCCTGGCTGCAACTGCCCCCGGTGATGTTCGACACTTTCCCCAACGCCCACAACGGGTACGGCGACTTCGTCGACCTGGAGAGCGCCACGGTGGAGGACGCCGCGTCGTTCTTCGAGCGTTTCTACGCCCCGGCCAACGCCGTGCTCAGTGTCGGCGGTGACCTCGACCCCGCCGAGACCCTGGCGATGATCGAGCGGCACTACGGCGACATCCCGGAACGTCCGGCACCGAAGCGGCCGGACTTCACCGAGCCCGACCTGACGCAGGAGCGACGGGTCAGGGAGGTCGACGCGCTCGCCCCGACACCGGCGGTCGCCCTGGCCTGGCGGGTGCCCGACCCGGCCGACCTGCCCGCCTACTTGCCCTACGTCGTGCTCGCCGAGGTGCTGACCGACGGTGACTCCTCGCGGCTGCGCCAGCGGCTCGTGCAGGGCGACCGCATCGTGACCTCGCTGTCGGGCTACCTCGGCTTCATGGGCGACCCGTTCGACGTGCGCGACCCCACGGCGCTGCTGCTGCAGGCCCATCACCCGGAGGGCGTGCCCGTCGACCGGGTGATCACGGGCATCGACGAGGAGCTGCGGCGGCT
>QHCA01000043.1:0-12561 GCA_003244095.1 Pseudonocardiales bacterium | reverse complement strand
GACCGGGCGGAGCTGGTCGGTGAGTTGCCCGGCCTGCTCGCGGCGGTCTCTCCGGCCGACGTCGTCGCGGCGGCCGCGCAGTTGGTCCCGGAGCGCCGGGCCGTGCTGGAGCTGGCCGCGGGAGGTGCCAGGTGAGCGCCCCGGTCGCGGTCGTCCCCGCGCTCGTCCCCCCGCTCACCCCCGCCCGTCGGCCGGCCAAGCTCACGGTGGCCGAACGGGTCCTGCCCACCGGCCTGCGGGTGCTCGTGGTCCGCCGGGCCACCGTTCCGCTGGTCGAGGTACGCCTGCGGGTGCCCTTCGCCGGCCGGTCGGCCAGCCACTCGGCCAAGGCGAGCGTGCTCGGCGAGACCCTGCTCAGCGGCACGGCGGATCTGACCACGGTGGACATCGCGGTCGCCCTGCAGGAGATCGGCGGCTCGCTGTCCGTCAGCGCCGACCCCGACCGGCTGCTGCTGAGCGGCAACGGCCTGGCCTCCGGGCTGCCGCGGCTGCTGGAGATCCTCGCCGACGTGCTCACCGGCGCCGCCTACCCCGCCGAGGAGGTCACCGGCGAGCGTGACCGGCTTGTCGAGCGGCTGCGCATGGCCAGGTCGCAGCCGGGGGTCATCGCTCGCGAGGCCCTGCTGGGCAGGATGTACGGCGACCATCCGTACGCCCATGAGATCCCGGAGGCCGACGCGGTCGCCGCGGTCACGCCCGCCCAGCTGCGTTCCCTGCACCGCTCGCGGGTGATCCCGGCCGGCAGCACGCTGGTGATCGTCGGCGACGTGTCACCGCAGCGAGCCCTCGACCGGGTCGAGACGGCGCTGGCCGACTGGGACGGCGGCACTGCGGCCCGGGGTGCGCCCCGGCTGCCGGCGCTGGAGGCCGGCCCGATCGTGCTGGTCGACCGGCCCGGGGCGGTGCAGTCGAACATCCGCGTGGGCGGCCACGCCCTGTCGCGCCAGGACCCGCAGTATCCGGCGATGCAGCTGGCCAACCTGGTCTACGGCGGCTACTTCTCCTCCCGCCTGGTGGAGAACGTCCGGGAGGAGAAGGGTTACAGCTACTCCCCGCACAGCGTCATCGAGCACTCCGCGGCCGGCTCCGCGCTGGTCATGGAGGCAGACGTCGCGACCGAGGTGACCGCGCCGGCGCTGCTGGAGATGCGCTACGAGCTCGGCCGGATGGCCACCCTGCCGGTGGCGGCGCAGGAGCTGGACAGCGCCCGGCAGTACGCCATCGGCACGCTGGCCCTGTCCATCGCCACCCAGGCCGGGCTGGCCTCGACGATCACCGCGCTGCTGGCCAGTGGCGTCGACGTGGACTGGCTGCGCGAGCACACCACCCGGCTGGGCGCGGTGACGATCGCCGACGTGCAGGAGCAGGCGGCCAGGCATCTCGCGCCGAGCGCGCTGGCGACCGTGGTCGTCGGCGACGCGGCGGCGGTCGGCTTCCCACTATCCACATTGGATGAAGTCAGTACGGGGTGATCGAGCCGCCCGCCCTCTCCCGTTCGGCTGCCAACCGAGCGTCGCTGCGCCGCACCGACGCCTCCTGGCTGGCCGGCGCCTGGCCGTCAGCCCTGGTCCTCGTGCTCCACCAGGACATGACGACCGACATCGGTGGTGCAGCCGATGCGCCGATGTTGGCGCTGGTCCGCGGCTCGCAGGTGGCCGACGGCGGCGACCGGTTCTTCCTCGGCGAGGACGAGGGAGGGGTCTACTTCGCGGCCGTGGGGGGCGCGGCGACGACTCGCGGCGAGGTCACCGCCGGGCTGCGCGAGGCCGGTGCGCTGCTGGCCGACCGCGACGCCGGCCTGCTGGTCACCGCGGTCGCCCTGGCCCACTGGCACAGCACGCACACGCACTGCCCCCGCTGTGGCGCGCCGACGACGGTTTCCGGCGGCGGGTGGCTGCGGGTCTGCCGGGTCGACGGCAGCGAGCACTATCCACGGGTCGACCCGGCGGTGATCATGCTGGTCCACGACGGCGCCGACCGCTGCCTGCTGGGTCGGCAGGCGTCCTGGCCGGCCGGCCGGTTCTCCACCCTCGCCGGGTTCGTCGAGCCCGGAGAGTCCGTCGAGAGCGCGGTGGCCCGCGAGGTCGCCGAGGAGGCCGGCGTGGCGGTCACCGACGTCCGCTACGAGGCCAGCCAGCCGTGGCCGTTCCCCTCGTCACTGATGCTCGGCTTCACCGCCCGGGCCGAGCCGGCCACCGAACCCGTGCTGCTCGACGGCGAGCTGGAGGAGGCGCGGTGGTTCACCCGGGCCGAGCTGGCTGCCAAGGCCGGCCCGCGGTGGCCGCCGCCGGTGTCGATCGCCAACCGGCTGATCACCTCCTGGGTGGAGCGAGCATCGAACGCAGCCGTGTCCTCGAGCAAGCGCGGAGTGAGATGACAGTCGGTCGGCGAGGCCAGGCCGATCTCACGCTCGACGGCGGCACGGCACAGCCGATCGCGCTGTTCGACCAGACTCGATTTAGACCGGATGCCGCATAGCTGGCAGCATGCCTGATATGGGAATGGGCCTGGTGGGGCGGCGGCTGCGGCCGGCCGAGTACTCCGCGGTGCTTATCGACCCCAACATCGCGACCGACCTGATGGACGGCGGGCCGGCCGAGGCCGTGGCCGGGCGGTCGGTCGATCTGGACAAGGCCTGGCACGGCGTGCACTTCCTGCTGACCGGCACCGCCTGGGAGGCCCGCTCGGACCTCGGCATGGCCGTCCTGGGGGGCGAGCCGCTCGGCGACGACCTCGGTTACGGCCCGGTCCGGCTGCTCGACCCGCGGGGGGTCAGCCGGGTGGCCGCCGCCCTGGCGGCCCTGGACCGCGAGGAGGTCCGGCTCCGGTTCGACCGGGTCCGCCTGCGGGCTCTGGAGATCTACCCCGACATCTGGGACGAGCCCGATGTGCTCGAGGACTACCTGCTGCCCAATCTCGACGATCTGGTGGCGTTCTACGCCCAGGCCGCCGCGGCCGGCGAAGCGGTGCTGCTAGCCGTCACCTGAGGCGGGCCGGTCGCTCCGGACCTGCACCGCAGGGTGGCGAGGGTCGTCCCAACGCACCACGACGTCGGCGTGCCGCTCCCCGTCGTAGCGTGCGTACGCGGGCAGCGTCCACCGGGCGGCCTCGCCGGTGCGCCGGGACAGGGCGGCCGCGCCGAGCCGCAGGTGGATGGCGAAGTCGAAGGGCAGGCCTGTCCCGAGCAGCAGCGGCCCGTCCAGGAGGAGCACGGCACCCTCCGGCGTCCGGGCATGCCGCGCGCGGGTCGCCCGGTCGAGTCCGGCGTCCCACAGCGTCGGCAGGTACCGCCCGGTCAGGGCGAAGGGGTCGAGCACCTCCCGCCGCAGCCCGGCGGCGTCGAGCCACCCCGTGCGATAGCTCTCCGGGTCGGTCCGCCCGTGCTCGAGCCGCACGGAGGCCGGCCGCAGGAAGTCGGTGGCCCGTACCCGGATCGCCGTGCGCCCGCGTACCCGAAGGAGATCCGCGAGAGCGTCGGCCAGAGTGTCCGGGGACGCTGCGGGGGCACCGTCGACGGCGACCCGGAGCCGGAGCGCCGGGTCGGCGCCGACGATCAGGTCGGCCAGCAGTTCCGGGAGTCGCTCGGGGGAGACGGGGGTGGGCTCTACAGCCGGAACGGCTATGCCGCGGCCAGCCGATCGACGAGCTGCGCGAGGCTCGGATTGGTCAGTACGCCGCCGTCGGGCAGCACCACCGTGGGTACGGTCTGGTTGCCGCCGTTGACGCTCATCACGTACTCGGCCGCGCCCGCGGTCACCTCGATGTCGACGACGTCGAAGGCGATCTCCGCGCGTTCGAGCTGCCGCATCAGCCGGTGGCAGTAGCCACACCACTGGGTGCTGTAGACGGTCAGGCGATCCGACACTCGTCCTCCTCGCGTTACGCTCCCCAAACAACAAACCCAGTCCCGGGCATTCCCGTCGTACCCCGCTGCAAGGATCCGGCATCGTGACCCGCATGCAGACCAGCACCGTCTCGGCGGCCCCGGGAGGTTCGGGCGTTCTGGCCTCCCTCGACGAGCAACAACGTGCCGCCGTGCTTGCAGCACGTGGCCCGGTGTGCATCCTGGCCGGCGCGGGCACCGGCAAGACCCGCACCATCACCCACCGCATCGCGCACGGCATCCTCACCGGTGCGGTGCCGGCGGGGCAACTGCTGGCGGTGACGTTCACGCAGCGGGCGGCCGGTGAGATGCGCGGGCGGCTGCGCGACCTCGGGGTCGACGGCGTGCAGGCCCGTACCTTCCACGCCGCCGCCCTGCGGCAGCTGCGCTACTTCTGGCCGCGCCTGGTCGGCGGCGAGCTGCCGGCGGTCGTCGACCGCAAGGCCACGCTGGTCGCGCAGGCCCTGTCGCGGCATCGGCAGCGCACCGACCGAGCGACGGTCCGCGACGTCACCGGCGAGCTCGAATGGGCCAAGGCCTGCATGGTCGCGCCGGAACGCTACGGCGCGGAGGCCGCCCGGTCCGGCCGCGAGACACCGCTGCCGGCCGAGGTGATCGCCGCCGTCTGCACGACGTACGAGGAGATCAAACAGGCGGCCGGCTTCATCGACTTCGACGACCTGCTGCTCATCATGGCGGCCGGCATCGAGGCCCACCGCGACGTGGCGGAGGAGATCCGGGCGCGCTACCGGCACTTCGTGGTCGACGAGTACCAGGACGTCAACCCGCTGCAGCAGCGGTTGCTCGACGCCTGGCTCGGCGAGCGCGACGACCTGTGCGTGGTAGGCGATGCCAGCCAGACGATCTACACGTTCAACGGTGCCTCGCCGGCCTACCTGGTCGGCTTCGCCCGCCGCTATCCGGCGGCGACCGTCGTGCGGCTCGAACGCGACTACCGCTCCACCCCGCAGGTCGTCGACCTCGCCAACACCGTGATCGCCGGCGCGCGGGGGGTCATGGCCGGTGCCCGGCTGCGCCTCGTCGGGCAACGGCCCGCCGGTCCACCGCCGGTGCTGGAGGAGTACGACTCGGAGCCGGCCGAGGCGGCCGCCGTGGCGCAGGCCTGCCGGCGGCTGGCCGAGGCCGGCACCGATCCCGGGCAGATCGCCGTGCTGTTCCGTACCAACGCACAGTCGGCCGCCTACGAGCAGGCACTCGCCGATGCCGAGGTGCCCTACCTGGTCCGTGGCTCGGAGCGGTTCTTCGACCGGCCGGAGGTCCGGCGCGCACTGGTGCTGCTGCGCGGCGCGGCCCGGTCCGACAGCGATTCCGGCGGCGTCGCCGACCTGCCCGCGGCGGTCGCCGCCGTGCTGTCCTCGGCCGGCTTCTCGCCGGGGGCACCGCCGGCCGGGGGGGCGGCCCGCGAGCAGTGGGAGGGACTGGCCGCGCTGGTCCGGCTGGCTGAGGAGACGCCGGCCGCCCCGATGGAGGAGTTCGTCGCCGAGCTGGCGCAGCGCGCCCAGCACCAGCACGCTCCGCCGGTGCGCGGCGTGACCCTGACGTCGTTGCACGGCGCCAAGGGGCTCGAGTGGGACGCCGTGTTCATCGTCGGGCTGACCGACGGCATGCTGCCCATCTCCTTCGCCAGCACCGACGAGCAGATCGAGGAGGAGCGTCGCCTGCTCTACGTCGGCATCACCCGGGCGCGCGAGCAGCTGCAGCTGTCATGGGCGCTGTCGCGCACGGCCGAGGGGCGGCGCGGGCGGCGGCCCTCCCGCTTCCTCGACGGGCTGATCGCACCGTCGACGGACGCCTCCGGGGGGCGCGGCGCCGGGGCTGGTCGCCGGGAGCGCCGTGGGGTGCCGACGTGCCGGGTGTGCGGGGTGACCCTGTTCGACGCCAAGCAACGCAAGCTCGGCCGGTGCGGCGGCTGCCCGGGTGACGTCGACGAGGACCTGTTCGAGCGGCTGCGCGAGTGGCGGCTGGTCCGGTCCCGCGACAAGGGCGTCCCGGCGTACGTCGTGTTCACCGACGCCACCCTGACCGCCATCGCCGAGCGTCGGCCGGACACCGCCGACGGCCTCGCGCAGATCGGCGGAATCGGGCCGCACAAGCTCGACGAGTACGGCGCCGAGGTGCTCGAACTGCTGCGTCAGGCAACAATCCGATAAATGCATTGCCACCTGCTGGCATCGGCCCGTAACCTACACACATCCCAAGCGCGCGTCCGCGCGCCTGTGCTCTGCCGTAGGGGAGGTGCCCTGTGAAGAACATTCTCGCTGCCACCCGGGTGCCTACCCACGCTCCGGCTCCGCGGCACACGTCCCTCCTCGGCCAGTTCGGCGGTGCAACGCCGTTCGGCACCGGCATCGAGGACACCCGTGTGTCGCGTGTCCGGACGATGCAGGGCAAGGCCGGCGATAGCGCCGCCCAGGGGACCGCAGCTCGAGGAAGACCAGTCTGATCAAGCATCTTCAGACCGGCTCACCTCGAGGCCGCGGAACCCCACAAAGGGTCCGCGGCCTTTTTGTTTGCTCAATCCGTCTGTTCCAACCAGTCAGGACCGAAGACGATCGCAGAAAGAGGTGAACCGGTGATCGAGACCTCCGTTGCCCCGCTGCTCAGCGGGGTCGACGAGCTGGGGGAGTTGCTCCCCTGTCGGCAGGAAGACCCCGAATTGTGGTTCGCGGAGTCCCCGGCCGATCTCGAGACGGCCAAGTCCTACTGCCTGGGCTGCCCCCTGCGGGCCGCCTGCCTCGCCGGTGCCCTCGAGCGCGGTGAGCCCTGGGGCGTGTGGGGCGGAGAACTGTTCGAACGCGGTGTCGTGATCGCGCGCAAGCGGCCTCGGGGCCGCCCGCGCAAGGACGCTGGCGACAAGGTGGTGGCGGCGTGACCCGCCAGCTACTGGCCCGTTACGACGATGGTGGGAGAAGGAGCAGTGAGATGTTGTTGATCCATGAAGAGCTCGCCCGGGCGCGAATACGCGACCGGCACGAGCAGGCCCGTCTCGAGGGTCTGGCCGACCGGGTTGCGGCGGCACGGCGCTGGCAGCGCCGTGCGGAGGCCGCATCCCGCAGGGCCAGAGCAGCCCGGGACGCGCTTCTCTAGGCCGCTACCCCGGGACCGCCCAGCCGGCTGTGACGCTTAACGGCGATGCCACCGGCTGGGCGGTCGCTTTCCCTCCCGCCCGCCGGCGCTTCGCGGTTGATCGCCAGGATTTCATCGCGATGACTTGCGGCGTAACCCGCGCGCAACGGCGATCGAATACGGTGCGGTGGTGGACGAAGCCTCCGTGAGCTGCCGGCGCTGCCGTCGGGTGGCGGCCCATCCGCCGCCCACCTGGTCGCTGGAGACCGACGGTGGCCAGCGCAGTTGGCTGTGCGAGACGTGCACCCGTGACAACCTGCGCTCCATCGAGTGCAAGCTCGACGACGCGTGGTGGTGACAGGCCTAGCCGGCGGGAGGCTTCGCTGAGCGACGGCGGTTGACCGGCCGGGGCTTGGCCGGCGGAGCGAATCCAGGCTGCCAGCGTTCGACCACCGCGCGGAAGGCCGCCTTTGCCTCCAGTTGGCACAGGACGGCGATCGAGCCAAGCGTGACGCGGTGGATCAGCAGGTAGGACGGCGGCAGGTTGAGCTGCCGGCCCAGCTGGGCCGCCTCGCCCCGCGGATCAGCGATCCGCATCGCCTCCTTACGCAGCCACGAGCGGGAGAACTGGAACTCGTCGGCCTGCAGCGGTGCCAGCATGGGGAGGAGATAGCTCAGCACCTGCTCCGCGTCGACCGTCACCGCGGGTTTGACGAATCCCTCCGCCCGCAGGCCGGCCAGCACCTCGTCGGCCTGGCCGTCCAGGGCCAGCCGGGTGAGCCGGCCGACGGGCTCCGGCATGCCGTCCGGCAGGTGGGCCACGGCGCCGAAGTCGATGACGCCGAGCCGGCCGTCGTCGAGCAGCCGGAAGTTGCCCGGATGGGGGTCGGCGTGCATCAGGCCGGCCAGCTCGGGGGCGGAGAAGTGCAGCGTGGCCAGTAGCAGGCCCGCGCGGTCGCGATCCTCCTGTCGCCCGTCGGCGATGATGTGCGCCAGTGGAGTGCCGTCGATCCACTCGGTCACCAACACCCGGGACGCCCCCGCCACCACATCGGGCACGAGGATGTCCGCGCTGCCGGCGTAGGCCGCGGCGAAGGCCCGCTGAGACTGCGCCTCGAGCTCGTAGTCGAGCTCTTCGGACACCCGGGCCTTGAGCTCGGCGATCAGTGGCTTGACATCGAGACCGGGCGTCAGCAGCTGGAACAGGCGGGCCACCCGGGCGAGCTGGTTGAGGTCGGAGAGCAGAGCCTGACCGGCACCGGGGTACTGCACCTTGACGGCCACCGGCCGTCCGTCGGACCAGACCGCGCGGTGCACCTGCCCGATGCTCGCCGCAGCGGCGGGCACGTCGTCGAACTCGCGGAAGCTCGCCCGCCAGTCCGGCCCGAGCTGGTCGGCCAGCACCCGGTGTACGGCGGACGCGGGCAGGGACGGGGCGGCCTCCTGCAGCCGGGTGAGCGCGGCCCGGTAGGGGCCGGCGACCTCCTCCGGGATGGCGGCTTCGAAGACCGACAGCGCCTGGCCGAACTTCATCGCTCCGCCCTTGAGCTGCCCGAGCACGGAGAACAGCTGCTCCGCGGTCCGCTGCTGGATCTCGCTGGCCACGAGCTCCGCCGGTCGCCCACCGAGTCGCTTGCCCAGCCCGAGGGTCACCCTTCCGGCCATCCCGAGAGGAAGGGACGCGAGCTTGGCGCCCCGGGTCACTGCCCGGCGGGGGATGTCGGTCACACCCCATTGTCTCCCCCCGTGGCACGGGGGGAGTCGGCGGCAGGTGACGGCCCGGGGCCGTTCAAGTCGGCCGCCTCATCCGCCGACACGGGGGGAGACTCGGGGGACTACCCGCCACGTCGCCCGCCGATCGGGTCATCCGGTGCGGCGAAGCGCGATGTCGCGGCAACAACAGTCGGGATGTACGGGCCAGGACCGGCGGCGCACCCGGCAGTCGGGCAGGGCGAGCTCGAGAGTGCCGTCGACGGTCTGCGCGGCCGCTCCACCGTCGAGATGCGCGAGGGCCTGCAGTGCGGCCACACCCACGATGGCGCCGGCCAGCGCCGTGTCCTGTGGCTCGATGTGCCCGCGGTGCGCCCTCGCCAGCTGGCCGGCGACGGCCGGCCAGAGCGGGTCGCGGTCACGCCGGTGCAGGTCGGCGCAGCGCAGGCAGCTGGATCGGCCCGGGCTGACCAGCGGCCCGACGACACCGGTGGTGTCTCGCACACCGACGACCAGGTGGGTCACCTCAGCGCTGATCAGCCGGTCGACCAGCTCGGTGTCGCCGGCGGCCTGGCCGGCCAGGATCACCAGGTCGGCCCTGCGCCTGGGCGGCAGCGGGCGCGCGTCGACCTGGGGTGCCGCGCGCGCCATCGCGGCCGCGGCCGCTGCCGGTCGGGGCTGCGAAACGTCGGAGGTGCTGAGGCCACCGGGAGCCACGTCGCGCTGTTCGACGACGCCTCGTCCCACGACGTGTACGCGACCCACGCCCGCGGCAGCCAGGGTGCTCGCAAGCGGCACCGCGAGCCGGGCCTGGCCGTGCACCGCAACCATGCAGTCGTGGCGCCGGGCGAGGACGCCGCCGGCGTCGCCGTGCAGCAGAGACAGGGAGGCGGCATCGGCGGCGAGGCGGTGCCGCGCCCCGACATCGAGCGCAGCCGGAAGCGGGGTGCCGGCCGCCGCGTCGACGACGACGCCCGCTCCCACCAGCATCCCCATCAGGTGTGTCAGGTCGTCCCGGCTCAGGCCGTCGTCCTCGGCGACGCCGAGGATCTCCGCCAGGTCGGTCGTACCGTCGAACCGGTCGAGCAGCACGTGGGCGCCGGGCGGGAGATCGCACAGCAGCACGGCGCGCGCCGGGTCGAGCCCGAGCTGCAGGGTCGAGTGGTCTCGCCAGAGCCGGCGCAGGGCAGGGAGCAGCAGCGGTCGCATGCGGGAACCTCGATCCTGAGGGTGACAGGGACCGAGCGTGGCACCCGGAGCCAGTCCCGTACCGCGGTCGTCCACAAGGCGGGTCGTATCCACAGAAAAGACGGCGACCCCCGAGGGGATCGCCGTCTCTTGTCCGAGCCTGGCGGGAGGCTCAGGCCTTACCGAGGATCCGGTTCATCTTGGTGCCGCACACGGGACAGATGCCCTGTGCCATGCGGCGGCCGGATTCGCTCACCTTGACTTCACCGTCGAAGTCGCGCTTGTCCTTGCACTTCACGCAGTAACCGTTGTAGGTCTCGGCCACGTCGCCTCCTAGCCTTCCAAGTGGGCCTCCTCAGCCGCCGGACGCGGTGAGGTGCTGTCCGAACCCTACCCGGCAGGGGGTGGGCCTGAGCGTCAGCGGGGGCCCTTGGGAGCGCCGTGTCACGATTCCCCGCTGAGCGTGCCGGCCGGCGCGGCCACGCTCAGGGCGGCTTTGGATAGCCCGTCGGTAGCCTCCAAGGATGATCTCCGGCCCCCTTCGTGTCGATCGCTCCGCCGACGGAGTCGTCGTACTCACCCTCGATCTGCCCGACCGGCGTAACGCGATGACCGAGGAGATGACCGCCGCCTGGGGTGCGGCGATCGGTGACGTACGCGCCGACAGCAGCGTGCGGGCGCTCCTGGTGACCGGCGCCGGCTCGGCCTTCTGTGCCGGCGCCGATCTGAGCTGGCTCGGCGTGGGCTCCGGGCTCAGCGTGGACGCGCTGCGCTCGCGGATGTTGCCGTTCTACCGCACCTGGCTGTCGATCCGGGACCTCGACGTGCCGACCGTCGCGGCGATCAACGGCCCGGCGGTGGGCGCGGGCCTGGCGCTGGCCCTGGCCTGCGATCTCCGGTACGCCGCGCCTGAGGCCACCCTCTCCGTCCCGTTCACGACGCTGGGCATCCATGCCGGCATGGCGACGACCTGGCTGCTGCCCGAGGTGGCCGGCCTGCCTGTCGCGCGGGAGTTGCTCCTGACCGGGCGGGTGGTCACCGGGGAGGAGGCCGTGGGCATGGGCCTGGTCAACCGGGTGTTCCCCGGCGAGGGCCTGCTCCATGCGGCCGTGGCCGTCACACGTTCGATCGCCGCCAAGGCGCCCGTCGCCACCCGGCTGACCACGACCGCGCTCCGTGAGGGGCACCGGTCGATGGCCGACGCCCTGCGCTGGGAGGCGCTGGCCCAGCCGGTGACGATGGCCACCGACGATCTCGCGGAGGGCCTCGCCGCGCAGCGGGAGCGACGGCCGCCGCGGTTCACCGGTCGCTGAGCATGCATAAGACCGCGCGGGGGCGGAAATCACGAAGCCCCCGGTGTGCCTTGAGAGTCCCCTCGCCTTCCCCTTGCGAGGGCACTCCCGTAGCTCTTCCGGGGGCTCCGTTCGACTCGACGCTAGGTTGCCGCTCCGGGCCGCGTCAACGGCGCTTGTGCACAGCCTGGGGACGCGCCTGTGCACAACTCGGGGTGTCGCTGTGGAAAACGGGGGATAACGGGGGACAAGGACGTGGATGGACCGGAAAGCGCCCGTCCCGCTAGTGAGGTGACCTGCAGGTACACCGTGCACCGCCTGTGGACGAAAATAAGTGAGTGCCGGCCGGGTGGGCTACGGTCCCTGGGTGACCGGAGCCGGCCGTCCCAAACCCCGAGTGGAGGTGCGCCGCAGTGCGCGCCGGCGGCGCACCGTCTCCGCCTACCGCGACGGCGACGTGACCGTCGTTCTGCTGCCCGCCCGGATGACCCGGGCGGAGGAGCGCGAATGGGTGGCGGTGATGCTCGACCGGCTCGCCGCCAAGGAGAGTCGGCGGCAGCCCCCCAGCGGCGACAGCGCCCTGCTGGCCCGGGCCCGTCGCCTGGCGGCGGCGCACCTCGGCGGCACGGTCGAGCCGGCCAGCGTCCGCTGGGTCGATAACCAGAACAGCAGGTGGGGCTCGTGTACGCCCGAGGACGGCAGCATCCGGCTGTCCTCACGCCTGCGCAGCCTGCCCTCGTGGGTGGTCGACTACGTGCTCGTGCACGAGTTGGCGCACCTGCGCGAGCCGGGCCACGATGCCGCCTTCTGGGCACTGGTGGCCGCCTACCCTCGGGCGGAGCGCGCCCGCGGCTATCTCGAGGGCATCGTCGCCGGATCCGGCCTGGACTGGTCCGACCTGGACGGTGGAGCCGCCGGGTGACCCGCCGCTGTGCCCTGCTCCTCTGGGCCGGCTCTGGGCCCTCGACGGCCGCTCCGCCGGGCATCGACGGAGCCGCCTACGCCGCAGCGCTGTTCGAAGATGTCGCGGAGGTGTTGCAAGGCTTGGCCGGGGTCGACACCCTGGTCGGCTGCGCGCCCGGTGAGAGCGGCAACGTCCGCTCGCTGCTGTGGCCCGGCGTCGGGATCGTCGAGATGGTTGGGCCGAGCGTCCGGGCCGTGGTCGGGATCGCGCAGGAGCGCGGGTACGACCACGCCGCCGCCGTTGCCGCGGACGCACCCGACCTGCCGACGCTGGTGCTGGCCAAGGTCTTCCAGGCGCTGACCCGGTCACCGGTGGTCGTGGCCCCTGCCGATCCGGAGGGCGCTGTCGCCATGGGCGTCACCCTGCCGGCTCCGTCGTGGCTGCCGCCGGTCGATCTCGACGACCCGCAGGTCGCCGACCGCCTGCGCGCCGCCGCT
>QHCA01000042.1 GCA_003244095.1 Pseudonocardiales bacterium | reverse complement strand
CGGCATCATCCATCGCGACATCAAGCCGGCCAACGTCATGCTGTCACCCAACGGCCAGGTCAAGGTCATGGACTTCGGCATCGCCCGGGCGGTCACCCAGGGCTCGGCGACGATGACGCAGACCTCGGCCGTCATCGGCACGGCGCAGTACCTCTCGCCCGAGCAGGCCCGCGGCGAGACGGTCGACAACCGCTCCGACATCTACTCCACCGGCTGCCTGCTGTACGAACTGCTCGTCGGCCAGCCGCCGTTCACCGGCGACTCGCCGGTGTCGGTGGCCTACCAGCACGTCCGCGAAGACCCGACCCCCCCGTCGGAGCGCGACCCCGACATCCCGGCCTCGGCGGACTCCGTCGTACTCAAGGCGATGGCCAAGAATCCGGCCAACCGCTACCAGACGGCCGCCGAGATGCGCGCCGACCTCGTCCGAGCGTCGACCGGCCGGCCGGTCGAGGCCACGCCCGTCCTCACCGGCGCCGACCGCACGCAGGTCGTGGCGGCGACGCCGGCCGCCGCGAACTCGACGATGCTGCACCGGCCGCCGGAGCGGGAGCGCGGCCGCCGCGGGCTGGGCTACCTCGCGCTCGCGCTGGCCGTGATCGGCGTCTTCGTCCTCGCCGCGTTCGTGACCAAGAGCTTCACCAGCAGCACCAACCGGCTGAGCGTCCCCGGAGTGGTCGGCGAGTCCCAGGCTGACGCGGTGAAAAAGCTGACCGATGCCGGCCTGGAGTACACGATCAAGACCGCCTTCAGCACCGATGCCCAGAAGGGCAA
Organism: Pseudonocardiales bacterium; assembly: GCA_003244095.1. Lineage (GTDB taxonomy): Bacteria > Actinomycetota > Actinomycetes > Mycobacteriales > QHCA01 > QHCA01. The sequence continues at coordinate 5,426 of QHCA01000042.1, read as the reverse complement.
GGTGATCAAGCAGGATCCGGGATCCGGGGCGCGGGTGAAGCCCAAGAGCACCGTGACGCTGCCCGTCGGCCAGGGGCAGCAGAGGGTCAAGGTTCCGCAGCTGGTCGGCGTGAAGCGCGACGAGGCCAGCAACCAGCTCGGCGGCGTCGGGCTGCAGCCCGATGTCAAGGTCGTGCCGAGTGACCAGCCCGACGGTGTGGTGGTCTCCACCAATCCCATCGCGGGCACCGACGTGCCGATCCACACCACGATCGTCGTCAACGTCTCCGACGGTTCGGTGAAGGTGCCGAATGTCATCGGGCAGTTCGAGGATCAGGCCAAGAACACGCTCAAGGGACTCAACGTGAGCACGCTCGACGAGCCGTCGTCGAAGCCGGCCGGCTCGGTGATCCGGCAGAACCCCCCGGCCGGCACGCTGCTGAAACCTGGCGGTTCCATCACCCTCGTCCTGGCGGCGCCGTTGCCACCCAGCAGCCCGTCGCCGTCCCCGTCCCCGTCACCATCACCATCGCCTTCGCCGACCCTGCCGATCCCGCCGCTCATTCGTTAACGGCAGCCCGTCGGCGGTCCGGCGGACTCAGCCGACAGCGGCCAGGCGGCGCTGGTCGACGGCGGCGGCCAGCGCCGGTGCCCGGTCATGGGCCTCGGGCCGGCCACAGGTGGTCAGCCAGTTGGCCAGCAGCAGATGGCCGCCCTCGGTGAGCACCGATTCGGGGTGGAACTGCACGCCCTCGACGTCGGTGCCGAGCACCCGCAGGCCCATCAGCACGCCGGAGTCGCTGCGGGCGGTCACCTCGATGTCGGGCGGCAGCGTGGCGTCGACCACCGCGAGGGAGTGGTAGCGGGTCGCGGTGAACGGGTCGGGCAGGCCCTTGAGCACACCCGCACCGCCGTGGTGTACCAGGCTGGTCTTGCCGTGCAGCAGCTCCGGCGCCCGGGCCACCGTGGCGCCGTAGGCGACGGCGATGGCCTGATGACCCAGGCAGACGCCCAGGATGGGCAGCCGGCCGGCGTAGGCCTGGATCAGCTCGATGCAGATGCCGGCCGTCTCCGGCACGCCCGGCCCGGGCGAGAGCAGCACCCCGTCGTAGCCGGCGACCTCCGGCAGGTGCACCACGTCGTTTCGGCGCACCTCGCAATCGGCGCCGAGTTGACCGAGGTAGGCGACCAGGTTGTAGACGAAGCTGTCGTAGTTGTCGATCACGAGAATCCGGGTCATGGGGCACCCAGACTACCGACGGTCACGTCGGTGATGGGCAGGCGCGGCTCGACCCACGGGAAGACGTACAGGAAGAGCACGGCGACAACGGCGGCGATGAGCAGGAGCGAGCCGATGATCTTGCCCGGCAAGCCACCGGGGAGCCGGCGCCAGATCCATCCGTACACGGGCGCCTCAGCTCGTCAGGACCGCGGGCGGGCGGCCGGCCGACTTGGCGATGGCCGACTCCAGCACGCCGTGCACGATCAGCCGGTGCGTCGCGGAGTACCACGGATCGCAGGTGGTCAGGGTGATCATGCGCTGGGTCGGCACGACACCGGGCCGGTCGGGAACCGGCGCGATCACGGCGGTGTCGGTGGGATCGACCACCTCCGTCGAGATGACCCGGTAGGTGAACCACGCGTCCCGCGTCTCCACCACGACCGCGTCGCCGCCCCGCATCTCGTTCATCCGGAGGAATCCGTTGCCGTGGCTGGCCCGGTGCCCGGCCACCGCGAAGTTGCCGACCGCGCCCGGCAGCGCCGAGCCGGGATAGTGGCCGGGGCCGTCGCGCAGGTCGCTCAGCGAGACGCCCTCGATCACCACCTTGATCCAGTCCTTGCCGAACCGCGGGATGCGCAGGACCGCCAGGCCCGTGCCGATCTGGACCGGGTCGATCGGCCCGGCCGCGCCCGGCGGGCGCGCGGGCACCGGCTGCTGCCAGCGCTGGCGCAGGTCACGGGCGAGACCGGCCTGGGCGCGTGAGGTGGCGAATCCGGTGCCGTACAGCTCGTAGACCGTGAACAGCACGATGATCAGTCCCGCGGTGACGAACAGCTGGCCGAGGCCACGGACGAACGTGCGCATCAGCTGCCGGGGCGGGCGTAGGAGAGCGACAGCGAGCCGTCGAACGCTGGCACGGTCACCTCGCTCCTGGTCTCGACCTGGTATCCGAGATGGTACGCGGCGACGTACTCGCGGAAGAGACTCACCCCGGGCTCCGCGCCCAGCGCCGAGCGCAGTCTCGACGGGTCGCCGATGGCGGCGATGACGAACGGCGGGGAGTACGTCCGGCCCTGTAGCAGCAACGTGTTTCCCACGCAGCGCACCGCGCTGGTGGCCACGACCCGCTGGCCCATGATCGTCATGGCGTCGGCCCCTCCGGCCCACAGCGCGTTGACCACGGCCTGGACGTCCTGCTGGTGCACCACGACGTCGTCCGGGCCCGCGCCGGCCGGCAGCGCGCCGCCGGCACCGCGCGGCGCGTCGTCGAGTGCCACCACCAGGCCGGGTCCTTCCAGTGCCGACAATCCAGACGGCAGCCGCAGCCCGTCGGCCTGCTTCTGCGCCGTCGCGACACCGGCATCGCGGCCGGACTCGGCCGTCGTGGCCTGGTCGACCTGGCGGCGCAGCGACCGCCGCTGGGCATCGAGGGTCTTGACGCTGGCGTTGCGCTCGGTGATCAGCTGTTCCAGTTGCAGCCGCCGCCCACTGCGCAGGTCGGTGCCCTTCGAGGTCTCGGCGCTGGTCGAGAACAGCACGCCGGCGCCCAGCGCGATGCAGGGCACCAGGAATCGCCACGGTCCCGGCGGCCTCCCCAGCAGCCTCAGCATGCTCGCCCGATCCCTTCGCGTTGGTGTTGGTTACGCTAGCCCGGTCGATACGTTCCAGGAGACCCCGTGCCCAAGTCCCGCGTACGTAAGAAGACCGTCTACGTCCCGCCGACCGATGTCCGACCGTCGCCGACCCGCAAGCGTAAACCGAGCTCTCGCGCGCTGCCGATCGTCGCACTCGCGTTGCTGCTGGCCGGCGTCGCCTGGCTGGTGGTCTATTACCTGTCGCAGGGGGCGTACCCGGTCAAGTCGATCAGCGCGGGCAACCTCGCGGTCGGCTTCGGCATGCTGGTAGCCGGGCTCGGGGTGCTGACGCAGTGGCGCTAATGACAGGCTTGTAATACTCCCCAGGAGTTGTCCACAGTGTGGACAACTCCCCGCCACCCTCCGATCACCGCTCAGCCATCCAGCGTCTTCCCGGAAGACGCTGCTTTGGAGCGCCTGAGAGCAGCGTCTTCCGGGAAGTTGCGGCTCTGGCAACCGAAAGGAGGGGCGACCGGCGTGGAGTGGGCGGTGCCGAGGTGGTTGCCGGTGGCGGAAGGCCTGGCCGCGCTTGCCTTTGCCGCGGCAGCGGTCGCCACGACCGACCGGCTGGCCACGGTCATGGGCGCCGTGGCGGCGGTGGTCCTGGCGGTGTTCGCCGTACGCGACGTCGTCGCGCCGGTCCGGGTCAGTGCCGACGGCCAGGGCGTCACCGTCGTGCAGGGCTTCGCCACCCGGCGGCGGATACCGTGGGCCGAGATCGTGGCGATCAGGGTGGGCAGCGGACGGGGGCGGTTCGGGCGGACCGGCATCCTGCTGGAGATCGACACCGGCGACACGGTCCATCTATTCACCCGGCGAGACCTCGGTGACGATCCGGACGCGGTAGCCGAGACCCTCGACACCCTCGGCCGCGACAGCCTCAACCCGTGAGGGCGGCCGTCCGCAGCACGACGACGACGCAGAGCACGGCGACGATCGCCACCGTGCCACCGATCTGCACAACGAGCCGCCGCGGGCCCCGGGGGGCGTAGGCGAGCACCGCGGCCATCGCCGTACCCGTGATCAACCCGCCGATATGGGCCTGCCAGCCGATGCCCGGGATGACGAACCCGAGGACGAGGTTGATGGCGACCAGGGCCAGGATACCGCCGGTGCTCAGGCCGATCTTGCGGGCCGTCACGAAGTAGGCACCGAACAGCCCGAACACCGCGCCCGATGCGCCGGCCAGCGCCGCGTTCGGGTTGATGATCAGGTACGCAAGGGCGCTACCGCCCAGGGCGGACACCAGGTAGAGGCCGATGAAGCGAACCCGCCCGTACAACCGCTCGAGCTCCTGGCCGAACAGCCACAGGGCGTACATGTTGAAGGCGATGTGCAGTGGGCCGTAGTGCAGGAAGGCGCTGGTGATCAGCCGGTAGTACTCCCCGTGAGCGACCAGCGCACCGACGAGGGCGAAGCGGTCGTGCAGGGTGGTCGGGATGGCGCTGGTCAGGGCCCGCGGATTGGTGGCGGCGGCGAGCAGGAACACCGCGACGTTGATGCCGATCAGACCGATCGTGATGGCGTTGTCCCGCCCGGAGACCCGGCCGCCGAACGTCGTGCGGGCCGGGCGGATGCTCCGGTTGCCCGCACGCACGCACTCGGGGCACTGGAAGCCGACCGACGCGGCGTTCATGCAGTCGGGGCAGATGGGCCGGTCGCAGCGCACGCAGCGCACGTAGGTCTCGCGGTCGCGGTGCCGGTAGCACACCGGCGCCGCGGCACGGTCGCCCTGCGGTGTCGCCTCCTGCGTCATCGGACGGTCAGCTCTCGACCCGCTCGACGTCGACGGTGTTGATGACGACATCCGTCGCCGGCCGGTCGTTGCGGCCGGTCTCGGCGGTGGCGATGCTGTCGACCACCGTGCGGCTGGCGTCGTCGGCGACCTCGCCGAAGATCGTGTGCTTGCGGGTGAGGTGGGAGGTGACGCCCACCGTGATGAAGAACTGCGAGCCGTTGGTGCCGGGCCCGGAGTTGGCCATCGCGAGCAGGTACGGCCGGTCGAAAGCGAGCTCAGGGTGGAACTCGTCGCGGAACTTGTAACCCGGCCCACCCATGCCGTTGCCCAGCGGGTCACCGCCCTGGATCATGAACCCGTCGATCACCCGGTGGAAGATCGTGCCGTCGTACAGCGGGCGCTCGACCTTCTCCCGGGTCGCCGGATCGATCCACTTCATGCCACCCTCGGCCAGCCCGACGAAATTCTCGACCGTCTTGGGTGCCTGCTCGGGGAACAGCTTCACCCGGATCGGGCCGGCGCTGGTGTTCAGCGTCGCGTAGAGCTCGGTGGCCACGCGCTATCTCCTTTGATGGGGACGAATTCGACGAGCAAGAGATTGGTCCGTCATCATCCCACGAGGTGTTCGTTGGATTACGTGGGGCAAGATGTCACAGACAGTCTCACCTAACTCCGCGGAGGTCTGCCGTGTTCCGCAAGCGCAAGCGCAAGCTGCTCGACCGTCTCCACGCCGAGGAGATCGCCCGCGGCGCGGACGCCGCCCGAGGCAAGGTCGGACGCGAGGCCAAGAAGGCCAAGCGCGCGGTGACCCCGCACGCGGAGTCCGCATGGGAGACCATCGCACCCGTGGTCG
>QHCA01000041.1:3248-5589 GCA_003244095.1 Pseudonocardiales bacterium | reverse complement strand
TTTCCGGCGACCGGGCAGCCCTCGGTGACCTTCCCGTTACAGGTGCTCGTCGACGATAAATACGTGGCCACCACGGCTGACTCCACGGCAGGCATGTGCGATCGTGTGGCATGACATTACGGGTGGTCGGGGCAGGATTGCCCAGGACGGGGACAGCATCCCTCAAAGCGGCACTGGAGCGCCTCCTCGGCGGCTCGTGCTATCACATGCTCGAACTGCTCATGGAGCACGTCGAGCACGCGGGCACCTGGCGGGACGCGATCGACGGCCGGGCGCCGGACTGGGACCAGTTCCTCGCTGGATATACGGCCGCGGTCGACTGGCCCGCCTCGTGGACCTGGCGCGAACTTGCCGACGCATTCCCGGACGCGGTCGTGCTGCTCTCAAGCCGGGCAAGCGCAGAAACTTGGTATCGCAGCGTGGAGGGGACTGTTCTGCAGTCGATCGGGCGGATCGCCAAGTACGCCGACCCCGCCCAGATACCACCCAGCGAGAGCCGACCATCGCAGTGGGCGGACGCGTCATCGGAGCATCTGGTCGCGCTGGGTGAGGTGTTCACCCGCATGGGGAGCCGGCTTTCCGGGGACCGCGACACAGTCATGGCATCGTACGAGCGGCACCTCGCTGAAGTCCGTGCGACGATCCCGCCCGGGCGGCTCCTCGACTGGCAGCCGACCGACGGTTGGGAGCCGCTGTGCGCGGCACTGGACGTACCCGTGCCCGACGAACCGTTTCCGCACGAGAACAGCAGCGAGGTGTTCAGAGCACGGATAGCGCAGGCCATGAACGAACCCAGCGACGGCGCCCCGAACTGACCGGGAGTCGGTCCCGATTCACCCGGGGACGGCTGAACGCGTCAGCGGTTTCAGGGGTGGCTGGCGGCGTAGCGACCAGGTGCGACAGAGGTATGCCGTCGGAAGTGGCGGGTGAAGTGGCTATGGTCGTAGAAGCCCACGGTCGTCGCGACGACTGCTGGTCGGCCGCCAGCCAACAGCAGTCCCCGGGCCGTCTCGATGCACCGGCCGATGATGTAAGCGTGGGGACTGACACCGAACGTCCGAGTGAAGCTGCGCACCAGGTGGGGAACTGACCGGTCGAGAACGATGGCGGCCTGCCAAAGGCTGACCGAGGCAAGAGTGACGAAGTAGGCGATTGTGGACCCGCGCCGAAAGACTCGGAAGTAGTGATGGCCGCAAAGACGAGGCCTGTCGTCGATGCCGCTACACCGATCACCCCAACCGCAGTCGTGGTCATGACGAAGATGCTGGACTGGGGCTCCGGGCGCGGCCGCCTTCGTGGGTCGTCCGAGAACAAGTACCCGAACAACCCGCGGCGCGGACGGTCAGAAGCCGAGGTGGGCATCTAGGCCTGCAGACCCTTCTTGAGGTTGCGCAGCCCGTTCAGGATGTTGCTGGTGAACTTGCTGGCGTAGAGGTCGGAGAGAGAAGACTTGCCGTCCGACAGCAGATGCAGGTTGTCCACGATGTCATCCCCTCGGATCGTGAGGGTGTAGCTGCCGATGCGCCAGGCGCCCCGCTCGACTGTCCGCGTCCCGAAGAACGTGATCCCTCGCGGTTCCTGGACCTGCAGCATCTTGATCTCGGGGTAGTTCTGCCGCTTGATGCACTGGACCTCGTCGAGCGTGCTGCCTGCTGCGGTGATCGGCATCCCATGATCCTTGAAGGCGCGTCTGATCCCCTTGATGTGGTGGGTTTCTCCGGCCGTTTCCACCTGCTCGTCCACGGGGTGCCGCGGGTCCTCGAGCCGCAGCTGGCGGACGATCTCAGGCAAGGACGGCGCCCTGCCGCCCGGCGCAGACGTCGTGCGCGACGGCGCTGGGAAGGTCGCGACGGCCACGGGGGCCGGATCATCTTCGGGAACTCCAGAGAATCCACCCCGCCGGCGCGGGCGGCCATGCCGCCGGCGGCGTCCACCTGGCTCAGGCAGCCATCCGGCCGGTGGAACTGGCTCGCCGGCATTCCCTCGGTGAACGGCTGGGCGACCCCGCCGCCGGCGAGGGTGTCGAGGCCACGGAGTCCGCAAATTCATGCCAGGTCCATGCCATGAGGCGCGAGACGCGGGCATGGCCGGACCAACATGCAACACGCCGGTCAATCTTGCTGAGCCTGTTCGCCCCCCCTGACCGGCGAGGCCTCGACCGAATAGTCGTCCCCACCGCGGGTATCGGATGTTGAGAGAGAGCGCCGGTGGGTGATCTCGCCTGCACACAACCGTCATCAGGGCCGCCACGTTGCGCCGCACCAACGCCCCAGCCACCCCGCGCGACCCGGGTGGGCAGGACCGCGGCTACAGCGCCAAGTGCTTCATCGATGCACGCCGG
>QHCA01000041.1:383-3202 GCA_003244095.1 Pseudonocardiales bacterium | reverse complement strand
GTCAGATGTAGGGCATGATGGACTCAGGCGTTGAGCGCCGCGCGATCACCTGACCCGGCCGGCGGGCGCGATGCTTGACGGGCCGCTGGAGATGGACCCCCACAGCGTCTGCCGACCCATGCGATCAGTTTGGACGGGTCGGGAGGGTAGGACTGTGGCCGCTCCCGATTGGTTCCTGAGCGCGAGCGAGCGCCGCAACCCCGCGACTCGGCTGGACCTCCGGCACCCCGACGGGCAGGCCTGGTCGACGGGCAATGCCGCCACCCCGCTGGTACACGGGGTGACCTATTTTGCCGAGCTGGTCCGCTGCCTGGCCGAACTCCGTCAGGGCGACCTGGTGATGTTCACCGACTGGCGCGGCGATCCCGACCAGCTCCTCACCGGCGAGCCCGACAGCGCGGTGTCGCAGGCGCTATGTCAGGCGGCGCGCCGCGGCGCCGACGTGCGGGGGCTGGTCTGGCGCTCGCACCTGGACAAGCTCGGCCTCAGCGCCACGGAGAACAGGCATCTGGGCGAGGAGGTCGAGCAGGCCGGGGGCCAGTGCCTACTCGACATGCGAGTACGTACCGGAGGTTCGCACCACCAGAAGTTCGTGGTGCTTCGCCACCCGGGCAGGCCCGAGCTCGACGTCGCGTTCGTGGGCGGTATCGACCTATGCCACAGCCGGCGCGATGACGCCGATCACCGCGGCGACCCGCAACGGCAGCCGATGGCGAAGGTCTACGGCCCACGCCCACCCTGGCACGACGCCATGGTGGCCCTGCGGGGACCGGTCGTGGCAGACGTCGAGACCGTCTTCCGGGAACGCTGGGAGGACCCACAGCCGCTGACGCGCAGCCCCCTGAACTGGCTCGCCGAGCGGATCCGCCGCGACGACCGGCACGGCACGCCGCTGCCGCCGCCGCTGCCTGACCCGCCGCCGGTCGGCCCGCACGCCGTTCAGCTGCTGCGGACCTACCCGAAACGGCTCGGCGGCTACCCGTTCGCGCCAGATGGCGAGCGCAGCATCGCGCACGGATACACCAAGGCGATCCAGCGGGCCCGGCGCCTGATCTACGTCGAAGACCAGTACCTGTGGTCGCAGGAGGTCGCGAGCACCTTCGCCGACGCGCTGCGCGCACAGCCGGAGTTGCACGTCATCGCCGTGTTGCCGCACCACCCAGACCAGGACGGTCGCTTCTCGCTCCCGCCGAACCTCGTCGGGCGCGACCGGGCGATGTCGACCATGCGCGAGGCAGGTGGCGGGCGAGTTGCGGTCTACGGGGTCGAGAACCCCAGCGGCACACCGGTCTACGTCCACGCCAAGGTCTGCATCGTCGACGACACCTGGGCCACGATCGGCTCGGACAACTTCAACCGAAGGTCATGGACCCACGACTCAGAACTGACCGCTGCCGTACTCGACGACACCCGCGACCCGCGCGTCCCGCGCGACCCTGCCGGCCTGGGAGACGGAGCACGGACCTACGCCCGCGACCTACGCCTCCAGCTGATCCGCGAGCACCTCGACTGCGGCGACGACGACGGGCTCATCGACCCCCTCAACGCATTCGACGAGCTGCGGCGGTCCGCCGCCGCACTCCAGGCCTGGCACGACGCGGGGGCCGTCGGCACCCGACCGGCCGGCCGGCTGCGCCCGCTGGTCGACCCGAATATGTCCAGGACGACGACACGCTGGGCGACGCTGGCCTATCACCACCTGTACGACCCCGACGGCAGGCCCCGCTCCCAGCGGCGAAAGCACACCTTCTGAGCAACCGGAGCAGCCACGTCCGGAGCAACCAGCCTCGGCGACGAGCCGGCCGACCAGCACGTCAGGTTCTGCGAGGCCCCCGCGTCGATCCCGGCATCGACCTCGCCGGTGGAGTTCACATTTGAGGCTCAAGGTCCGTCGCAGCCAGGTCCGGGCCGCGACGATGACTCCGGCGTGGCTACGACGATCAGGAGTTCATGCCACGTTCTATGCCATCGAGGATGCTCGGCGTCATCTTCTTGGCGAAGTGGTCGCCGTACCCGTCGTGGCCGTAGAAGGCCAACCGGTCGGGCTGCTCGCTGAGGCCGGCTGGGTGCGCCGACCTGCCCACCTAGTCGGTGGTGCCGTAGCGGGCCGATCTCGGCGAGGACGGCGATCGCGGCCGCCTCGGCGGCGCGAGAGTCCGTCTCACTGTTTTGCAGGTCAGTGCAGAGCCGACGCCCGGATTCGAACCGGGAACCGCTCGACTACAAGAAGCCGGGCCCGTACCGACTCCGTTGTCTGACCCTCACTGAGGTGGCGGTCACGCTGTCAGCGCTGCCTGTCCGCCGACCACAAACGCTTCATTGACAGAACCATTGACAGACTGTCCACATTGGACATCCGTGCACGGGTCCGATGGGTGCGGCAGGCCCGGGTTGCCCAGCCTGATTCGTTACGCGAACGCGCGAGCCTCCGGAAGCAACACCGTCACACGCGCTCTCACTGTGCCAGCATGGTCCTCGCCCAGACTCTGGCGATACCAGCGGCTAGCTCCCAGGGACGCCAGTCCACCGTCATCGTCGGCCTCAACGGGCTACGCCTACTGCGTGCCGCCGCCTGGCGCCACGCCGCCCGCTGACCGACAGCGATGCGTTCACGCGCTTATCGCGGCGACAACGCTGGAGCCGGCTGGCAATGGATCACCCGGATCGCTGCGCTGGTGATGCTCGGCTTGGCCGATAGCCTCGTCTGGTGACGATGGGTGAGGGTTGGCATGACCCGGCGTACCGGATGGACTTATCCCCGGCGGTGGCCCTGTTCCGCAGTCTCGGGGATCCGACCCGGCTGGCGATCGTGCACGAGC
>QHCA01000041.1:0-240 GCA_003244095.1 Pseudonocardiales bacterium | reverse complement strand
GGGGCTGCTGGCGGCGACGGGCAACGCGGTCGCGCTGCGCCCGGTCTACGGCAACGGCGAGGCAGAGCAGGTGGCCGGCCGGTGAGCGGGAGCCACGATCACGACCACGGTGTGCCGGGCGGGGGGAACCGGCGGCCGTTGGCGATGGTGCTGGGGATCTCCACGACGATCCTGGTTGTCGAGGTGGTCGGTGCGTTCCTGTCCGGGTCGCTGGCGTTGCTGGCCGACGCCGGGCACATG
>QHCA01000040.1:8010-8140 GCA_003244095.1 Pseudonocardiales bacterium | reverse complement strand
ACACCGTCGTCGTCTTCGACAAGATCGCCGAGAACACCAAGGGACTGCTCGGCGGGGCCCGGATGACGTTCTCCGAGGCGGCCAACCTGGCGGTCAACCAGACCTTCATGCGCTCGATCAACACCTCGCT
>QHCA01000040.1:6398-7965 GCA_003244095.1 Pseudonocardiales bacterium | reverse complement strand
ACCTCGCTGATCGCGCTGCTGCCCGTCGCCGGCCTGCTGTTCGTCGGCGCCGGCCTGCTCGGTGTCGGCACGCTCAAGGACCTCGCGCTGGTGCTGTTCGTCGGCCTGGCCTCCGGTGCCTACTCCTCGCTGTTTCTCGCCGCCCCGGTCCTCGCCGATCTCAAGGAGCGCGAGCCGGCGTACGTGGCGCTGCGCCAGCGGGTGCTCGCGAAGCGGACCGGCGGGCAGTCCGGGCAGGGCCGCCGACCGGCCCGGCCGGCCGGCGGCGCGAGCGAGCGCAGGCCCGCGAAGTCCACGACGGCCACGGCCGTGCTCGACCGGGACCAACCCGGTGGCGATTCCGCCGACGACTCTGCCCATGACAAGGGGACCGCCCCGGTCGCCTCGGCACCGGCCAAGCGGCCGGTGCAGCGCTCCGGCGCGCGGCCCGGAGGGCCCGGTGCCCGCAAGAAGGGCGGCCGGCCGAGCGGGAGCAAGCGCAAGCGGTGAGATTGGCCCCGTCAGCGTGAGCAGGACAGGATGAGTGCAGCCGATGCGGCGACGCTCGTCGCCGCGCACATCGGTGACGTTCCCGACTTCCCCCTGCCGGGAATCCTGTTCAAGGACCTGACCCCACTGTTCGCCGACGGCGCCGCGCTGCGGCAGGTGGTCGACGCCCTGATCGCCGGCCAGGACGGCGCCGGCTTCGACGTGGTCGCCGGCATCGAGGCACGGGGTTTCGTCCTGGCCGGAGCCATCGCCTACGCCACTGGCGTGGGGATGGTGCCGGTGCGCAAGGCCGGCAAGCTGCCTCGCGAGGCACTCGCCGAGAGCTACGCGTTGGAGTACGGCGAGGCCACCCTGGAGGTGCATGCCGAGGGCCCGATGGCCGGGGCGCGGGTCCTGGTGGTCGACGACGTGCTGGCCACAGGGGGCACCGTCGCGGCGACCCTGAGGCTGGTCGAGCGGGCCGGCGGCCAGGTGTCGGGCATCGCCGTCGTGCTGGAGCTGGCCGGTCTCGGCGGGCGGGCACGGCTGGCCCCGTGGCCCGTTGCTGCACTGCTGCGAGTGTGACGCCCGGTACGATGAAGATCCGTACCGTCTGACCGGCCGTCGCGAGTGACCGCTTTGACCGGCAAGGAGTGCCCGTGGCGCCCGAGTCCGCCGTCCCCGCGCCGGGCATCACCCTGCCCGATGTCGGTGACGGTGACGGTGACACCACCGATGTCGCGCCACGCGATGAGGCGCCGGTCGCGCCCGCTTCGTCCCCGGCCGAGGCGATTGTCGCCGAGCCCGACAACGTCGTCGAGGAGAGCAAGGGCACCTCGAGCGGCCGGCGTGTGCGGGCCCGCCTGGCCCGCCGGATCGGGCACAGCTCGCGGCCGGTCCACGGGGCGGTGCTCGAACCGCTCATCGCCACCCACCGCGCGGCCCATCCCAAGGCAGACGTCAAGTCGGTCCAACTGGCCTACGAGACCGCCGAGCGCTTCCACCGTGGCCAGTTGCGCAAGAGCGGCGATCCCTACATCACCCATCCGCTGGCCGTAGCGACGATCCTGGCCGAGCTCGGCATGGACACCACCACGCT
>QHCA01000040.1:928-6382 GCA_003244095.1 Pseudonocardiales bacterium | reverse complement strand
CGCGGCCCTGCTGCACGACACGGTCGAGGACACCGGCTACACCCTCGAGCAGCTCAAGATCGACTTCGGCGCCGAGGTCGCGCACCTGGTCGACGGCGTGACAAAGCTCGACAAGGTCAAGTTCGGCGCCGCGGCCGAAGCCGAGACGATCCGCAAGATGGTCGTGGCGATGGCGCGTGACCCGCGGGTGCTGGTCATCAAGCTCTCCGACCGGCTGCACAACATGCGTACCCTCCGGTTCCTGCCCCGCGAGAAGCAGGAGCGCAAGTCCCGCGAGGTGCTCGAGGTGCTAGCGCCGCTGGCCCACCGCCTCGGCATGAACACCGTCAAGTGGGAGCTGGAGGACCTCGCGTTCGCGACACTCTACCCCAAGCGCTACGACGAGATCGTCCGGCTGGTCGGCGAGCGGGCGCCTTCGCGCGACGTCGCGCTGGTGCAGGTCACCGAGAAGGTCCAGGCCGACCTGAACTCCGCCAAGATCAAGGCGACGGTCAGCGGTCGACCGAAGCACTACTACTCGATCTACCAGAAGATGATCGTGCGCGGCCGGGACTTCACCGACATCTACGACCTGGTCGGGATCCGGATCCACGTCGAGTCGGTACGCGACTGCTACGCCGCCCTCGGCGTCATCCATGCCAACTGGCAGCCGGTGCCGGGCCGGTTCAAAGACTTCATCGCGATGCCCAAGTTCAACATGTACCAATCGCTGCACACGACGGTGATCGGTCCCGAGGGCAAGCCGGTCGAGATGCAGATCCGGTCCTTCGCGATGCACCGTACGGCGGAGTACGGCATCGCCGCCCACTGGAAGTACAAGGAGGCCAAGGGCACCCCGGTCACCGGCCTGGGCGGCCAGGTCGACGACATGAGTTGGCTGCGGCAGTTGCTCGACTGGCAGAAGGAGGCCGAGGACCCCAGCGAGTTCCTCGAGTCCCTGCGGTTCGACCTCAGTGGCCAGGAGGTCTTCGTCTTCACGCCCAAGGGTGACGTCATCTCCCTGCCGGGCGAGTCCACGCCGGTCGACTTCGCCTACGCGGTGCACACGGAGGTGGGCAACCGGTGCATCGGGGCCCGGGTCAACGGCCGCCTGGTGCCGCTGGAGTCGACGCTGGACAACGGCGACGTCGTGGAGGTGTTCACCTCCAAGTCGGACACGGCCGGCCCGTCCCGCGACTGGGCGCAGTTCGTCAAGAGCCCGCGGGCCCGCACCAAGATCCGTCACTGGTTCGCCAAGGAGCGTCGTGAGGACGCGATCGAGGCGGGCAAGGAGGCGATCAGCCGGGCGATGCGCAAGCAGGGGCTGCCGTTGCAGCGGCTGCTCGGCGGGGACGCCCTCATGACGCTGGCGGCCGAGATGCACTACGCCGACGTCACGGCGCTCTACGCCGCCGTGGGGGAGAACCACGTGTCGGCCGCGACCGTGGTGCACCGCCTGGTGACCGCGATGGGCGGTCGCGAGGGCGCCACCGAGGACTTGTCGGAGACGGCGCTGCCGACCCGCCAGCCCTCGCGGCGCACGCCGGCCAACGGCGACGCCGGGGTGATCGTCAAGGGTGCCACCGACATCTACGTCAAGCTGTCCAAGTGCTGCACGCCGGTCCCCGGCGACGAGGTGCTCGGCTTCGTCACCCATGGCGGCGGGGTATCCGTACACCGCACCGACTGCACCAACGCCGGCGACCTGATGAGCCAGCCCGAACGCCTGGTAGAGGTCACCTGGGCGCCGACGGCCGACTCGATGTTCCTCGTCGCGATCCAGGTCGAGGCCCTCGACCGGCACCGGCTGCTCTCCGACGTGACGCGCGTGCTCTCCGACGAGCGGGTCAACATCCTCTCCGCGACGGTCACCACCACCCGCGACCGGGTGGCCACGTCACGGTTCACCTTCGAGATGGCCGACCCCAAGCACCTGGGCCACCTGCTGCGCACCGTGCGCGGCGTCGGCGGTGTCTACGACGTCTACCGGGTCACCAGCGGCACCTGAGAGTCAGGCCAGTTTCACCGCAGTGATCGTCACGGGCTTCTTGGGCTTGCCGTCGGCGATGGGCTTGCCGGTCGGGCCCACCGCACCGGCCTTGGCGATGGCCAGCAGCGCATCCTGACCGCCGCTGATGGTGCCGAACATCGTGTAGTTGGGCGGGAGCGAGGTGTCCTTGTAAACGAGGAAGAACTGGCTGCCGTTGGTCCCCGGCCCCGCGTTGGCCATCGCGACCGTGCCGGCTGGGTAGGTGATCCCCGTGCCACCGCCGGCCGGCAGCCCCTCCTCGGCGAACTGGTAGCCCGGCCCCCCGCCGCCGGTGCCGCTCGGGTCGCCGCACTGCAGGACGAAGATCCCGCTGGTGGTGAGCCGGTGGCACGGCGTGTTGTCGAAGTACTTCTGCTTGACCAGGGAGATGAAGCTGTTGACGGTGCAGGGCGCCTTGGCCCGGTTGAGCGTGAGGGTCAGGTCGCCCTGGTTGGTGGTGATCGCCACCTTGGCCGTGCCCTTCTTGGCCCCGGTGAGGGGCGGGATGGTGACCTTGCGAGCGGCAGAGCCGGTGGACTTGGGGTAGAGGCACACGGCGACGTTTGCGGAGGCCTTCGGCTTCTTGCCGCCATGACTGAGCTTGGCGATGCCGAATCCGGCCACCGCGATCACGGCCACCACCGCCAGGGCGGAGCCGGTGACAGCCTGGGCCCGGCGCCGTCGTCGGGCGGCTTCGGCACGCTTGGCCATCTGCCGCTGAAGCTTTTCACGTGCGAGCTGACGCTGGCGATCCTTGCCGGGCACAGAGGTACTTCCTGACTGTGGCTGGCAGGCCGGTGGCCTGCTGGGCGGGAGCCGTACGGATATCGGCTCGGGAAAGTCTACGGCGCGTCGGTACGCTGCCTTGAACCGCCAGTATCTCCGCCGGCCCTTGCCGGCCGCCTGAGGAAGGAGCCGCCTCCGTGCTCGTCGCCGGGTTCCCCGCCGGGCCGCCCGCGACGAACTGCTGGGTGGTCGCCACCGGGCCGGGGGAGGAGTGCGTCGTGATCGACCCGGGCGTCGGCGCCGAGGGCCCTCTCGACGACATCCTGACCGGACACCGCCTGCAGCCGGTCGCCGTGCTTCTCACCCACGGCCACATCGACCACACCTTCGCCGTGGTCCCGGTGTGCGGCGCGCGGGGTGTCGCCGCCTACGTGCACCCGAGCGACCGGCGACAGCTGACCGATCCGTGGAGCGGCCTGGGCATCCCTCGGGGGACACCGATGTTCGGGCGGCTGGACTTCGCCGAGCCCGACGACGTGCGCGAGCTGGCCGACGGCGAGTCCTTGACGCTGGCCGGTCTCGAGCTGACGGTGGCGCTCGCGCCGGGGCACACTCCGGGCTCGGTCGTCTTCGGCCTGGCTACCGCCGACGAGCCGCTGATGTTCGCCGGCGACCTGCTCTTCGCCGGCAGCATCGGGCGGGTGGATCTGCCCGGCGGCAGCGATGCGGACATGCTGGCCTCGCTCAGCCGGGTGGTGCTGCCGTCGCCCGACGAGACCGTCGTGCACCCCGGCCACGGCCCGTCCACGACGATCGGCCGGGAGCGGGTCGGCAATACCTTCCTCCAGCTCGTCTCACCGCTCTCCCCGGGGGCCGGCCGGTGAGCACGTTCTCCGCACCCAAGGGCACCTATGACGTGCTCCCCCCCGCCTCGGCGGCGTGGCTGGCCGTGATCGACGCGCTGTCCGCGCCGCCCCGCCGAGCGGGCTACGGCTTTGTCCAGACCCCGCTGTTCGAGGACACGGCGTTGTTCGTCCGCGGCGTCGGGGAGTCGACCGATGTGGTGTCCAAGGAGATGTACACCTTCACCGACAAGGGCGGCCGCTCGCTGACGCTGCGCCCCGAGCAGACCGCCGGGGTGATGCGGGCCATCGTCGAGCACGGCCTGCACCGCGGCCAGTTGCCGGTCAAGCTCTGGTACACCGGCCCCAACTTCCGCTACGAACAGCCGCAGTCGGGGCGTTACCGCCAGCACGTGCAGGTGGGCATCGAGGCCGTCGGGTCCGACGACCCGGCGCTGGACGCCGAGGTGATCTGGCTCGCTGCCCAGGGCTACGCCGCGCTCGGGCTGGCCGGCGCCGAGCTCCAGCTGACCAGCCTCGGCGACCAGGCCTGCCGGCCGGCCTACCGCGACCGGCTGACGGAGTTCCTGACCGGCCTCGACCTCGACGAGGACACCCGCCGGCGGGTCGAGATCAACCCGCTGCGCGTCCTCGACGACAAGCGGCCCGAGGTGCAGGCCCAGCTCGACGGCGTCCCGCTGATCACCGACCACCTGTGCCCGGCGTGCAAGGAGCATCACGACACGGTCCGCGGCCTGCTGCGCGAGCTGGGCGTGCCCTTCGTCGACAACCCTCGGCTCGTCCGTGGCCTGGACTACTACACCCGCACCACGTTCGAGTTCGTGCACAACGGGCTCGGATCACAGGCCTCGATCGGCGGCGGCGGGCGTTACGACGGCCTGATGGAGAGCGTTGGCGGCCCGGCGATGAGCGGCATCGGCTTCGGGCTGGGCGTCGACCGGACGATGTTGGCGGTGACGGCCGAGGGGCTCACGATCGCGCACGCCGGCCGCTGCGACGTGTTCATCGTGCCGCTGGGCGACGCGGCCAAGCGCCGGGCGGTGCTGCTGGCCGCCGACCTTCGCACGGCCGGCGTGCGCACGGACCTGGTCTACGGCGACCGCGGGCTCAAGGGCGCGATGCGGGCGGCCGACCGGTCCGGCGCGACGTACGCGGTGGTGGTGGGTGAGCGAGATCTCGAGGGTGGCAGCGCCCAGCTGAAGGATCTCGCCAGCGGCGAGCAGGTCACCGTGCCGCTCGCCGACCTCGTACCCACCCTGAAGGAGAAGCTGAGTTGATCCGCACGCATCAGGCCGGATCCCTGCGCGCCGCGCAGGCCGGCGAGACCGTCACGCTCGCCGGCTGGGTCGCGCGCCGGCGCGACCACGGCGGCGTCATCTTCGTCGACCTGCGCGACGCCAGCGGCGTCGTCCAGGTGGTGTTCCGCGAGGCGCAGGCGCACCATCTGCGGGCGGAGTTCTGCATCCGGGTCACCGGGACCGTCGGGCAGCGGCCGGCCGGCAACGACAACCCCGACCTGCCCACCGGTGACATCGAGGTCGCCGCCACCACGCTCGAGGTGCTGAGCGAGTCCGCGGCGCTGCCGTTCCCGCTCGACGAGCACGCGGGTGCGGTCGGCGAGGAGGCCCGGCTGAGGTACCGCTACCTCGACCTGCGGCGGCCCGGGCCGGCCCAGGCGCTGCGCACCCGGTCGGCGGTCAGCCGGATCGCCCGGGAGGTGATGGCAGAGCACGAGTTCGTCGAGGTGGAGACGCCCTACCTCACCCGGTCGACTCCCGAGGGCGCCCGTGACTTCCTCGTGCCGGTACGGCTGCAGCCCGGGCACTGGTACGCCCTGCCGCAGTCGCCGCAGCTGTT
>QHCA01000040.1:0-880 GCA_003244095.1 Pseudonocardiales bacterium | reverse complement strand
GACGAGGACTTCCGGGCCGACCGGCAGCCGGAGTTCAGCCAGCTCGACATCGAGATGTCCTTCGTCGACCAGGACGAGGTCATCGAGGTCGCCGAGAGAGTGCTGGCCCGGATCTGGGGAGAGGTGGCCGCCTACGAGGTGCCCCTGCCGATCCCGCGGATGACCTACGCCGACGCCATGACCCGCTACGGCAGCGACAAGCCCGACCTGCGCTTCGGCAACGAGCTGGCCGACCTGACCGGCTACTTCGCCGGCACCGAGTTCCGGGTGTTCCAGGCCGAGCACGTCGGTGCCGTGGTGATGCCCCGCGGGGCGGCCCAGCCGCGTAAGCAGCTCGACGCCTGGCAGGACTGGGCCCGGTCGAGGGGCGCGAAGGGGCTGGCCTACGTCCTGCTCGATGCCGAGACCGGCGAGCTGCGGGGGCCGGTGGCCAAGAACCTCTCCGCCGAGCACCTGGCCGGGCTCGCTGTGGCGACCGGCGCCGAGCCCGGCGACGCGATCTTCTTCGCCGCCGACACCCGGGCTGACGCCCTGGCGCTGCTCGGCGCGGTGCGGCTGGAGATCGGCCGCCGCTGCGGGTTGATCGACGAGTCGCAGTGGGCCTTCGTCTGGGTGATGGACGCGCCGATGTTCGAGCGCGACGCGGCCGGCGGCTGGACCGCGGTGCACCAT
The DNA here is from genome assembly GCA_003244095.1 of Pseudonocardiales bacterium. Taxonomy (GTDB): domain Bacteria; phylum Actinomycetota; class Actinomycetes; order Mycobacteriales; family QHCA01; genus QHCA01. The sequence goes on along the minus strand of QHCA01000040.1, from coordinate 208 downwards.
CCCTTCACCTCACCGACGGCGGAGTGGGCCGGCCGGTTTGCCGACGAGCCCGGGGACGCGCTGGCCTATGCGTACGACATCGTCCTCAACGGCAGCGAGATCGGCGGCGGGTCGATCCGCATCCACGACCCAGACGTGCAGCGACGTGTGCTCGAGCTCATCGGGATCGGGCCCGAGGACGCCCAGGCGCGGTTCGGCTTCCTGCTCG
>QHCA01000039.1 GCA_003244095.1 Pseudonocardiales bacterium | reverse complement strand
CTGACCAAGCGCCGCGGCATGGGCCGGGCCCAGGTCGCCGTCGCGCACTCGATCCTGGTCGCGGCCTACTGGATGCTCAAACGCGACGAGCCCTACCGCGACCTCGGCCCGGACTGGCACGTCCGCCGCGACGCCGAGGCCCACACCCGCCGCCTGGTCACCCAACTCGAACGCCTCGGCCACACCGTCACCCAGCAGAGCCCGCCAGCCGCCTGACCCAACCGACCACCAACGAACGTCGGGCTACGCCCGACGGCGCTGACGCGCGCGCTCCAATCACCTATTCACGGGTCTGTGTGGCAGATGATCTTGCTGGTTTGGCGGGGGAGTCGTCGGAGGCGACTACGGTGTCTCGTTCGGGCGAACTCTTCGCTATTCCGGTCAAGGCTGCAGGTAAAGCTTCGTTGTTTAGATCAAAGCTGAGCATCGCTGCGGGTTCTGTCGTGGGCGAGCGTGAAGGCTTCGGTCCATGACCGCGGTGCCCGTATGAGAGGGGAAGGTGCGCCCGGAGGGGCTGTCGTCCGAGGTCGGTCATGTGTCCGAGGCCGGCGCCGTTCATGGTGTGCCGCTCGAGGAAGCGTGGACTGTTCCGTTCGAGCGGGCCAGCACCAGCCTGACCTGCGCAACAGCCGCCACGAGGCCAGCCGCGCCAGCCATCTGCTCACCACCGCAATGCGGATTACCGGCGGGGACCGGACAACGTCACCCCGACGGCCGGCGAACCCTGCCGACGACCATCGTCGACGGCGGACCTCACGAGGTTCGACCCGGACAAGGGGACCACGACCTTTGATGCGGCGGACCGGACAGTGACCTCCACGGGTGCCCGCGATCAGGCGCTGGCCTTCCGCTATGACCGCTAGAGCGCGGTGCGGACCTTGCTCGCCGACTGGGCGGGTGACCCTTTCTGGGCGTATGACAGTGTGGCGAAGGACCTGCGCCCCCGACCCGGTCGAGGGGGGCAGTTCGTATCTGAAGGCGGTGACCGGCTACGACCCGGCGTACCGGCCGACCGGCCGACTGGTGTGACGATTCCGGCGGCAGAGGGCGGGCTGGCTCTGGCTCGGCACGTACACGCCGGCTGCGATATTCAACTTGGCGGGGGAGCAACAGGACAAGGCTTGGCGCTCGGTAATGACGGCTATGTTCGTCCACTCCTGGTTGATCAGCGCGCGCCGCCGTCCGCCGCCGGGGGTTTGAATTGAGCCGCAGATTGACGCGCCGAAACAAGGAGGGTTGCCCCTGCTTTGAGCGCACGACCCCCGCTGGCGACTGACCTTCTGCAGCCGGTCTAGTGAAGGTCGCGGCTAGCCTGCGCTCGTGGACGAATCGTTGGTCATCTCCGCGGACCTGTACAAGTACTGGCACATCGACTTCCAGAACGGGTCCATCCGAATCGTTTGCCAGGACGGGCAGATCCTCGACGACAAGCTCGAGCCCAGACACCAGCGGCAAGATTCCCAGGTCGCAACGTCCACGTTCGACTGGGAGAAGTGGTGGATATGGTCGACCACGACCAGAAACGACCTCATCCTCACCGAAGGGTTCAACCCCGCTTCCCCTCCCCCGCTCGACGGCAGGCCGTCGGTCTACCTCGACCAGAACCGGTGGAGGACCGTTGCCGACGTTCTGCACGACCCGGCCCGCGTGAAAGACCCTGACGAGCTCCGCGCAGCTCAAGACCTCATCGGACTCGCCAGCGACGGCGGCATCGTCCTGCCCCTATCAACGGGGCACCTCCTCGAGACCGCCGGTCTGCACGGCGACCAACGCTACGAGGTGGGCTTAGCCATGGCTCACTTGGCTGCCGGGTGGCAGATCCGGAACCCGCTGGACCTGTGGCAGCACGAGGTCGAACTGTCCATCCGACGGCACCTAGGCCTTATGGAGAACGCTCCCGTCCTGCACCCCATCGTGACCGAGCCCGGCGCGCTCTTCGGCAGGGACACCTCGTTGGGCATCACCGATGAGACCCCGGACTTGGACAAGTTCATGGCGATGCTGACCATGCCGAGCGTCATCCTCGATGTGCTCATCGAACCACAGCGGATGCCGAAGAACCCCCTCACGAAGTGGGTCACCCACCACGCCGCCATCACTGCCCAGATCCATGCGGAGCACCTTCCCAAAGAGCAGCGTCGTCGGCTCGCCAGGCGTCGCTACTGGAACGAGAACATCGGCTACTACACCGCGGCGTACCGACGTCTGTCGTACGCCGCAGACTTCCCGACGTTCAGCGACAGCGAGTTGGCACGCCTGTTCGCTGGCTCGCGCATGGTTGGTCTGGTGTCCGAGCTCTTCATCCGCCGTTTCATTGACCACATGAGCAAGTGGGGGCGCAACGACCTGGTGGACATGTTCCACCTGTCCAGCGCAGCCGGGTACGCTGACTACATGTGCGCCGAGGCTCACACCGGCACGCAACTCCGAGACGCGCAGCGCGCGCTCGGGCGTCCCGAGACCGTCTTCACGACCCTGAACGACCTGGTCACCGCCGTTCGCAGCGACGGTGCCCGAGCCGAGTCCGAGCGAGCCAGTTCCGACTAGACCGCCGCGCGGGTTCGCGCGCTCTGGCCCTCGGCCCGCGACGACCCCGGGCTAGCGATCGCCGGGCCGGAATCGTGTCGGTGGCGTGCGTCAGACTGGCGGTGTCAATGGTGACCCACGAGCGGAAGTGGACGGTTGGACGAGGCAGAGTTCACCAGGCATTTCGACCTGGGGCACGAGAACGCTCGGATCATGGAGCTCGCTGCGAATCACTGCCGGCACATGCGGTTCGTGGAGTCCGGCGGCCGCGGGATGCTCGAGGAAGTGTCCGGACTGCCGTTGAACTCGCGGCGGGTGGAGTGCCCAGTCGCCATCGGGAACATGTCCGGGATGCGGTTGGACCACGTGACGTTCGGGTTCTACGCCGAGCACTGCGTGGGCTGCGACATGCGGGACCCGACGGGGCGACTGCCGAACCTGGAGACCGAGGCTCTGGCACGGCAGCAGCAGGCCGAGGCCAAGAAAGCCGAGCGGGCTGAGGAGCTGCGAGTCCGGGGTGTTGCACGCGCTGAGCGGCTGGAGCGACGGCGGAGCTTGCGGGCGACCGCGGACCCCGCGACCACCGGGATCCTGGACGACCTCGATGTTCTCGATCCGGACCCGGCGGTTGAGGTCGACGCCGACGCGACGGCCGCGGCGCGGCGCCGGTTGACGACGGTTGCTGGTCGTGCGGCGGACCGGTTCGATGAGCGCCTCATCGACGAGCTGTTCGATGCCGTGGGGAGCGTCGGGCTTGCTGAGCTGTTGGAGCCGTTGCGGCACCTGACGTCGCGGCGCCCAGAGCTCGCGGAACGCCTGGTGACGGCCGCGCTCGCGGCGTTGCGGACGTTCCCGTCGCTGGAGGCGGGCCGCTGCCTGACCGACCACCCGGACCTGGTGGACGCGGCGGCGGTCGATGATGCGGTCAGCTGGGCGGTCGTGGCATTGGCGGGGTCGAAGACACCCGGTGACCATCATTTTTCCGGCCCGCCACCGGTTGTGCAGGCGAACGACCCAGGACCGTTGCGGGTCCTCGCGGACCTGTGTCCGGACAAGCTGGTCGCACGGCTGGGTGAGATGCTGCCGCGCCCCGCGGTGACGGGCATCATCATGAAGCCAGCGCACCAGCCGCGACAGGTCTCCGACTTCGACCGGCGGGCCGCCACCGGCACTGTTGAGCATCTCGCGAGCACCCACCTCGAACTGGCTGTCCGGCTGTTGCCGAACCTGGCCGTCTCTCTCGGTGTTCCAGCGGAGGATAGCTACGACCCGGGCACGGTCGGGACCGCCGAGAGAGCACTCGCCCGGATATTCATCGCCGCGCCCGTCCGGATTGCCGGGCTACTGGAGGATGCGGGCCGGCACGCGTCCGAAGAGACTCGCGACGGTCTCGTCGGCTCGGTCCGGCATGCCCTGGACATGGTCGATACCGAGTACGTCCACCGTCGCGCTCATGACCCGGTGATGACGCCCGAGGAGGCGGCGGCGGTCCACGATGCGGCATTCGCGTTCCTCCTCGCCCGCCTCGATGAGTCGTGGGGGCACCAGGTGACGTTCTCCGCGGCCGAGGCCATCGAGCAGATGGGCCGCTGGCACCGCGGCGCCCTCGCCGGACACTTGGACGCGACCCTGGGAGCGTTCGTGACGCTGACCCGGCACCGGCTCACAAAACAAGAGAGCGTGCTCACCTCGACCGCTGCGCCGGACCCGCTCGCGGGGATGGAGGCGTGGTCGCGCAAGAACAGCCTGTACCAGTCCGCCCGACGCCTGTTGAGCGCGGTCGAGTCCGCCTCATCGACCGACCCGTTGGCCGTGTGCGAAACCATCACGGCGCTCATCACGAGCGAACGTGACAGCGACCTGGGCGCCGAGGTGGTGTACCCGCTCTTGGCCACCCTCGGCGAGGTCGGCCGCCGCCACGGGCACCAGCCCGGAGTGCTCCAGGCCATCCTGCGGACCCTCCACACCTACCTGGTCGATGCCGACCCCGGACCCCGCGCCGCGGCGCTCGAGGCCTGGACGACGATCGGCGGAACCCACGCCCTCCCGTCGACGGTCGCGGACCTCCTCCCGGCGCTCGTCTCGGACGCATACGTCGTGATGATCGATGCCGTCCTCGTGGCCGCGTGCCGGCTTCCGTGGCCGGACCAGGAGTCCCGGATTCGGTTGGCCTTTCACGCTGCGACAGTGATGGAGGGCATCAACGTCTCCGAGCACCTGGATACGTTCCTGACCTCGCTCTCGGCACTGCGGCGCCACGTGCCGGACCCCGCTGCGCTCGCTGAGCTGGAGAAGAAGGCCCTAGCCCGGGTTCCGAAACTCGAGTGGCATCAGGCGACGAAGGTGACCGAGCAGCCGTGGCAGCCGGATGCACGGGTTGCGCCGGAGCTCGCGGTGTTGTGGTTGACGCTGGCACCGCGACACACCTACGGGCTCCGGCAGCGCGACGAGGCCGAGGAGGCGCTGAACGGACTTCTCGACTGCGGCGCTGGCCTCCTCGGCCTCCCAGCCGCCGACATCATCGAGATCGGTGCGGCGCACTCTCCGGAGTCGCGCTACGGGTCAATGGAGTACGCCGAGGTCCTCGCCCGAGCAGAACGTCGGACCGATGTCGTCGCGCTGCTCGAGGGCGCGCTGACTCGTATCCCGGATGAGGCGGCGCGCACTTCACAACGTGCCCTGGTCGCGCTCGCGGCCGCGGTCGGACGCCTGCACGTGACCCTAGAGCCGGACTTGCCGGACGACGCGAAAGTGCGCGATGCGGTCGACGAGGTCGGGGCCGCGATCCGCATCTGCCTGGGTCACTCCGAGGACGACTTGCGGTGGCTGCGGCCGTTCGCGAGGGCCGCCGCCGTCCGCGCATCGGTCGTCTGCACGTTGCTCGACGTTCCGACGCCGGCCGAGGTCACCGCCGGGCTCGCGGACACCCCGGCCGACCAGGCGTTGGCCGGCTCCGTCGAGCCGACCGACCCGGCCGAACAGTTCAAGGCGCGCGCGCAGCGGCTGCGTGACCTAACGGCCGTCCTTCAGCGCGGCGGGAGATCCACCGGGACAGCGACCCACGACGGTGTCGTCATCACTGGGCGGCTGCTCGACGCTATCGCGCACCTCCTCGACGCCGACGGCGCCGACCTGAACGCCGACGTCAACCAGGCCGTCGCGCACCGGACCGCAGCAGCACGCCGCGCCGCCGCCATCGACCTGGACCACTACCGGAACGACGACCCGCTCCTGCCTCGCGCCCGAGCCCTCCGGGCCGTCCTCGCGGCAGATCCCGACCCGGCCGCACCCCTCGACCTGGGCACGGTTCTCACCGCTGCGGCCGGGTTGCCAGTCCCGTTGCTGTTCATCCGCTCACCCGAACGCCAACACGGTTTTGGGCCATGGACGCCGCCCGCCGAACCTGAGCCGGACAGTGCGACGGTCGCGGTCGCCCTGGTGTCGATCGACGACACGCTCCTCACCGGTCCCGCCATCGTCGACCCGGCCCTCACCCACACGCTGACTCTGCAGGTGCAGACCGACCCGTGGCCTGCATGGGTCGAACGGCTGGACGCCGAGCTCATTAGCACCTTGAGCGAGACCGAGCTCCAGCGGCCCGCGCTCACCTGGCAGCGCCACCAACACACCGGTGACCCGGACACCTACGAAGGAACTGGCAGCCTCCACGTCCGGTACGCCGTCCCCACCACCCAGCACGCACCCCCGGTCCTGGTGCGCCTCACCTGGCGGGGCACCGACGAGGACGGCAACCCGAAGAGCCAGCCCCTCGACGTCGCCGGCCACCGCGAGTTCCGCGTCCGTCCCTACGACCCCGCCCGCGACGCCACCACCCAGTACGAGGTGTTCGACGAGCACCTCCTCGGCATCTACGAGAAGCTCGCCGCCGCCGGCTACCCGCACAACCAGCTCCAGCCGTTCGCCCGACTCCTCAACGCCATCTCCCGCGCGGGGCTCGCCATGACCTGGAACAAGAAGTACTGCCGCGGCCAGTACGTGAGAGAACGCCAGTTCCACGACGACCTCCACGCCGCCCTCCTCGCCGACCCCACGCTCGAAGGACGAGTCGAACGCGGCACCCCCCTCGGCCACGG
>QHCA01000038.1:17929-18155 GCA_003244095.1 Pseudonocardiales bacterium | reverse complement strand
GCGGCATCGGCCAGGTCGAACTCTGCGAGCAGTTGCCGTACCCGGGCCCGGACGTCCCGGGCCGGCAGGTGCAGGAGCCGGCCCATCATCGTCAGGTTCTCCGTGCCCGTCTGGGCCCCGTCCAGGGCGGCGTACTGCCCGGTGAGGCTGATCCGCCGCCGGACGTCGTGCCGTTGCCGCACGACGTCGTATCCGGCGACCCGGGCCCGGCCGGTGTCGGGGCTGC
>QHCA01000038.1:12898-17886 GCA_003244095.1 Pseudonocardiales bacterium | reverse complement strand
TTGCCGGCGCCGTTCGGCCCCAGCATCGAGAAGACGGTGCCCGCTTCGACCCGCAGGTCGAGCAGGTCCAGCACGGTGTTCGAGCCGTAGCTCTTGCTCACTCCGGTCGCCTCGATCGCCAGCGGTGTCATCCCAGGCTCCTATTGCGTATATCATCCGCAGATTGTTCTGCGTACGATATACACAGCAGGCGGAGGGCGTCAACGACGGAAGACCGCATCGACGCCCGCTCGGGCCGGCGTCCAAGATCCAGGGAAGGTCGGTCCCGTTGCCACCGGACTAACCTTCCCTGGATCATGAGCGCGGTGGCCATGATGTGCTGATGTGCGGGAGGGTGCGTGGACGAGAGCACCCGGCCGGAGCTCCCGGGCGGCATCGAGCTGGCGTGGGGGCTGCGTGACCGTTCCAGCCGGGGGCCCAAGCGCGGCCTGACCCTGGAGCAGATCGTCGCCGCGGCGATCAAGATCGCCCTCGTCGACGGCCTCGGTGCGCTGTCGATGAGTCGAGTGGCCGCCGAGCTCGGCGCCTCGACGATGTCCCTCTACCGCTACGTCTCGGCCAAGGACGAACTGCTGACGCTGATGGTCGACACCGGGCTGGGCAAGCCGCCCCCCGCCGCGCCCGGGGAGGACTGGCGGGCCGGCCTGACGCGATGGGCGCTGGGCATCCGCAGGTCCTATCGGCGCCAGCCGTGGGCGCTGCGCGTGCCCATCAGCGCGCCGCCGATCGGGCCGAACAACGTCGCCTGGCTGGAGAACGCCCTGCAGGGACTCGCGGGCAGTCCGCTGTCGGAGAGCCAGAAGCTGTCGACGGTCCTGCTGATCAGCGGCTTCGTCCGCAACGAAGCCACGCTCACCGCCGACATCGCTGCCGCCTCCGGTGGCGCACCCGTCATGCCCGGGTACGGATCGCTGCTGCTCCGGTTGACCACCGCTGAGGACTTCCCCGCCCTGCATCGGGCGATCGCCTCCGGCGCGCTCGATGACGACGACGATCTCGACACCGAGTTCCACTTCGGTCTGGAGCGGATCCTCGACGGCATCGCGGACCTGATCGCCCGGTCGTGAAGGTCTTCCGGTGAGCGAGAATCAGGGCCGTCCCGTGGGGTCTGCTGGGTCGGTCCGGGCCTCGTCGTTAGGCGCATCCTCCGCCGGCGCTGTAGAAGCCGGGGCCGGTGAGGCCAGGGCCGGTGAGTTGAGGTCGATCCTTGCCGCCTCCGGCCGGGTAGGCAGTGTCGAACCATTGGCGGAAGAATTGGCTCAGCCGCGCCCGGCAGGTTCCAGTCTGTACCGGCAGCCAGTGGGCAAAGGCCGCCTCCAACTGGGGCTCGGTGATGGTGCCGCCCCCGTACGCGCGCTGGATCTGCTGCAGGGCCTGGGTGAAGTTCGTCGAGCCGAGAATTTGGCGCAGTGCAATGTAGGCGGCGCCTGGACGGTTGTAGGTGTTGCTGTCGTCAAACAGGTTGAACGCATCCGGGTTCGACGGTGCGACGGTCCAGAACTTGCCCTTGCTGCGGTATATCCTGTCGAACTGCTTGACCAGGCTCGCCTGGAACGCGGCCTGCCCCTTCTTCGACTGCGGGCCGCCCGCCTTGGCCTCGGCTTTGCGTGCGGCGAACAGCATCTCGGACACGACTGCCATGCCTTCTTTGAAGAATGTCATCTCGATGCTGGACTCACCGACGTTGTCACCCCACCACTGGTGCATGTTCTCGTGGTAGAACGTGCTCGTGTCGATTCTGCTGTTGTCGAACACGATCATTGTCTGCATCTCCATCTGATCGCCTACCTTGGGCGTGCCGACGAAGACACCGTTGGAGGCGAACGGATAGGCGCCGGTGAACAGGCTCTCGTACTCGGTGATGTCCTGGTGCTCGTTCATGATCGCCAGGTTCTCTTTCTGCCGTTCGGCGCTGATCGAGGCGTCCTGGCCGACGTAGTACCTGGTGCCGTTGTCGGCTGTCCGCTCGGTCAGGTGGAACTTGCCCACGCTGTTCTCGACGAGATAGCTGGCGATCGGCGCGGTCGAGCGCCAGTTCCAGGTGACCGATCCGCCGGGGAACTGGTTGTCGGGCCGGTTGTGCCTGACCGAACCAAGCACGCCGTTGGCGACAACCGTCCGGCCGGCAGTGACCGTGTCGGAGAAGTCGTAGGTGGGCTTGGCGGTCGGGTAGTTGTTTAGCGGCATCCAGGCCTGCGTTCCGATGGGTTCGGTGATCACGAACCCGCCGTTCGGTGTGCGCCACCAGCCTTCCCTGCCGCCGTCGCCGTCGTTGTGAACTCCGGGCCGGCCGGTGTAGTTGACCTTGACCTCGAAGTTCGCCCGGTCCCTGATCGGTTGGGCGGGCGTGATGACGAGCTTGTTGGCCGGACACTGCGTCCCGTTCAACGAGTGCCTGGCGGATGCCTTGTCCGAGAGCAGTTGCGGTGTGCAGGCGGGCGGTAGCGGGTTGTGGTCGGGACCGCCGGCCGGGTTGGTCTGTGATGCCTCACGGGCTGCCGGGTTCGGGTCGTCGGGCCCATTCGCGTCGCCGGGATAGGCGGGTTGGGCGAACCTGAACCGAGCGGCCCGGCCGTTCACGGTGACCGACTGCACGGCCATGTTCGGGCCCTCGGCCGCGTTGTTGGAGCGCCGTTCGAAGTCCAGGCTGAAGTTGGTCAGGCACTGGGTGGCGCGCTGGGTGAGTACCACCTGGTTGCCGGTCAGAAACGTGTTCGTGTCGGCGTCGTAGACCATGTGGACCAGCGTGTGAACGCTGGTGTAGCCGCCGTTTCCGACTTCCGGGTAGAGGTGCGAGCCGGGTTGTGCGAGTGTGCGGGCGCCCGCGGAACAGCCGTCTGTACCGGTGGAGTCGCTGGAGCCGGGGGAAGCGCTGGAGGGCGACGCGTACCCGAGGCCGGCCAGGAGGAACCCGCAGGCAGCTAGGACGATGACCGTCCGCGGCTTTGATGCAGCCATCTCATACTCGCTTTCGCTTGGGATGCGTGGACAGGGGCCGACGCGGCTGCCGAAAGCAAAGTGCGGGAATCTCGCCGTTTCGCCCGAGACAGGAAACATCCCGCCCAGTTCGGCATGGACGGGCGCGAGCACGCTCACCGCGAGCCCGGCGACGACCCAGCCGAGCAGCGCGGCAGTTCGGCGGCCTGCGCGGCGAACAGGGCAGCGAACCGATGATCGACGTCTCGGACGGCCAGACGGCACCACAGAGCCCCAGGTCCCGCTTGCAGCCCGCGCCGGTGAACCCGGCCGCTATGGCCGAGTCGTCAGATCTCATGGCTCACTGCGGCGCCTTCCGCGGCGATCGCCGCCCTCGCACCGGCGGGAGTTCCGTGCGGTAGGAGCACGCGCACGGGTAGGCCGAGCCGGCCACCCCTGCGCCCCACCGCCCGGCCGTGGTTGCCATCGGTCGCAGTCACCCGCTCGATCGGGTGGTCGGCAGCGACCCGCCGCAATGCCGCGACCGGGAAGTCGGCCGGGCGGTGGCGCCGGGAGCCGTCTCCCGTAGCCGGTCGAGGATTCGAGCGATCGCCCACCTCACCCTCGTCGTCAGCACTGGGCAAGTGTCGAGGTATGCAACAGGTTGGTCCAGCGAATGTTTGTGACCAGTATGCATTACTTTGACTAATGAGTGGGGAATCATCCCGTTCGTCGACAGGCAAGCGAGCCAATTGCGGCCTTCTGCCGCACGCACATCGCCGCTTCTGCGCCCGGCAAGACTCCCGATCCCTGGCTGTCCACTGTCACGCTGAGGGCGAAATCCGGGAATCCTGGCCCGACTCCAGCGTTGAGTCGAGAAGGCTCAAGATGGAGGATGACATGACTGATCTGAAGGCCTTGCCGGTCGTGCCCGTGACCGATGCCGTCGTGCTGCCGGGCATGGTGGTGCCGCTGATGCTCGACGATCCGGAGACCCGCGCTGCCGTCGAGGCCGCGCAGGCGCAGGACGCCGATCCGGCGGAGCTCCTGCTCGTGCCGCGGCTCGACGGCGTGCTCGCCCCGGTCGGCGCCATCGCCGTGCTGGAGCAGGTCGGCCGGCTGCCCAACGGTCAGCCCGCCGCGGTCGTCCGGGCCACCGGACGGGTCCGGATCAGCGGTGGGATCACCGGGCCGGGCGCCGCGCTCTGGGTGGAGGTCTCGGCAGACTCGGAGTCGGGGGCCGGCGACGGGACCGGCGACCTCGCCCGTGAGTACAAGGCCCTGGTCACCACGACCTTGCAGAAGCGCGACGCCTGGCAGCTGATCGACTCCGTTTCCTCGATCGCCGACCCGTCACTGCTCAGCGACACGGCCGGCTACGCCCCGTACCTGTCCGACCAGCAGAAGCTGCAACTGCTCGAGACGTTCGATGTGGCCGAGCGCCTGCGCCTGGCCAGCGGCTGGACGCGCGAGCACCTGGCCGAGCTCGACGTGGCCGAGACGATCCGCAAGGACGTCCAGGAGGGCATGGACAAGCAGCAGCGGGAGTTCCTGCTGCGCCAGCAGCTCGGGGCGATCCGCAAGGAGCTCGGCGAGCTGTCCGGCAAGCCCGAGACCGAGGAGCAGGACTACCGGGTCCGCGTAGCGGCCGCCGACCTCCCGACGCATGTCGCCGAGGCGGCCCTACGCGAGGTCGACAAGCTGGAGCGGACCAGCGAGCAGTCACCCGAGGTGGGCTGGATCCGTACCTGGCTCGACACGGTCCTGGAGCTGCCGTGGAACGTCCGCAGCGACGACTCCTACGACATCACCGCGGCCCGCGCCATCCTCGACGCCGACCATGCCGGCCTCGACGACGTCAAGGAACGGATCACGGAGTACCTTGCCGTCCGCAAGCGGCGCGAGGAGCGCGGCCTCGGCCTGGTCGGCGGACGCCGCAGCGGTGCCGTCCTGGCGTTGATCGGGCCGCCTGGCGTCGGCAAGACGTCGCTCGGCGAGTCGGTGGCGCGCGCGATGGGTCGCACGTTCACCCGGGTGGCACTCGGCGGCGTCCGCGACGAGGCCGAGATCCG
>QHCA01000038.1:0-12846 GCA_003244095.1 Pseudonocardiales bacterium | reverse complement strand
CTCGACGAGGTCGACAAGCTCGGCAGCGACTACCGGGGGGATCCCACGTCGGCGCTGCTCGAGGTCCTCGACCCGGCGCAGAACCACACCTTCCGCGACCACTACCTCGAAGTCGAGCTCGACCTGTCCGACGTGCTGTTCCTGGCGACGGCCAACATGATGGAGGCCATCCCCGCGCCGTTGCTCGACCGGATGGAGGTCGTCCGCCTGGACGGCTACACCGAGGACGAGAAGGTCGAGATCGCCCGCGACCACCTGCTCCCCCGTCAGCTGGAGCGGGCCGGGCTGACGTCCGACGAGGTCCATGTCGGTGACGACGCGCTGCGCTTCCTCGCGGCGGAATACACCCGTGAGGCCGGCGTACGTGATCTCGAGCGGACCATCGCCCGGGTCCTGCGCAAGGTGACCGCCCGGCTCGCCACGCAGGCCGCCGGGGGTCACGTGGGCGTCACGGCCGGCAACCTGCGCGACTACATCGGCCGGCCGAAGTTCACCCCCGACTCCGCCGAGCGCACGGCGCTGCCCGGCGTCGCGACCGGCCTGGCCGTCACCGGTGCCGGTGGCGACGTGCTCTTCATCGAGGCCTCGCTGGCCGATCCCGAGACCGGCGAGACCGGACTGAAGCTCACCGGCCAGCTCGGCGACGTGATGAAGGAGTCGGCCCAGATCGCCCTGTCCTACCTGCGCTCCCGCGGCGCGGAGCTGGAGCTGACGGTCGGCGACCTCAAGGACCGCGGCGTGCACATCCACGTACCCGCGGGTGCCGTGCCCAAGGACGGGCCGAGCGCCGGCGTCACGATGGTCACCGCGCTCGCCTCGCTGTTGTCGGGACGGCCGGTACGGTCCGACGTCGCGATGACCGGCGAGGTCTCGCTGACCGGCCGGGTCCTGCCGATCGGTGGGGTCAAGCAGAAGCTGCTCGCCGCCCACCGGGCCGGCATCACCACGGTGCTCCTTCCGCAGCGCAACGGGCCCGATCTCGACGACGTGCCCGCCGCGGTGCGTGACGAGCTCACCGTGCACCTGGTGGCCGACGTGTCCGAGGTGCTCCGCCTGGCCCTGGAGCCGGCGGCGGTCGAGGCGGCCGCAGCCGCCTAGGGCACAGTTGGCCGTGTGCCGACGTCAGAGCAGGGCGGCCCTCCGCTCGCCGAGTTGATCGGCGACATGGCGGAGGGCCGCTTCCTGCCGGCCGACGGGGGCTGGCGGCGCGTGCCGCCGTGGCGACCCGACCTGGAGGGCGTCTTCGCGTTCACCGGGCACGCGGTGTTCGCCGTCTGCCCGGACATCACCGACGAGCGACTTGTCGAGCTCGGTGTCGACGGGTACGGCGGGGCGCACGACCCGCGGCTGATCAGCACGCTGGCCGGAAGGGACGGCTGGATCGACAGCCTGGACCTGCTGCTGGTCGGCCGCGGGGCCGTCGGGCCGACACCGCTCGTGGAGCGGCCCGAGCTTGCCGAGCACCCGAGGGCGCGGCTCGCCGCCGACCTCCGCGACGACGTCCGGGTCCTGGGGTATCCGGACCCCGACCGGTCCGGGGTCGTGATCGTGGCCAAGGGCCTGGCCGGGCTGCCGGAGCTCAGCTTCGAACTCGAGCCGCAGCGGCGCGGCACCGGCGGCGGGCGCGCGCTCGTCCGCGACGCCCTGGGCGCGGTGCCGGCCGGCCGACTGGTCGTCTCGGCCGTCGCACCGGGCAATGCCGCCAGCGTCCGCGCTTTGCTGGCAGCCGGGTTCGCGCCGATCGGCTCGCTTCAGCTGTTCCGCAGGTCCAGCCGGTCAGACTGCCCGCACCTGATTGTTGCGGGCGTCGTGGGTGAGCTCGGCAAGGCCCAGGGCCTCCAGTAGCGGAGGCAGGTACATCCCGAACCGTCCCCGGTAGCCCTTGCGCAGCCCGTACCACCCGCCGACCGGATTGCCCTCCGAGCGACCCCACGCCTCGACCGTGCCGTCGGCTGCCGGCTTGCTCTCGTCGGCCGCGCCGAGCGGCACCCAGCCGTCCTGCCCCTTGAGCCACGCGTGCAGGTCGTCGACCGCCTGCAGGCGGTACTTCAGCGTGGTCGAACCGACCTCGCAGACCAGGACCGGCGGATCGGCCGCGGCGTCGCGATACATCGTGTAGGCGGAGCTGCCCGGGGCGGTCTTGAGCTCCCAGGGGTCCTCCTTGGTCCCGCTAGCCATCGCCCATCTCCTCTCGACCTGTGTAGGTTACCGATGCCGTGGCGAGATCCCGATGTGATCACGGATCGCTGCCATCGCCTGGCCCGCCGCACCCCCGTCGACCAGCAGCCGCGGGCCGTCGACCCGACGGCGATGCTCGCCGGCATCGGCCAACGCCACTTCGACGACGTGCAGCGGGACCGCGGCCGCGACTGCCAGCGTGCGCCACCCTTGGCGCGCCTCCGCAACCGGGTTGACCGCATCCACGACCACCGATGTGCCGGCGGCGAGGCAGTCGGCTGCCAGGTGACGGGCGATGTCGTACCCGATCGACCCCACCGGTTGCGCCGCCAGACCGCTGCGGACGACCGTGGCCTCGATCACGTCGATCCGGAGCACCGCGGCGCGCAGTTCAGCGCCCAGAAGGCGCGACAGAGTGGTCTTGCCGGTGCCCGGCCGGCCGGCGAACACGACGAGCATGGTCACGCAGAGAGCACCTGCTCGTAGTGCTCGACGGCGGGAAAGGGCTCGTAGAAGTGGTGCAGCAGGCTTCGCCACTTCTGGTAGTCCGCCGACCCGCGGAAGCCGACGGTGTGGTCGGCCAGAGTGCGCCATTCGACCAGCAGCAGGTAGGTGCCCGGCCGCTCGACGCACCGGGACAGGGTCAAGCCGCCGAAGCCGGGCATGGCGGCGATGATCGCCCGGGCGGTGGCGAACGCCGACTCGAAGTCCGCCTCCCGGCCGGCCTTCACGGGCAGCAGCGCGTGTTCGAGGATCATGTACCCATGATGTCGGCCTGGCAGGACGCCGCCCACCGGCAAGGTTCCTATGGCATCCGCTTCGACTGGGGTACGCGGGGAGCGACCGCCGTTGCCGCCGGCGCCGATGTCGCCGTCGTGGTCGACGTGCTGTCCTTCACGACCACGCTCACCGTCGCTCTCGACGGCGGCACCCTCGTCCTGCCGTACCGCTGGAACGACGAGACCGCGGTCGCCTACGCGCGGGAGCACGACGCCGTTCTGGCCGTCGGGCGGTCGGCCGCCGAGCCGGGCGGAATTAGCCTGTCCGCGGCCAGTGTCAGGGCGGCCGAGCCGGCCGCGCGGCTGGTGCTCCCGTCGCCGAACGGCTCGACGATCGCCCACCAGCTCGGGTCCGGCGGGGCGGAGTGTCTGGGCGCGTCGCTGCGCAATGCCGCGGCGGTGGCGGCCTGGATCGGCTCGCACCACGTTACGGGTACGGCGAGCGTGGCCGTGATCGCCGCCGGGGAGCGGTGGCCCGACGGGGGCCTGCGGCCCGCGCTCGAGGATCTCTGGGGAGCGGGTGCGGTGATCGCCGGCCTGGCGGCGGCCGGCTGGACCTCGCTCTCGCCCGAAGCCGAGTTGGCTCGGGTCGGTCATGCGGCCGTGCGCGGTCGCGAGCTCGCCGCGCTGCTGTCCTGTGCCAGCGGCCGGGAGCTGACCGACAACGGCTACCGGGCCGACGTGGAGATCGCGGCCGAGGTCGACCGGAGCGACGTCGTCCCGATCCTGCTCGACCAGCGGTTCGTGGATGGGAGCTAGCCCACGGCAACGCGGGCTTTCGCCGCCTTCAGGTGTGGCCCGTCGCGCAGGACCGGCGGCACGGCCAGCAGGCCGGTGCGCAGGGCCGCCACGGCCGCCGTCGCGGCCAGGTCGGTGGTCGGCAGGCCAGGCATGGCGTACATCCGCCGCGCCCATCGCGGAAGTAGGGCAAACCCGAGCGTGGCGAGGCCGGCCCAGGCGGGCCGCGCGGGTGTGCCGAGTAGCACGGCCCGGGGCATCGGCGGCAGCAGTACGTACCTCGCCGCCGCGCGGGCCTGCGGTGTCATCACCAGGTTCGGCCGCATGTCGTCGCAGTAGTCCTGCAGCTCAGCGACCGAGCCGGGGCCGGCGGAAGCACCGATGAGGGTCGCCGCCACGGTCTGCTCCGCCACGTAGCGGTCGGCATCGGCGCTGGACAGCCGCAGGCCGGCCCGGCGTGCGGTGCTCAGGAAGGAGCTGATCTCGCAGGCGTGCACCCACAGCAGCAGGTCCGGATCGCCGGCGCCCGGCACTCGCCGGTGCATCCCCTTCACCCGGGCGGCGGCCCGGCGGGCCTCGGCCGTGGTGCCGTACGTGATCGTGCCGACGTACTCACCGGTGCGCACCAGCCGGCCCCACGGGTCGGCCCGGAAGTCGGAGTGCTCCAGCGTGGCGACGACGACGGCCGGGTGCAGCGCCTGCAGGAACAACGCCCGCAGCCCGCCGACGATCAACGTCGGGTCGGCATGCAGCCGCCACGTCACGCTGTCGGGCCCGAACAGTCCCTCGCCCACCGAAGTCACCGGCACCGGCGCCAGAACTCGGTGAGTACGTCGACCGTCTGCTGCGTCCGCTCGATCGCGGGGGAGTGCATCGCGCCGGAGATCACGGCGCACCGTGCGCCGAGCCGCGCCGCCATGTCTGCCTGGACCTGCGGTGGCCACGCGTCGTCGCCCTCGCCGTACGCCACCAGCACCGGCAACCCGGTCGCCCGCAGTTCGGCCACCCTGTCCGGCTCGCTCGACAGCGCGTCGCCCATGCCGCGCAGGCCGTGCGACGAGGAGGCCAGGAAACGCCGGCGCAGGAAGTCCGCCAGCTCCGGCGAGGTCACGTCGTAGCGCGGGTCCAGCCGGTCGTACTGCTCCATCGCCGCGTACACCGCCGGCATGCCGCCGATCTCCAGCACCGGCCGCAGTGTCCGCAGGCGCTCGGCCCGTACGCCGCCGATCGCCGATGGGCCGGAGCCGAGCAGGACCAGGGAGCGCAGCCGCTCGGGCGCGGCGATGGCGGCGGCCCGGCAGACCAGCCCGCCGAAGGAGTGGCCCAACAGATGCACGGGCCGGTCGGTGACGGCACCGGCGACTGCCAGGACCGCCATGGCGAGCATCTCGACGGCATAGGCGCTGCGGTCCGCCGGTCCCGGCGACTCGTGCTGTCCGGGCAGGTCCATCGACACGGTACGGAAGCCGGCCGCGGACAGGCCGCCGAGGATGGGGGCGAAGTCCTCCTTGCTGCCGGTGAAACCAGGCACCAGGAGCACGTCACCCGCGGCCGCGACGTCGGAGGAGGCGGCGGTGTCGTGGACCGCAACCCAGCCTTCGGCCAACTCAAGGGCGCGGGGGACACCGGGATGCGGTGCGATCTGGCTCACGCCCTCCAGTGTGCCCGGCCGGTGGCCGGGGGTCGGTCGTAATCTGAGCATCATGACCCCGGACAGCATCCTGGTCGTCGAGGACGACGTCGTGATCGGCTCGGAGCTGCGGACGGCGCTGGGCAGCGCGGGATTCCGGGTGACGTGGGTGCAGACCGGCGCCGACGCACTGGAGGCGACCGCTGCGGACGGCCCTGATCTGGTGCTGCTCGACCTCGGCCTGCCCGACATCGACGGCGTGCTGCTGTGCCGGGAGGTGCGCGCACAGGTCCCGGCAGCGGTCATCGTGGTCCTGACCGCCCGGACCGCGGAGTTCGAGGTAGTCGTTGCCCTGGACGCGGGAGCCGACGACTACCTGACCAAGCCGTTCCGGCTGGCCGAGCTGCTGGCCCGGCTACGCGCCCACCTGCGGCGGCGTCCCTCGGTGCCGGAGTCCGCGGCTGCCGTGTCGGCCGGCCGGGTCCGGTTGAACGTGTCGGCCCGGCGGGCCTACGTCGGCGGCCAGGAGGTCGCCCTGCGGCCCAAGGAGTTCGACCTGCTGGCGGTACTCGTCGGTGCGGCCGGCACGGCGGTGTCCCGCGACCGGCTGATGGCCGAGGTGTGGGACGAGCACTGGTTCGGGTCCACCAAGACACTCGATGTGCACGTCTCGGCCCTGCGCCGCAAGCTGAGTGACCGGGGCGAGAGCGACGACCGGATCACCACGCTGCGCGGGCACGGCTATCGCTACGAGCTGGAGGGCTGACCCGGCGGGCTCGACCGACTCGACGGACTCGGGCTCGCCACCACCGCGTCGGCGACCTGCAGCAGCAGGGCGAACACCGGCCGCCGGGCGGCCCGGCGGACCACGAGGCGGCCGCCGTCGGCTTCGGCCAGCGACCGCGCCAACGCCAGGCCGATGCCGTGTCCGTGGGCGTCGGGTGCCCGCCGGGTGAAGACCACCTCGGGATCGCCATGCGCACCCCCGGTCAGCCCCGGGCCGTCGTCGGTGACCTCCACGGCGACGGCATGGCCGAGGTCGGCCGCGGTGAGCGCCACGTCGCCCGCGCCGTGCTGCAGGGCGTTGTCGAGGAGCACGTCGAGAATCTGCCGCAGCGCGGCCGCCGAGGCCATGGCCGTGGGGAGGTTGGCCGGCGACGTGACGGCCAGCCGGCGCCGGCGCGCGGCGAAGACCGGCAGCCAGTGCCGGCCGGCGGCCGACATCTCCAGCTCCACGTCGACACCGCCCGCCGGCCCACCGGTATCCCGGCGCAGCGACAGCAGGTCGTCGACCGTGCTCTGCAGCCGTCGCGCCCGGTCGAGGGCGTCGGTGACCGCATCCCGCAGGTCTGCCCCGGGGCGGTCCAGCGCGGACTCGAGGCCGAGCAGCAGCCCGGTCAGCGGAGTGCGGAGCTGATGTGAGGCGTCGGCGCTGAAGGCGCGTTCGCGTTCGAGCAGGTGCCCGAGCCGCGCTGCCGTGTCGCGCAGCGCGGTGCCGGCGGCGTCGGCCTCCCGGATCCCCGAATGCTCCGGGCTGATCGCGAAGTTGCCGTCGCCGAGGGCGCGGGCGGCGACGGTGAGCCGCTCCAAGGGCAGCGCGATCCGCCGGGACTGCCGGCGGGCGAGCAGGGCGGCCACGCCCAGCACGACCAGGCCGAGCAGCGCCATGGCGGCCCAGCTGCGCCGGGTACGGGTCGTGACGATCGACGCCGGTACGTCGGCCCGGACGACGCCGACCACGATGCCGTCGGAGAGGACCGGTACGGCGACCGTGAGCGTCCCAGCCTCGGCGCCCTGATGGACCCGCCCGTCGTGTGCGGCGCCCGCGACCACCGACCGGGCCGGCCCGGACCCCGTCGCCCGTACGCCGACAGGTGTGTAAAGGCCGATCCGCGCCTCGATGTCGCGCGAGCCCGGCACCGGCCCCGGGTGGTCAGGGTCGACCGGGTTGTCGGGCACCAGCGCGGCCACCCGGGTCGCGTCGCGTTGGAGTTCGGCGTACTCGTGGCTGCGGTAGAGCTGGCTGACCGCGACCGCGAGCGGGAGGGCGAACAGCAGCACGGCGAGGCCGGTGATCCCGACGATCCCGGTGGCGATCCGCCCGCGCAGCGAGCGGTTGTCGGTGCTGGACCCGATCATGGGTCGAGCATGGCGTAGCAAAGGTAAGCAGCGCGCTAACCGCCTTCGGCGCTGCTGCTAACCGGGACATTCCTAGCGTCGAGGCATGACGAACTCGACAGCCGGCCGGTGGCCCCTCGCCGTACTCCTCGCGGTCACGCTGACCGCGGCGGCGGCCTGCAGCGCCAGGGCGCAGTCGGTGGCGAAGCAGCGTCCCGGTCCGTCGGCGAGCAGCGCGCCGGCGTCGGACGGCGTGACTGCCTCGCCGGGTGCGGGCACGCAACGGCCGGCTCCCGTGGAGAGCAACCCGCCCGGGGATATCCCGGACAACATCGCGTACGTCACCTATCGCAATGCCGCGGGTCGCTACTCCTTCCTGCACCCGGAGGGCTGGGCCGAGCAGGCCGCGGCAGTGAACGTCACGTTCACCGACAAGCTCAACGGCATCATCGCCACCTCGATGGCGGCGACGGCGGCGCCAACCCTGGGGGGCGCGCAGCAGGAGGTCGCCAGGCTTCGATCGAGCCAGCCGGCCTTCGAGTTCCGCAGCGCCAAGGCGATCAAGCTGCCCGGTGGCAGCGGGGTCCTGATCGTCTTTCGCCGCAATTCCGCACCCGACCCGGTCACCGGACGGGTGTTCCGCGACGAGGTGCAGCGCTATGAGGTCTACAGCGCCGGTCACGCGGTGGTCCTCGATCTGTTCGGTGCCGTGGGATCGGACAACGTCGATCCGTACACCAAGATCTCGCAGAGTCTGCGGCTGGCGTGACCGCCGGGTCGGAGGCGGCTGTGCCGGGGGGCGCTGTCCTCGAGGGGAGGGGGCTGCACCGCTTCTACCGCAGGGGCGACGTGGAGATCCCGGCGCTGCGGGACGTGTCGCTGGCCGTGGCGCCGGGGGAGATGGTCGCCGTGGTCGGGCCCTCGGGCTCCGGCAAGTCGACCCTGCTGGCCATGCTGGCCGGGCTGGACGACCCCGACGGCGGCAGTGTCTGGGTGGCCGGCGAGCGGTTCAGCCACCGTGGACCCGCCGACCAGGCTCGGCTGAGGGGCCGGCTGATCGGGATCCTGACCCAGGCCAGTGGCCTGGTCGAACACCTGACCGTCCTGGGCAACGTCCAGCTGGCCGCATCCTTCCGCCCCCCGCGGGCGACGTCACCCGACCCCCGGTCGCTGCTGGTCGACCTCGGCCTCGGCAGCAGAGCGCACGCGCGGCCCTCGACCCTGTCCGGCGGCGAGACGGCGCGCGCCAACCTCGCCGTGGCGCTGGCCGGCGGGCCGCTGGTCCTGCTCGCCGACGAGCCGACCGCGGAGGTCAGCCGCGACGAGGAGGCCGACATCCTCGCCCTGCTGCGGCAGGTCCGGCCGGCCGACGGCGCCACGGTGGTCGTCAGCCATTCGGCCACGGTCGCCGCCGCCGCGGACCGGGTCGTGCACATGACCGACGGGATCCTGCGATGACGACAACAGCCGCGGCCCCCGTGGTGGTCGCCACCGGCCTGCACGTGCGCTACGGCACCACCCAGGTGCTGGCCGACACCAACCTCACCGTCGAAGCCGGCGCCGAACTTGCGGTCACCGGCCGGTCCGGCAGCGGCAAGACCACGCTGCTGCTCGTTCTCGCCGGCCTGCTGCCGCCCGAGCGGGGGACCGTCCGCTGGCCCGGTCTCGACCCCGCTCCGGTCCGGCGCCGGGGGGAGATCGGCCTGGTCTTCCAGGCACCGTCACTGCTGCCCGAGCTGACCGCCGCACAGAACGTCGCCCTGCCACTGCGGCTGCGCGGCAGCACCGTGGAGGCGGCCGGGGCGGCCACGCGGGCTGCCCTTGGCACGGTCGGGTTGCTCGACGCCGCAGACGCGCTGCCGGCGCAGCTGTCCGGCGGCATGCAGCAGCGGGTGGCCATCGCCCGGGTCCTCGCGGGCACCCCGCGCCTGGTCCTGGCCGACGAGCCGACCGGAGCCCTCGACCGGGACAGCGCGTTCGCCGTGCTGGCCGCCCTGCGCGACTCCGTCACCGCCACGGGTGGCGCCCTGGTGGTCGCCACCCACGACGACGAGCTGGCCGGCTTGCTCGCCGGGCGTGCCGTCATCGACGAAGGCCGCCTGCGGTCAGGTGCCCGGTCATGAAGGCCCTGCCCTGGCTGGCCGGCCTGTGCCGCCGCCGCCCCTTCGAGCTCCTCGGCGCCGCGGTCAGCATCGCGCTCGCCGTCGCCTTCATCGCCGCCCTCGGCGGCTTCGTCTCCGACAGCACTGCCGGGCTGACCACCCGCGCCGCGGCCAGGGTGCCGGTCGACTGGCAGGTGCAGGTGACCCCGCAGGGCCACCCGGCCGACGTCGCCGCGACCCTCGCCAGGACCCCCGGTGTCCGTGCGGTCCTGCCGGTGCGGATGGCGATCGTGCCCGCCCTGCAGTCCAGCTCCGCCACCGGGTCGCGCACCACCGGGCAGGCCTACGTGGTCAGCCTCGACCCCGGGTACGCCGAGGCCGCACCCGCCGAGGTCCGCTACCTGCTGGGCGCGCACGACGGGATCCTGCTGCAGCAGCAGACCGCGGCGAACCTCGCCGCCGGGCCGGGCAGCACCGTCACCGTCAGCCTGCCCGGCGGTGGCCAGAAGGCACTGAAGGTCGACGGGGTCGCGGACCTGCCGCAGGCCGACAGCTTCTTCCAGGTCGTCGGTGCGCCACCCGGCGCCGGTGCCACCGCGCCGCCGGACAACGTGCTGCTCGTCCCGCCTCCCCAATTTGCCGCGCTGACCGGCGGGGCGACGGTGATCCGGCAGTTCCACGTGTTGTTCGGCCACGCGGCGTTGCCGCACGACCCGGCCGCCGCGGCCGCCCTCCTGACGCAGCGAGCCAACCACTTCCAGGCACAGGTCGCGGGTGGCGCGCTGGTCGGCGACAACCTGGGTGCGGCCCTGTCGGCCGCCCGCGAGGACGCGCTGTACGCCCAGTTGCTGATCCTGCTCCTCGGCGTCCCCGGCCTCGCCCTGGCCGCCGTCGTCGCCGCGCTCGTGGTGGCCCTGCGCGGGGAGCGGCGCCGCCGCGAGGTCGCCCTGCTCCGGCTGCGTGGTGCCCGCCCGGCCCAGATCCTGCGCATCGTCGCCGCCGAGACCGCGCTCACCGGTGGCCTGGGGGTGCTTCTCGGGCTGCCCCTCGCCGTCCTTGCCGTATGGCTGGCGTTGCCGGCCGGCGCGCACCTGGCACTCGGGTGGACCGTCGGCGCGACGGTGGCCGGCCTGCTGATGGCAGCGGCCACCCAGCTCGGCCCGGCGGTCCGGTCGACACTGCGGCCGGGCGCCGAGGGCATCGGTACGGGGGTGGCGCGCGTGCAGCCGACCGGCCTGCCCTGGCCGCTGCGCCTCGGCCTGGACGCCGTCCTGCTGGCCGGTGCCGTGGCGGTGTTCGCCCTCACCGCCCGCGGCGGCTACCAGGTCGTCGTGGTGCCCGAGGGGGTGCCGGTGGCCACCGTCAACTACGCGGCGCTGCTCGCCCCGGCGCTGGCCTGGCCCGGGCTGGCGCTGCTGATCTGGCGGATCAGCATCGTGCTGCTCGGCCGGCGTACCGGCCGCTTTGCCTTCTCCTGGGCAGCCCGCTCGGGACCGGGCCGCGCGCCCGAGATGGAAGCCGCCGTCATCCGGGCCCGCCGCCGGGTCATCGCCCGGGGTGCGGCCGGCCTGGCCGTCGCGCTCGGCCTGGCCGCCTCTACGGCCATCTTCACCGCCACCTACGACAAGCAGGCCCGCCTGGACGTCGCGCTCACCGTGGGTGCCGACGTGGCCGTGACCCAGCCGCCCGGCGCGGTGGTCGGCCCAGGCGGCGGGACGGCCCTCGCCGGCGCCCCCGGCGTCCAGGCGGTCGAGCCGCTGCAGCACCGGCTGGCCTATGTCGGCGCCGACCTGCAGGACCTCTATGGCATCCGGCCGGCCACGATCGGCCGGGTCGCCCCGCTGCTCGACTCGTTCGTACCCGGCTCCACGATCAGGACGGCGCTGCACTCACTGACCACCACCCCCGACGGCGTGCTGCTGGCCGCCGAGACCATCCACGACTACCAACTGCACCCGGGCGACGCGGTGCGGCTGCGCCTGCAGACCGGGCCGGGTCATACCTACACCCAGGTCGGCTTCCACGTGGTCGGCGTCGTCAGGGAGTTCCCCACGGCGCCCAAGGACAGCTTCATCATCGCCAATGCGGCCTACATCGCGAAGGTGACGGGCTCCGACGCGGTCGGGACGTTCCTGATCCGGTCGTCGACGCCGACCACCACCGCGGCCGCCCTGCGCCAGAGCGCCGCACCCGGCGTGCAGGTGCACGACATCGTGGCCGACCGGGCGGCGGTCACGTCCGCGTCGGGGCTGGCCAGCGCCGACCTGTCCGGGCTGTCCCATCTCGAGCTCGGCTTCGGCCTCATCCTCGCCCTGGCCTGCTCCGGTCTGGCCCTCGCGCTCGGCATCACCGAACGCCGCCGCGCCCTCGTCCTGCTCGCCGCTCTCGGTGCCACGTCGCGCCAGCGCGGCCGGTTCCTCACTGCCGAGGCGCGCGCGTTGCTGGCCGGCGGGCTGGTCGGGGGAGCGGTGATCGGCACCGCGATCGCGTACCTGCTGGTCAAGATCCTCACCGGCATCTTCGACCCGGCTCCGACCGGGCTCACGATACCGGCGCAATACCTCAGTGCCCTGGTCCTCAGCGTGCTGGCCGCCAGCGCGGCCGTCCTCGTGGTCTTCGGCCGGCTCGCGGGAAGGGCCGGGCCCAGCCAGTTGCGCGATCTCTAGCGGCGCTCAATCCCGGCGGTGCAGGGTCACGTCGGTCAGGCCGCCGCCGCTGACCTCGGCGGTCATCCAGGTGCAGTACGGCTGCCTCCGCCGGTCGGTCGGGGAGCCCGGGTTGAGCAGGCGCAGCCCGCCCTCGGCGGTGGTGTCCCAGGGGATGTGGCTGTGCCCGAACACCAGCACGTCGGTGCCGGGGAAGCGGGCGGCGCAGCGCGGCTCCCGCCTGCGGGCCGAACCGGTCTCGTGCACGACCGCGAGGCGCAGGCCGTCGATGTCGGCGTGGGCGATCTCGGGCAGCCGGGCCCGCAGCGCCGGCCCGTCGTTGTTGCCGTACACCCCGATCAGCCGCGCCGAGCGAGTTTCCAGCCGGTCGAGCAGATCGGGGCTGATCCAGTCGCCGGCGTGCACCACGANNTTGTTGCCGTACACCCCGATCAGGCGGGCCGAACGGGACGCGAGCAGGTCGAGCAGCTCCACGCCGACCCAGTCGCCGGCGTGGACGACGACGTCGGAGCGGTCGACCTCGCGCCACAGTGCCGGTGGCAGGTCACGCGCCCGGGTGGGCAGGTGGGTGTCGGCCGTGATCAGCAGGCGCAGCGTTCAGCCCTCGTCGGGTGCCACGACCGGGCCGCCGCCCC
>QHCA01000037.1 GCA_003244095.1 Pseudonocardiales bacterium | reverse complement strand
CGCCGCCGCCCCAGTCGCCGCCACCGCCCGAGCCGCCGCCGGCCTGGTCGTAGCCCGCGTCGAAGCCGGAGTCGTACCCGGAGCCGTAGCCGCCGCCGAAGCCGCCGCCGAAGCCGCCGTAGCCGAAACCGCCGCCGAGCATGGAGCCGATCAGCATGGTCTCCCAGAACGGGAAGGAGTACCAGCCAGAGCCGTATCCCCCGCCGCCGCCGAAGTAGTACGGCGCCCCCGGCTGGTAGGCCGGATACCCGCGCACGGTGCGGTCGCCGACGGCGAACTCCTTCTCGGCGTCGAGGGTGTCCGCGCGTTTCGGCGCGATCTCCGGCAGCTCCGGGCCGGGATCGAGGCCGAGCTGGGTACGTACCGTTCGGGCGGCCTGCAGGCCCTCGAGCGCGGTGCGCCGCGCGGCGTCGTACTCGCCGTCGGTGTCGGCCCCCTCCAGCTGCGAGCCGGTCGCGGTGTAGCGCTCCGAGGCGTCGGCCAGCGCCTGTCTGGCGATCTTGTCCTCACCTGGGTCGAGGTTGCTCACATCGGCGCCGAGCCGGTCATAGAGCGAGACCACCTCGGCGCGCCGGCCCTGCAGCCGGCGCTGCTCCCGGCGACGTCGAGTCACCAGCCAGCCGCCGACGCCGCCGGCCAGCAGCACCACGATCACCACCAGCGCGATCAGGCCGGCATGGCTATTCGAGCCGGAGCTGCCCGATGACGACGGCGAGCCGTTGGCCGAGCCCGATGGCGCCGCTGCGTTGATGTTGGACACCGCGGCCCTGATCAGCTCGGTTGCGTTGCCGCCCTTGCGGAGCGGGTGGTCGGCAAGCGCCGCCTTGCCGGCCGACCGAATCGCGCTGCCAGCGCCGCCCGGGTAGTTGGTGTCGGACGCGACCTGCAGCCCGTCGGTGCCGCCGATCACGATCACGATCCCCTCGGCTGAGCCGAACACCTTCGGGAGGATCGTCTTCGCGTTCGAGAACGCGTCGCCGCTGCCGGGCGGCAGCCCCGCAACGACGATGTTGACCTGCGCGGCGTCGACCGCACCGGAATCCAGCGTCACCGCCGCGCCCTTCGCGACGTAGACCCGGTGATCGCTGCTCAGGGCGTTGGCCGCATCGCTCGCGGCGTCGGCCGACGCCGGGCCGGCGACCGCCAGGATCGCCGCTGGGACAGCAAGAAGGGCGAGCGCGGCCACCGTTGCGAGACGTCTCATGCCACCACGGTAGCCGGGCGAGCGGCGGGCTCGCTCTAGCAGCGCGCGGGCTGTGTACCGCTGGCCCGGCGACAGATTTCTGCATACGCCTGCGGATCGGTCGTATTCGCGCCGAGAGGCACGGCCTTGTTAGTGCCGTGGTAGTCACTGGACCCCGTCATGATCAGCCCGAGTTCCCCGGCCAGGGTCCGCAGCTCGACGCGGTCGGCCGCGTCGTGGTCGACGTGGTCGACCTCGATCCCGGCCAGTCCGGCGGCGGCGAGTTCGCGGATCACGTCGTCGGTCACGACCCGCCCACGCTTGCGGGCGCGCGGATGTGCGAACACCGGCACGCCGCCGGCCGCGAGCACCATCGCGATGCCGTCCCGGACGTCGACGTCGCGCTTGCGCACGTAGTAGGGACCGCCCGGGCGCAGCCACGTCTCGAACGCATCGTCCACCGTCGAAGACGCGCCAGCGGTGACCAGCGCGCCCGCGATGTGCGGGCGGCCGATCGGCGCGCCTCCGGCCAGCCGCTGCACGGCCGGCCACTCGATCGGTACACCGGCCGTGGTCAGCCGTTCGACGATGCGCCGGCCTCGGTCGGTGCGATCCAGTCGCAGCCGCCGCCGCTCGGCGGCGAACCGCGGCTCGGCCCGGTCGAACAGGTAACCCAGCAGGTGCACCGAGACTCGGCGCTCGCCCTCGCCGACGACGCAGGAGAACTCGACGCCGGGGACGACCCTCACCCCGGCCGGCGCGCCCGCGATCGCGGCGTCCCAACCGGCCGTGGTGTCGTGATCGGTGACGGCGACGACGTCGAGCCCGACGGCCGCTGCCAGCACGCCGACACTGCGCGGTTCATCGGTGCCGTCGGACGCGCTCGTATGGGTGTGCAGGTCGATGCGCATCATGACGTCAGCGTCGCAGCCGCGGTGACGTCGGCCCCACCGGGAGGTCACCGGGAGTGCCCTCCCGCAGGTCGTTCAGGCGCAGGTCCTCGGCGAGCAGGTAGCCGGCCGGCGCCGGCCAGAGGATCGCCCAGAGCCACAGCCCGGCCGCCTCTCCGACAACGGCGCAGCGATCGGAGACCCCCGAGATCGGCCAGAGCGCGGTCGGGTGGCCCTGGGTGCGCACGATCCCGGCCCGCTGTTCCTCCAGCTGCGGGCCGGGGTCCGGACCGTCGATGCCCGCGTATCCGGCGCCGAGGCCGACGCCGGGCTCCTCGGCGACGAGCAGCAGGTCGGCCGGACCGCCGAGCGGTGCCGGTCCCGAGCAGGCCACCAGCGTGGCCCGCGCACCGGATCGGTCGTCGCCGGCGTAGCCCAGTCCGGTCACCGACCAGCCGACCGGCATCGGTGCCGGCAGCCACATCGGCACGTGGGTCAGCCGGCGGACCATGTCGATCGCTTCCGGCGACGCCGAGGCAAACAGGTGCAGCGGCGCGACCACGCCGTGCCGGTCACAGCGCCAGCTGCTCGAGAACGCGCTCGGCGGCAGCACGGCGCCGGCACAGCGCGGACACTCCGGGCGGCGCGACACGGCACCGAGAGTGCAGGCGCCGGCCGCACCGGTCAACCCGCGGGCGCGCCCGACCACCCGCCCGGGACTACCCGCTGCGGACGACGCCGCACGGGACGGCCCCGGACGTAGCCTTACGCCGTGCCGCCGACCCGCGCCCGGACCGTCGGCGCGGTCGTCGTCGACCGCGACCGGCTGCTGCTGGTCAACCGAGCGCGTCCACCATCGGCAGGCAGCTGGTCGATCCCCGGCGGACATGTCGAAGCGGGCGAGGACGACCGGGTCGCCGTCGCCAGGGAGGTGCTCGAGGAGACCGGCCTGCGGGTCAAGGTGGGCGAGCTTGTCGGCTCGGTCGAGCTGGCCGGCCGCGAGCCCGGCGAGGTCTACGACAACAGCGACTACGCGTGCGACGTCGTCGGCGGTGAGCTCACGGCGGGTGACGACGCCGCTGACGTTGGCTGGTTCGACGTCGACGCGCTCGCGACACTGCCGACAACGCCGGATCTTGCCGCCCTGCTGAGCGAGTGGGGCGCGTTCGGCCGAACGGCGCGGGTGCGCCGACGCGGTGTCGCGATCCGCGGCGGCGCCACCGCCGTCGTGCTCGGCCTGCTGGTCGCGGGATCGCTGGTGGGGCAGGACAGCGCATTCCCGTTCGGGCCGTTCCGGATGTACTCGACCCGCGACCGGCCGGATGGCCCGGTCAGCTCGGTGACGATCGACGGCGTTACGGCGGCCGGCCGGCAGGTGGCGATCTCCGGCACCGGAACCAGACTGCGAGGAGCGGAGGTGGAGGGCCAAGTCGGCCGGTTCGAACACCACCCCGAGCTGCTGGTCCTGCTCGCGGCGGCGTACGAACACCGCCACCCTGGCGTGTCGCTGCGGCGCGTCGAGCTCCTCCGCCACGACCAGGGCCTGCGGCACGGCGCGGTGCACGGAGCTTCGACCGAGATCGTGCTGGCGACCTGGGTCCTGCCGTCGCCACCGGCTCACCCCGGTGGCGGGCCACCCACATGACGACGTCGACCGGCGCGCGCGGCGGCCTGCCGGCGGCCCTTCGGGGCTGGTGGTTCGAACCAGTGCCGCTCGCCCGGGTCGCGGTCTTCCGCACGATCGTCTACCTGTTCGCACCGCTCGACGTGCTGGTGCTCACCCCGTGGGTGTGGGCCCACGCGCGGGTGCCGACGGCTCTCTACCAACCACTGGTGGTGGGCCGGCTGCTGCACCTGCCGACGCCGACGCACGCCGTCGTCATGGCCGTCGGGCTCGCGCTGGTGATCACCTCGGTGGCCGCGGCGACCGGACGGGCTCCACGTCTGCTGGGCGTCGCCGTCCTCGCCCTGTACGGCGAGTGGATGGTGATCGCGATGTCCTATGGCAAGGTCGATCACGACCGGTTCGCCTACCTGGTGGCCCTCGCCGTACTGCCGACGATCGGCCGCGTCCGCCGCGACGACCCGACCCGCTCGGAGGCGGCCGGCTGGGCGATGCGGTGCGTTCAGGTCTCGGTGGTGCTGACCTATTTTCTGGCCGCGTGGGCGAAGATCCGCTTCGGCGGATTGGACTGGCCGACGGGTGCGACGCTGGCTCGCGCGATCGTCCGGCGCGGTACCTTCGCATCCGGCTGGCTGCTGCACCAGCCGCACCTGCTGGAGGCCGGTCAGTTCCTGATGATCGGCGGCGAGCTGCTCTCGCCGTTGCTGCTCTTCGCCCGTTCGGATCGGGCTCGAGTGCTCGTCGTGGCCGGTCTGCTGAGCTTCCATCTCGCGACGTTCGCCGGCATCAGCATCATCTTCTGGCCGCACCTGGTGGCGATGACCTCGATGCTGCCGTGGGACCGGCTGCGGTTACGCCGACCACGGCTGGCCGCAGACCCACTGCGACCCCCGGCGCGACGCGCGGGGGTCGCAGGGACCGGCATGGCGTCGAGCGCGATCAGACCTTGAACATGTTGCTGATCTGGCCTTCGCTGTCGCTGTAGGCGTTGCCCGCGTTGGAGAGCAGCCGGCCGATGCCCGTCAGTGCCTCGTGCATGTCCTTCTGGCTCGTCTGCCACTTCTGGTGCAGCTGCTCGAACTGCGCCGACGCGGTCGAGGACCAGTCGCTGCCGACGACGCCCTGGACCTGGCTGCGCAGCGCCTCGGACGTGCCCTGCAGGTCGCCGGCCTTCTGGTGGCACTGCGCGGACAGGGCCTGCAGCTGCTCGGGCGTGACCTTGATTCCACCTGGCATGGTGATTACCTCCGTTGTGATGTCCCGGTAGCACCGGGCTCGGGCGATTCGGTTCCGACTGTACGCACCTTGAGACGGAATGCAATATCTAGCGGTAAAAACGGTTAAAATCCCTTGTGTCCCGTTGTCGCCGGTTGGCGATCCCCCTCAAAGGTGCGAGCGGAGCTCCCACAGCTCAGGATAGAACCGCAGGTTCAGCCGCGTCGCCAGATACGGCGCACCTGTGGATCCTCCGGTTCCGGACTTACGCCCGATCATCCGTTCGACCATCAACACGTGCCTCGACCGCCACAGCGCCCACTGCTCGTCGTGGTCAACCAGCGCCTCGGCCAGGTCCCAGAGCGCGCCGTAGCGGTCGCGGTCCCGGCTCACCGACGCAAGCGCCGCGCGGCGCGCCGCACCGGTGTCTACGGCGAACCCGGCGGCCTGCAGCAGCGCGAGGTAGCCGTCCCAGAGGGTCGGTTCGGCGAGCCGGGCGACCAGCCGGGCGCGCTCGTCGTCGGTCGCGTCGTGCAGGCGCGCCACGAACGCCTCGTCCTTGGCGCCGGAGACGAACTCCACCTCGCGGAACTGCACCGACTGGAAGCCGCTCGCCGGTGCAAGTAGCGCCCGGAAGGCCAGGAAGTCCTGCGGCGTCATCGTCTCGACGATGTCGATCTGGTCGACCAGCAGCCGCTCGATCACGCGGGCGCGGGCCAGCCGCAGCCGCGGCCGATAGGCCTCGCCGGCGAGCATCGCGTCGCGCGCGTCGCCCAGCTCGTGCAGCAGCAGCTTGAACCAGAGCTCGTAGACCTGATGGATGGTGATGAACAGCAGCTCGTCGTGTGCCGCCGGTTCGGACTCGGTCACCTGCTGGGCGAGCAGCGCGGGCAGCCGCAGGTAGCTGCCATAGGAGAGGCGCGCGCCCTCCTCGCCGAAGGACCGGCCGCCGGCCGGATCGGGTCGCTCGACCGGCATCGCTGCCTCGTTTCCAGCTCCAGCGGGGCGTGATCTCGCGGCGGGCGGTATGGGCAGCCGGCCCCCCCGCCGAGGCTAGTGGCACGGGACGCCAGTGTCCCATGCCGGTTGTCCACAGCCGGCCGCGGTGGCGGCCGCGTGCACCTCGCGAGCGGCCGACACTGGGCCGATGCGCGTCGTGCTGACCCTGCGCCCCGCCGGCGGCGAGCCGGTGGACGTCGAGGTACGCGCGCCGGAGTCGACACCCGTCGAGGCGGTGCGCGCCGCACTGGCCGCGGCAGCCGGCAGGTCCCCGACCGACTTACACGCGGGACGCCGAAAGCTGCCGCCCTCGGCACCGCTGGGCGGCCCCGGGCTGCGAACCGGCGACGTCGTCGGCGTCGGTGTCCCCGCGAGCGACCGTGCACCACGGCCCGGGGGGCTGGAGCTGCGCGTCGTCGGGGGGCCGGACTCCGGCGGCCGGCACGCGCTGCCTCGCGGGCGCCGCACCGTCGGGCGGGACGACGCCGCGGACATCGTCGTCGGTGACCCCGACCTGTCCCGGCGGCACCTGGCGGTCGAGGTGGGGCCGCGGGGTGTCACCGTGTGCGATCTCGGATCGACCAACGGCACGGCGCTCGACGGCGCTCCAGTTGGCCGGAGCCCCATGCCATGGGCGGCGGGAGCGATCCTGCGCGTCGGTGAAACCGCGCTCTGCCTGTCGCCGGCGGCCGAGCCTCGGGTGCTGCGCCGCGAGCTCGCCGACGGCACCATCGTCGTCAGCCGGCCGCCCCGCCTCGTGCGGCCGCCCGAACGGGAGCACGTCGTCGTGCCGGCCGCGCCGCGCCGGCGCCGCGCCGGGCGGCTGCCCGTGATCGGCGCGCTAGTGCCGCTCGCGCTCGGCGTCGGCATGGCGGTGCTGATGCACGCCCCCCAGTACCTGGCATTCGCGGTGCTGTCACCGGTGATGATGGTGGCCACGACGGTGTCCGACCGCATCGGCGGCCGGCGCAGCCGCCGGGTCGAGCTCACCACCTACCGGCGCAGCTCCGCCGAGGCGCGGCGGCGGTTGGCCGACGCCGTCGAGGCCTACCAGCGCCGGTCGCGAGCGGCGGCACCCGATCCGGCGACGATCGCGCGGATCGCCGACGGCCCGGGCGGGCGGCTATGGGAACGCCGGCCCGGCGATCCGGACACGCTCCTCGTGCGCATCGGCCGCTGCGACCGGCCAGCCGACATCGCGATCGAGCACCCGGACGACATCGCGATCGAACATCCGGCCGACGTCGCGATCGAACCCGCGGGCGGCGGGTCGGGGGCCGATCTCCCGGCGGCCGGCTGCGCGCACGACGTGCCGGTGTGCGTTCCGGTGGCGACGACCGGTGTGCTGGGGGTCGCCGGGCCGCAGCCACCGGCCGATGCGTTGATGCGCGCCGTCCTCACCCAGCTCGCGGTGCTGCACAGTCCCGCCGAGCTGCGGCTGGCGCTCGTCGGGACGCCAGAGTCGGCCCAGCGATGGCGCTGGTGCCGCTGGCTGCCACACCTGGGCGATCCGGCGACGCCGGCCGCCGCGTTCGACCCGGACGGGGTCCGGCAGCTGCTCGGGGAGCTCGCCCGCGGCCTCGCGCCGCCCGCTACCGCTGGCGCGGGCCCCGAGCCGGGTCGCCGGACACCCGCCACGATCGTCGTCGTCGACGGCGCCGCCGACATCGACGCTGCACTGCTGGAGCCGCTGCTCGAGGCCGGGCCGGGTAGCGGGGTCTTCGTCGTGTGCGTCGACCGCAGCGTGCACCGGCTGCCGGCGCGGTGCAGGGGGATCGTCGCCTTCGAAGGCGAGGTCGGTACCCGCCTGCGGGTCGACCTGCCGGGCGCTGCGCCGATCGGCGGCGTCCGTGTCGACGGCGTCAGCGTGGCGCACGCCGAGGAGGTCGCTCGCGCGCTCGCGCCGCTGGTCGACGGCGCGGCCGCCGGGCGCGCGGCCACGACACCGCCTGCCACGTCGCGGCTGTTGCCGCTGCTCGGGCTGTCCCGGCCGGACGGCAGGCGGATCCGCCACCGCTGGGAGGCGAGGCCGCGCAGCACCCAATTCGTCGTCGGCGAGCGGGCGGCCGGCCAGCTGGTCTTCGACCTCGCCAAGGACGGTCCGCACGCGTTGGT
>QHCA01000036.1 GCA_003244095.1 Pseudonocardiales bacterium | reverse complement strand
TTCGCCGCCCTCGGGGCCTCACCGGGGCCCGCGCCTACTACGACGCCCTTCGTGGTCGCAACATCGGGCACCACGCCGCGCTGCGGCAACTCGCGAACCGACTCGTCGGCATCCTGCCCGGCCGCCTCAAGTCCGGGACCGACTACAGCGAGGAGACAGCCTGGCAGCACCACCAAAAGGAAGCTCCGGCCACGGCCGCTCGACATCTTTCAGGATGGGATGTCTGTCAGCCTCTTTGGGGCAGTTGATCCCAGCCATTACTGAGCAATCGCCTCGCTCTCGGGGGGTCGGTTGATCCAGGAGCTGCCTGGGAGCTTGGGCGGCTGGGGCGGTCGGCGGAAGCGGTTGCTGTGCTGGGCGTGCGCGGCGTGAAGAACGAGGGCGCGTCGTGCTCGGACGGCCTGGGCTTGTCCGCTGTGCACGACGTCCGGCGTCAACAGGCCGAGGCCGGCGGGACGATGGTGCTGGTTGTAGGCGGAGAAGAATCCGGCGCAGAACGCCCGGGCTTCCTCGAGGGAGGCGAACGTGCCGGGGAAGCTCGGGCAGTACTTCAAGGTCTTGAACTGCGACTCGCTGTAGGGGGTTGTCGTTGCTGACCCGCGGTCGGCTGTGGGTCTTGGTGACGCCGAGGTCGGCGAGCAGCAGGGCGACGGGCTTGGAGGCCATGCTGCTGCCCCGGCCGGCGTGGATCGTGAGCTGCCCGGCGTGGATCGTCGCGGTCAGCAGCTGCTCAGCGAGCGCTGCGGACTCGCGGGTGGCGACCATCCACCCGACGGTCTTGCGGCTGAAGACGTCCAGTACGGCGTAGAGGTAGAAGTACGTCCACTTCACCGGGCCGTGCAACTTGGTTATGTCGCACGACTACACTTGGTTCGGGCCGTGGGCGACCAGCTCAGGCTTCACGTGGGCCGGGTGGGTGGCCTGCGCACGGCGCTCGTGGACGTTGCCGTGCACGCTGCGCAGGAGGCGGTAGAACGTCGATTCGCTTGCCAGGTAGACGTTCTCATCGAGGAGCGTCGCCCAGACCTGCGCCGGAGCGGCGTCGCAGAACCGCTCGCTGTGCAGCACGGCCAGCACCTCCGCGCGCTCCTCGACCGACAGCGCCGCCGGCTGGAGCCGGTCGCCATGCGCGACCGGTGCCGGTCGCACCGGCGTCGGGCTGACCCGGTGACGGCGGTAGTCCCGTGGCCCGCGGCCGGCCGGCCGCCGCGCAGGCCGCCACCGTCCCGACCAGCGGGGCGGGCTCGAGGGCCGCCTGGTCGGTCACCCACTCGACCGCGGTGGCGAACTCGGCCCGGACCTCGACGGTGCGGACTCGTCGTGCGCTCTCTTGGACAGATCTTCCAAGAGAGCCGAGAACTCTTCCCTGCACCTCGATCACCCGCCGCGCCGTATCCGGGTCCGCCTCAAGCCGGGCGTTGCGCTCCCGCAGACGCACGTTGTCCCGTTCGACCGGGTCCGACGGCGGCCGGCCCCGGGTCGCCGCGAGACCGGCCAGCGCACCCGCATCACGCGCCCGCCGCAACTCGGTCAGCAGCGAAGAGTACGAACCCTCCCGGCGCAGCACCCTGGCCTCGCTGACCCGGCTCGGCCGCCTCGTACTCGGCCAGCACCGCAAGCTTGTAGGCGGCAGTGAACGTTCTGCGGCGAGCCCGCTCAGGCACCTCGCCGCCCGAGTGCTCGGTCACCCCACCAGCATGAGCGCCGGTTCGTCCGATCGCGGTCAACACAGTCATTGCAGGGACTCGTCTCCCCGCCCTCGTCCAGTGATTACGCACCGGTCGGCGCATCACCCCATGCTGACAGAGAGGGACAGCAATCGGCATGGCCAGGCAGAGTCGTAGCCTGCCTGGTTGAGCCTGCTGTGACCGGTGGGCCACACCTAGGACGCGCAGGGAGACTGGTGTTTATGGTGAGTTTTTTGCAGGCCGTCACGTTCGCCTGTGGGTTGCTGATAGCGGTTGCCCACGTCCTCAATAAGACCAGGCGCACTGATCTTGGCCTGGATCTACGGGCGACTAACTGCCCGCATCCCTACTCCGCCTGTACTTACAGCGGGACGAAGTCGTCCGGGTCCGCGCGGTCCCAGTCCTTCGACCAGGGCTCTTTTGCCCCGTAAAGCAGCTCTCCCGGAGTTAGCCAGTCGTAGAGCTCGTCGTAGCCCTGTGTCGTGACGTGGTCGACGCGTCGTTGCAGCATGTGCGGTTGGAGTTCGCTGGGGGAGCGGAGGCCCATGGCAGAGATGATCTGTAGCGCCTGAGTGACCGTACCGTCCTGGAATCGATGCACCCGCTCAGCCTTGTCGGGGACGACGAGTGCGCGGGCCCGCCTCGGGTCCTGGGTCGTAACGCCGACCGGGCAGGTGTTTGTGTGGCAGCGCTGGGCCTGGATGCAGCCGACGGCCATCATCATCGCTCGGGCCGCGTTGGCGTAGTCGGCACCCTGCACGAGCCGCTTGACGATGTCGGTGCCAGTGGCAACCTTGCCGGATGCGCCGATCTTGACGTGCCGGCGGAGCCCGGCGCCGACGAGGGCGTTGTGGACGAACAGGAGGCCTTCGGTGAGGGGGACCCCGATGTGGTCCTCGAACTCCAAGGGTGCCGCGCCGGTGCCGCCTTCGCTGCCGTCCACCACGATGAAGTCGGGGGTCACCCCTTCCTCCACCATGGCCTTACAGATCCCGAGGAACTCAACCCGGGACCCGACGCAGAGCTTGAATCCCGTTGGCTTGCCGGCCGCCAGTTCGCGCATGCGGGCGAGGAACAGCACCAGTTCTCGCGGCGTGGAGAACACCCGATGGTATGGGGGGCTGACACATTTTTCCCCGACCGGAACTCCACGAGCAGAGGCGATCTCGCGGCTGACCTTCGCCGCCGGCAGGACGCCGCCGATGCCGGGTTTGGCGCCTTGGGACAGCTTGAGTGAAACCATCTTTACCGACTCGTGGGCGGCCTTGTCGCGGAACATGTCCGGGTCGAAGTCGCCGTCCTTGGTCCGCGCGCCGAAGTAGCCGCTGCCGAGTTCCCAGACCAGGTCACCGCCGTGCTCGAGGTGGTGGTCGGTCAGCCCGCCCTCACCTGTGTCGTGGGCGAACCCGCCGAGGGCAGCGCCCATGTTGAGTGCCCGGATCGCGTTGCCCGACAGCGCCCCGAAGCTCATGGCGGAGACGTTGAGCAGCGCCATGTCATAGGGCTGTGTGCAGTCCGGACCACCGACGCGGACCCGGGGTGGCATGTCGGCCTGCGGCAGCGGACGTGTCGAGTGCAGTAAGTACTCATAGCCGACCTGGTTGACATCACGCTCGGTCCCGAAGGCCTGCTCGCCATGGATCCCCTTCGCCCGTTCGTAGATGACGTTGCGGGTGTCCCGGTCGAACGGGCGGCCGTCGTAGTTGCGCTCGATGAAGTATTGCTGGAGCTCCGGGCGGATCGATTCCAGGGCGAAGCGCATGTGGCCGAGTACGGGGTAGTTGCGCAGGATGCTGTGCCGGCGCTGCACCAGGTCATGGACCCCGAGCAGGGCGAGTGCCAGCAGTGGTGCGGTGAGCAGCCACCACCAGGGATGCAGGACGGCGAGGAAGGCCGAGGCAGCGGCTACGACGACGAGGGCGGCGACCGCGATCCAGCGCAGCATCAGGACAGGACCTCTTTGGCCTTGGAGATCGCAAAGCCCCATCCCTGGTCCTTGCTGGTGCTCGGAGGCAGGGCGACCTCGTCGGGGTTCGTGACGACGTCGAGCAGCACCGGACCGGGATGGGACAGCGCCTCTTCGACGGCCCGGTCCAGGTCCTCGCTATCGGTCACTCGGATGCCGTGCAAGCCGCAGGCACGTGCCACGGCAGCGAGGTCCGGGTTGGCAAGGTGGGTGCCAAACTCCGGCAGGCCACCAGCCTCTTGCTCGAGCTTCACCATGCCAAGGCGGCCGTTGTTGAAGCACACCAACTTGACGGGGAGCCGCTCCGACACCGCCGTGAGCAGGTCGCCCAGAAGCATCGTCAGACCGCCGTCCCCGCAGAAGGCGATGACCTGCCGGTCGCGGTCCAAAGCTTGGGCACCCAGCGCCTGGGGCATCGCGTTCGCCATCGAGCCCAGGTTGAACGATCCGAGCAACCGCCTGGTACCCCCGAGCATGACGAAACGCGCGAGCCACACCGCGCACATCCCGGTGTCGGCGGTGAAGATCGCGTCGTCCGCGGCTCGCCGGTCGATGCATGCGGCTACGGCCTCCGGCCGGATCCGCTCGTCAGGGTTGTCCAGCAGGCCCCGCACCCGCGCCCCCAACCCTTGATGGGTCTGCGCCAGCGGGTTCTGTCGTTCTCGCCACGAGTCGTAGGAGGAGCGTGCCCCTTCCAGGTGTGAGCGATCCGCCTTCGGCGTCAACCGTGGAAGCAGCTCGTCCAGAAAAAGGCCCACGTCGCTCACCACACCGAGGGTGAGCGAGGTGCGACGCCCGAGGTGAGTGGGTTCCCGATCGACCTGCAGCGTCCGCGCCTTGTCGGGCAGCCAGTCGGGGTACGGAAAGTCCGTGCCCAACATCACGAGCACGTCGCTGTCGTCGAAGGCCTTCTTGGTCGCGGGATTGCCGATCAGTCCAGACTGGCCGATCTGGTAGGGGTTCTCACCGTCGTAACCCTCTTTTGCCTTGAACGTCAGGACCATCGGAGCAGCCAGCCGCTCGGCGAGCGTCAGCACCTGTGCCCTCGACTCGCGGGCACCGACACCGACGAGCAACGTCACCTTCTCGGCCTGCTCCAGCATGGCGGCCGCGTCCTCGACGGCTGACCGATTCGGAGCGAACCTTGGCCGCTCGAGCACATGCCGAGGGATCCGGACGGGAGAGGACAGCGGGAGCGCCCCGACATCGCCGGGCACCGTCAGCACGGCGACCCCCGGCCCCGCGTATGCCGCCTGCACGGCCTGCTCGATGATCCGAGGCACCTGCTCGGCGCTCGTCAGGGTAAACCGGAAGGACGCAACGTCAGTGAACAGCAGATCGTTGTCCACTTCCTGGAAGAAGTCTCCGCCCATCTCTGCCCGGGGAACCTGCCCGCAGATCGCGAGCACCGGAGCGTGGGACTTTGCCGCGTCGTAGAGCCCGTTCAGCAAGTGGATAGAACCAGGCCCAACCGTGCCGGCGCAGACAGCGAGCTGGCCGGTCAGCTGTGCCTGCGCCGAGGCCGCGAACGCACCCACCTCCTCGTGGCGCACGCCGACCCACTCGATGCCCTCGCGCCGACGCAACGCATCCGTGATCGGGTTCAGTGCGTCCCCGACAACTCCCCAGACGTGACGGACACCCAACTCCGCCAACACTTCCACTAGTCCCTCAGCAACTGATTGCGTCATGATCGTCGTCGTTCCCTGCGTGACTGAACCGAACCTTGCATGGACGGTGGATCTCCGCCGCGAGCAGGCGGACGACCCCAAGAGCCGGCCGCCCGCGGGGCGGCTCAGAACGCCTCCTGCCGGGCCTCGACGAGGATGCCGGTCAGCGTGTGGACGGCGTCCGCGCCGGTGATCAGCGGGACAGCACGGCGGCGAACCGCAAGCCGCGACAGTTCCCACGGTTGTCCGCGCACGACACAGCTCACGTTGCGCGTCATTAGTTCCTTTACATAAGGCTGAGTTCGCTTCGGGCCGTGGCATGGCGCTGTTGACTGCCGGTGTGCAGATCCCGGACCAGGACCGAGCGATGCTGCTGAGCAGGTCGCGTTCGACGTCGATCAGGGCGGGGGTGGTGACGCGGGCACGGATCGTGCTGGCCGCCGGTAAGGGGCTTGGAAGGTCGGCGATTTCGCAGTGCGTCGGGGTGTCCCGGCCGACGGTGATCCAGTGGCGGGGCGCTATGCCGCCGAGGGCTTGGCGGGTCTGGATGATCATCCCCAGTCGGGCCGGCCCAAGGCCGTCGACGATGTCGCGATCACCGCGACGCTGCAACCGCCGCCGGAGCGGCTCGGCGTGACGCACTGGTCGACGCGGGGGCCGATGGGGACCACCATCGTCGGCTCACCGGCCGTCGGCTACAACGCCGACGGTTCGAGTCCCTCCGAGCGCGCTGGCAAAACCGCAGGTGAAAGGCTATCTCTTACCGTCTTGAGCCTCCCGGGGCCGTGGCCGGCGCCGGCAGCGCCTGGGCGGTCAGAGCTTGAACGATCCCGCCGTGGCCGCGTCTGCGCCTGGCCGGCTAGAGGTGTACGCGCGTGGTACCGATGACGCCCTCTGGCATCGCAGCGCCGGCGCCTCGCGTTCGGGGTGGGCGTCGCTGGGGGGAAGGCTGGCCTCTGGACCCGCCGCCACGGCGGCGCCTGACGGCGGACCGGTGCGGGTCTTCGCTCTCGACAGTGGCAACCGCTATTCCTACGGCCGCAGGCTGCCGTCCTCGGCGTACAGCCCGAGCAGGGGTCGCCGTAGCAACGGAGCGGATCTGGTCCCTTCACCGTTGCCGTTGTATGGGCCGGCTTCGGCTGGTCAGGACGCACCTGGGTCGGCCAACTGGGGCGCAGCCGACGAACAGTGACGCAGAGACCGTGCCCGCGGCGGGGTCGGCAGGTTGACCAGTGCGGCGCCTGGCACCGTCGCGGCCGTGCCCTGCGCGTTCGGCGCCAACG
Source organism: Pseudonocardiales bacterium (assembly GCA_003244095.1). GTDB lineage: Bacteria > Actinomycetota > Actinomycetes > Mycobacteriales > QHCA01 > QHCA01. The sequence continues at coordinate 8,006 of QHCA01000036.1, read as the reverse complement.
CCCGGATGCTTCACGGCCGGCGCCGCCCTTGCCGGGGTGCGGCTGACCCGTCCTGGCAATGGCGGGTGTCCTATGCATTGCCCGGCTTCAAGTCCGCTATTCGAGGTGTCGAAGGTCTACCGACAGTCCGGAGGGTTTCGTGTGGGGGGGGCGGGAGGTGGCCATGGGTGTGAAGGGCGCGGTGATCCTGGTCGCTGTCAGCGTGATGCTTGCCGGCTCTTCCTGTGGTGGGCCGTCAGCGCCTCGCCGTGAGTCGACAGTGAAGGTGTCCCTGCGGGACTTCCGTCTCACCGTGACGCCCGCCCGGGTTCCCGCCGGGTGGGTGTCGATGGATCTCAGCAACGAGGGCCCCGACACCCACGAGATGATCATCGTCCGGACGGCCGCAGGTGACGGTCGGCTGCCGCTGCGCTTGGATGGGATCACCGCCGACGAGGACGCTTTGGCGGCTCGCAAGGTGGATTCGGCCGATACTGTTCTGCCGGGCACCCGGCGGACGCTGCGGGTGCATCTGGAGCCGGGACGTTACGAAGTCTTCTGCAACATGGCCGGTCACTACCGCGCTGGCATGCACACCGAGCTTGTCGTGGTCGTACCGTCGTGACAGCAAGCCGCCTCGGGCGACCGCCGATTACGGGTGGATGGCGGCGCGGCCGGCAGCCGTTCACCGGGCAGGGCCGGCGGGCGGTGGCCTTCATCCTTGCGGTGTTCGCGGTGACGTCAGTGGCCGCCGTCGGATTGTCGGCGCTGGCCACGGTTCGGGCTCAGCATCGTGCTGTCGTCATCGAGGTGGCGGCCCGGCAGCGGACGCTGGCCGAGCGGTACATGAACGACGTGCTGCTGACCCGCGACGGGCAGCGGGCCGACCCGAAGGGCACGGCCCGCCTGCTGCAGCTGAGCGGGCAGGCGCTGCTCGACGGCGGGACGGCGCCCGGCGTAGATGGGGACGACGACAGGACGACCGTGGCGGCGGCACAGGGCGCCACGGTGCGTAGGCAACTTCAGCAGGCGCTGCACCTGATCGAGGACCTGATCGCGACCGGGGAGGCATTCGGGCGACATCAGCCGACGGCCGGGCTGAAGCTGACCGCCGGCGAGCATTCGTTACCGGCCGACCCCGAGACCCGGCTCAGAGTCCTCGCAACGTTGACGTCGAACGTGTCACTGAACGCGGCCCGCACCATCGCGGCCAACGCTGACCGGCAGCTCGCCATGCTCGTGCGGCTGCAGGTGCTGCTCGGCGCCCTCGGCCTCCTCGGTTCACTGCTACTGGCCTGGCTGCTGGTCGCCGCGACCCGCCGGCAGAGCGCACACTTCCGCAGCCTGGTCCACGCCTCCAACGACCTGGTAGTGATCCTCACCGAGCAGGCGCACTGCCTCTACACCAGTCCGTCGGTGACTCGGATGGTCGGCCGGGACGCACCGAACCTGATCGGTCCCGGCTTCCGCGGCCAAGTACACGCCGATGACATTTCCAAACTGCTGACCCTGGCGTCGTCGTTCGACTGCGACGAGCCACCCCCGCTGCGGTTCCGGCTCCGGGCCGGCGTAGGGTGGCGTGAACTCGAGGCGACCGTCACCGACCTGCGGCAGGACCGACATGTCCAGGGCATCGTGCTCAACGGCCGTGATGTCACCGAGCGGGTCGCGTTGGAAGAACAGCTCCACCACCAGGCGTTTCATGATTCGTTGACCGGCCTGGCCAACCGGGCGCTGTTTCGTGACCGGCTCGACCACGCCCTGGCCAGGGCGGCCCGCGGCGGACATACCGTCGCGGTGCTCATCGCCGACCTGGACGAATTCAAACAGGTCAACGACACCCTCGGCCACGACCTCGGTGACCGGCTACTGGCCACGGTCGCCGACCGGCTCGCCATCATCACCCGCTCCGGAGACACCGTCGCCCGGCTCGGCGGTGACGAGTTCGCGATCATCCTGGAGGACACCGACGAAGGGCTGGCCAGGGCGGTCGCCGAGCGGATCGTCACCGAAACCGCCGTGCCGGTCCGGCTGGCCAGCCGGGAACTGGTCGTCGGGGCCAGTGTCGGCGTCGCCGTCGCCGACCACCCCGGCACCAGCGGTGAGGACCTGATCCGGCACGCCGATGTCGCGATGTACGCGGCCAAACACGGCGGCCGGAACCGGTTCGAAATGTTCCATCCCGAACTCGCCCGCCACGCCGGTGAACTCCTCGGCCTGCAACATGAGATCCACGTCGGCCTGCAAAAAGGTGAGTTCGTCATGTACTACCAGCCCGAAGTCGACCTTGCCGGAGGCGCGATCCTCGGCGTCGAAGCGCTCATGCGCTGGGCCTCACCCACCCGTGGGCTGGTCGGACCCTTGGCGTTCATCCCAGCAGCCGAGTCCACCGCGGCGATCGTCGCCCTCGGTGAATTCGCCCTGTTCAGCGCCTGCGCCCAGACCGCCCAATGGCAGGACCAGGGCCTCTTACCCGACGTCTTCACCACCTGGGTCAACGTCTCCGCCAAACAGCTCACCGCCGGCGGGATCCGCCGCACCGTAGAAGCCGCCCTGACCGCCGCCGGACTGCCGCCGACCCGGCTGGGCGTGGAACTCACCGAGACCTCACTCGTCGCCGACAACGCCGGCTTCGAAAACGCCTGCCACGAACTCGAAGAACTGCATCAGATGGGCATCCGCATCGCCATCGACGACTTCGGCACCGGTTTCTCCTCCCTCAGTCATCTCACACGCTTCCCCGTCGACGCGCTCAAGGTCGACCGATCATTCGTCTCCGGCATCGAACACCACAGCAAGAACGCCGTCATCGCCGCCAACATCATCACCCTCGCCCACGCCCTCGGCCTCGCCGCGATCGCTGAAGGCATCGAAACACCCGAACAACTAGCAGAACTCCAAAACCTTCACTGCGACATGGCACAAGGATTCCTATTCGCCCGGCCCACACCCGCACATGAAGTGACAGCCCTACTCGCCACCCCGACCCCGAACCCGTTCGGATTCCCCCACCTCATCGGCGTTCCATAACCGCCCAGGCTGACCCAAGGCACCCCCGTAGGTGACCCGGCAGGTGAGCCCGCCCCCGGCGGTCCGGCCCGCGCCCGGGAGGCCCTAAACCTGGATCCACCGTTCTGCTTGGGGTGAGCGGCGGGTCGTGACGCACGAATGCCCTTCTGTGCAAAGAGAATGTGGCTTGCGAAGGTCAACAAACTCAGCACACAGAAGGGCATCCGCTGGATGCGAGTCTGAGGCCGAGAGCCGCGGCGCATCATCGCCAAGGTGTCGTCGCATCTCCTCGTCGCGAGCAAGAGCAGCCCCGGCCCGCTCAGCCGCCTCACGATGCTGGTACCGGCGGTTGACCGTCTTGTTCCGGTCCTTCGGTACATCGTTGCGCCAACCCGGGAGAACGCGCTCGAGTATCTGCTCCACCAGATGGTCACGCGCCATGATGTCGCGTTCGGCTCCGCGAGTGCTCAAGTGCGACGTGAAGTTGACCACGCCCGGTGGATCTGCGGGGCGGTACAACTCGGTGAGCGTCAGGAACGCGGCCAGCTCTTCGGTGGCCCACTCCCTGTTCATCGGAACACCATCTTTCGTCCGGATCACTTGTCCTTCCATCGAGCGTCGAAATTCCGGCATGCTTCTCTCATCGTCTCAGGGAGCCACCGTGAGCAGGTTCTGGAAACACTCCGACGCGCTCAAGCTGACGTGGATCTCCAGCACGCTGTATCCGCGTCCGCGGCTGGTCTTGCGCCTCAGCGATCCAGCCGCCGCCGCTTCGTTCCTGCCGGGCGCGCGGTCGTGGGCAGCCCAAGCGCTGCGGGACCTCGGTATCACCGTTGCCGTGGTCGAGCTGCCCGACGATGTGCGCCAGCGGGTGTTGGACGCACAGCGCCGCCCTCGGCCGCCCTCGGCTCCGTCGTCCGCACCGTGAGGGCTCAAGACAGGAGATCACCTGGGCACCGGCTCGGGTGGACGACGCGCGCAGGGGAAGCCACATGCAGAGCCATTGCTGGTTGACCCGGACAGGCCTGGGATCATGGTCGGATGATCGTCGGTGAACTGCGGCGGGACCGGCCGTGGGCCACCCTCCGGCGGTCTGCGATCAAGGTTCCCGAGGTGACGGCCGCCTTCTGGGTGACCAAGGGTTTGACGACCGGCATGGGCGAGTCGGCGTCGGATTACCTGGTGCACCGACTGCCGCCGGCGGTCGCGGTCGGGCTAGGTGGTATCGCCTTGACGGCGGCGCTGATGCTGCAGTTCGCGGTACGCCGCTACTTGCCCTGGGTCTACTGGCTGACTGTGGCGATGGTGGGGGTTTTCGGGACCATGGCTGCAGATGTCGTGCACATCGGGTTGGGCGTGCCCTACTTCGTCTCGAGCGCATTCTTCGCCCTTGCGCTGGCCGTCATCTTCGGTTCGTGGCTTGCCACGGAAAGGACCCTGTCGATCCACAGCGTTTACACCCGGCGTCGCGAAGCCTTCTACTGGGCCGCGGTGATGGCCACCTTCGCACTGGGCACCGCTGCTGGTGACATGACCGCCGTCACCTTTCACCTGGGATATCTCTCTTCGGGTGTCATGTTCGCGGTTGTGATCGCGATCCCGGCCCTGGCCCACTGGCGGCTGGGTCTCAATGCGATCTTCGCCTTCTGGTTCGCCTACATCGCGACGCGGCCCCTCGGTGCCTCGTTCGCGGACTGGATGGGAGTGTCGCACGCTCGGGGCGGCCTCGCCCTAGGCTCGGGGCCGGTGAGCCTGGCCCTGGCAGTCCTCATCGTCGGCTTCGTCGCCTATCTCGCGGTCACCGGCGACGACGCCCCGAGGGATGGTGGGGGAGATGCTCTGCCAGGGCCGGGCGCTGTCCGCACCGGGCAGCCACTGCCTACACCCATACAGCGAGCGGGTCGGCACCGCGCCGCCCGGCACCGGTGAGGTCCAACTCGCGAGTTGACCTCCAGTGCCTCACCTCGCGGCATGCTGCGACCCGCAGCCGGTGTGGGCGCGTGACACCAAACGTGACGCGAAATGAAGTCGACCCGTGCGGGGCGTGGCGGCTTGGGTGGGCCGGCGTGTTGGCGAAGTCGCAGGTAGGGGCCACAGTCGTCGCGGAGTAGGGCTCTTACAAGCGAGGGGTCGCAGGTTCGACACCTGCCGCGCCCACCACGGGTGACCTGCAAAAATGCTCTGTCTACCAATACCTGCGTGCTGCTCCGCCCCCGCCTAACCGGATCCCTCACCGCCGCAAGGCGAACGGCGTCGCCGAGACCCCGAACCTGGCTGGCGTTGTTGTGCACTGGATGAACCAGGACCCCTCCCCGCCGGCATCGGCAGGGACCTTCGTCCCTTACCGGACGCGACTGCCACGGCATACCGTCGAGGTGAAGAAGGACTGCCCCGGAGGCTCTTCGCCGGCGGGGTCGCCGCTCAGGTCGGTGCGCCGTCCCATGCCAGAGGAGTCTTCTGTGAGTCACATCAAGCACTCGTATCTGATGATCGGCCTGCTTGTCGCGGGGGCGGCCCTGTCCTTCACTGGCATCGTCAACGGCAAGATCTTGTTCCTGCTTGGGCCAGCTGCCTGCATGGCGATGATGTTCTTCATGCTGCGGGGAACGATGGGGATGCAGGGCGGCGGCAATGACCATAAACACGAAACCAACCACGACGATGTGGCCCAGCCGGTGAAGATGAGGGCCGGATTCAGGGACCGGTAGGTCGGTGACCCCGGCATTTCGCCCCTGCCCCTCCAGCACGTGACGACCGAGACCGACGCCGTGCACGCCTGAGACCTAGGCTTGGCCGGCGGTCTTGCGGCAGCGGGCCGCTCGGGGCAGCTGATCCTCCAACACCCACAGGAAGAACTTCATGAGACCCATTGCTCTGTGTGCCGCTGCCGCCGCCGCGGTGTTCGGCCTCGTCGGCTGCGGCGAGGCATCGTCACCCACCACCCACACCACCCACACCACCAACGGGGCCGGCCTGTCGAGCGGTATGTCAGCAGCGGCCGGCGTTCACGATGCTGCCGACGTCACGTTCGCCCAGCAGATGATCCTGCATCACGCCCAAGCCGTCGCTATGGCCAGGCTGGCGCCGACCCGAGCGGACAGCCCGGCCGTGAAGGCCCTGGCCGTCCGGATCGAAGCGGCCCAGGACCCCGAGATCGTCACGATGACCGGGTGGCTGAAAAGCTGGGGGGCGAAGGTACCGGACACCAGCCACATGGGCGGCGTTGGCTCGCCGATGGGCATGGGACGGCCGATGGGCGCCGGGATGATGAGCCGGGCCGACATGAGCATGATGGCGGGAATGTCAGGTCGCGGCTTCGACCGCATGTGTTTGACCATGATGACCCGTCACCATCAGGGCGCTATCGCCATGGCCCACACCGAACAGGCCGCCGGCACCAATCCGGCCGCGACGAAAGTGGCGGCCGGCATCATCAGCAGCCAGTCGGCCGGGATCACCACGATGGCCGGCATGCTGAAAACCCTCTGAAGAGTCCTGCTGGTTATCCGACGTGCAGGGTCACGGCGGCGGTGTGCAGTGCGCCGTGGGTTTGGAATTGTATGAACAGCCGCCAGTCGCCGGCTCTGGGCAGGGTGGCGGTGAAGGTGAGGGCCGGTCCGCCGTGGTTGCCGTTGACGGTGCCGTGGGGGTGGAGGTGGGCGAAGGCGAGGTCGCCAGCGTGGATCGCGGTCAGGTGGGCGTAGCTGTCGAGGTAGGGCTGCAGGTCGGTGACCGGCCGGCCGTTCCGGGTGACGGTGACGGTGAGGGTGTGTGCCATGCCGGCCATCATCTGGCCGCCGTGCACGGTCAGGGTGTAGCCGTCCGCCTGGGTGGTTGTCGCCGGCGGTGGCAGTGGCGTGTCGGTAGCGGTTCCGGGGACGGTGAGCGGCCTGCTCAAGACGGCCGACACTGTCTTGCCGGCGGTTTTGGCGGTGAACGCGGTGTAGGCGCGGTAGGTGCCCGGCCGGGCCGGGGCCAGTGGGGCGGTCCAGGTGCCGTCGGCGGCCATGGTGGGGTGGATGTGTTGGAAGCCGGTCAGGTCGGAGCGGATCAGGTACAGGTGCATCAGCTTGGTCTGGTCAGGTTCGAACGTGGTGACCGGATGGCCGTCGGTCCCGGTGATGCGGAACCCCAGCGGCGCAGGCACACCGGCCGGCAGCGTAGAGGCGGCCGGGAGGAGTGTGAGGCCGTCGGTGGTGGCTGCCAGGCCGTCACCGGCGGCCATGCCCATGCCGGTGCCGGACATGCCGTCATGGGCCGACATGGACTGCGCGGGCATCGCCCCATGATGAGCCCCGGACGTGTTGGAGGAGTTGCTGCAGGCGCTCAGCGCGAGCCCGGCGACGGCTGTCGCGACGAGGACGGCCGAGATACGGCCTGGTGCCGCCCGGGAACTGGTCGGTGGTTTCAACATCGAAGTCAGTGAGCCTTCCGATAGCGACACATGGATGAATGAGATAAGTGCGGGTTCAGTCGGCCGCCGGCCTGCTCGGCGCGGTGCCGGCGGCTGCGGGGTCGTGCTCGGCGGTGAAGGTGTTCCGGCAGCCGGCCGAGCAGAAGTGGTGGATCCGGCCGTGGACTTCGGCGCTGATGGCGGTGGCCGGGTCGACGGTCATCCCGCACACCGGATCGGCCACTGCCCCGTCCTGCTCCGCCGTCTCCGGGTGGCCGCTGGTGTAGCGGTGCTGGCAGTGGTCGGAGCAGAAGTAGTAGGTCCGCCCACCGTGGACGGCGGTGGCCGGCGACCAGCGCGATGATGTTCAGCACGGTGGTGTAGTCCCACCGCATGCCCTCCATGGCCACCAGCCCCGGGCGGCTGGTCGGTACCAGCCCGAGGCCGCGGAAGGCGTACTCCACGGCGAGGCCGGCGGCGCTCATCACCGTCCAGAACACGACGAGCAGCCGCAGGGTGAGCGGGATGCCGTAATACTTGCGGTAGATCAGCAGCAGCGGCAGCGTGATCAGGTCGGCGAAGACAAAGCTCACCACACCGCCGAAGCTGATGCCGCCCTGCCAGA
>QHCA01000035.1 GCA_003244095.1 Pseudonocardiales bacterium | reverse complement strand
CACGTCGACTGGGACGTCTCGGCGGCCGAAAAGGGCGGCTACGACTACTTCATGCTCAAGGAGATCGCCGAACAGCCGGTCGCCGTCGCCAACACCCTGCGCGGCCGGCTCGGCCGCACCGGTCAGATCGTCCTCGACGAGGTGCGCATCCCCGACGAGGATCTCCGCGAGATCGACAAGATCTTCATCATCGCCTGCGGCTCGTCCTATCACGCCGCTCTGATCGCGAAGTACGCCATCGAGCACTGGACCCGGATCCCGTGCGAGGTCGAGCTGGCCAGTGAGTTCCGCTACCGCGACCCGGTGCTCGACCGCTTCACCCTGGTGATCGCGATCAGCCAGAGCGGCGAGACGATGGACACCTTGATGGCCCTGCGGCACGCCAAGGAACAGCGGGCCCGGGTGCTGGCCATCTCCAACACCAACGGCTCCACCATCCCGCGCGAGTCCGACGCCGTGCTCTACACCCGGGCCGGGCCCGAGGTCGCGGTCGCCTCCACCAAGGCCTTCCTCACCCAGGTCGTCGCGGTCTACCTGGTCGCGTTGTACCTCGGGCAGGTACGCGGGGTGATGTACGGCGACGAGGTGGCCGCCGTGGTCAGCGACCTCGAGCGCGCCCCGCGGTGGTTGGAGGACGTGTTGGCCACGATGGAGCCGGTCCGCCAGCTCGGCCGCGACCTGGTCAACGCACCCAAGGCGCTGTTCATCGGCCGCCACGTCGGCTACCCGGTGGCCCTCGAAGGGGCACTCAAGCTCAAGGAGATCGCCTACATGCACGCCGAGGGCTTCGCCGCCGGCGAGCTCAAGCACGGCCCGATCTCGCTGATCGAGGACGCCACGCCGGTCATCGTCGTGGTGCCTTCACCCCTCGGGCGGGACTCGCTGCACGGCAAGGTGGTCTCCAACCTGCAGGAGGTGCGCGCGCGTGGTGCCTTCACGATCGTCATCGCCGAGGACGGCGACACCGACGTGGAGGCCTATGCCGACCACCTGATCCGGGTCCCGGTCACCCCCACCCTGCTCGCCCCGCTGGTCACCGTCGTGCCGCTGCAGGTGCTGGCCTGCGAGATCGCCGCCGGCCGCGGCAACGACGTCGACCAGCCCCGCAACCTCGCCAAGTCGGTAACGGTCGAATAGTCAGCACCGGTGATCGTCGGCGTGGGGATCGACGTGGTGCCGGTCGAGCGGTTCGCCGCCTCGCTGCGCCGCACGCCGGGCCTGACCGACCGGCTGTTCACCCCCGGCGAGCGGGTGACGGCAGCCGGCAATCCGCGTACTCCGGAATCCCTCGCCGCCCGCTTCGCCGCCAAGGAGGCGGTGGCCAAGGCACTCGGTGTGCCGGCGGCCCTGGAATGGCACGACTGCGAGGTGCGTACGACGGCCGACGGCCGGCCGGAGCTCGCTGTCACCGGCACCGTGGCAGCGGCTGCCGGCGAGCGGGGCGTCATCTCCTGGCACCTGTCGCTGTCCCACGACGGCGGCATCGCCTCCGCCCTGGTCGTCGCCGAGGGGTGAGGGTGAGGGTGCACCGGGTTCGCCAACCTCGGCCCGAATTCGTACACTGTTGACCGTCTGTGGATGCCTAGGCTAGAGGGGGTTTGGTCGTGGCGGACGGGTTTCGTGTTGACGTGAGAGCCTTGACTGAGGCTGCCAACGGCGTCGAGGGGACCGTTGAGGCGGTCGGCAAGAAGAAGGTCAGTGATGTCGACTGCTCCAAGTCGGCGTTCGGGCATGATCATCTTGCGGGGACCGTCAAGGACTTCTGTGACCGCTGGCAGATCGGTGTCGAGCACCTGATCAAGGACACCCAGGAGGTCGCCGACCGCTTGGTCCGCAGCGCTGACACCTATATCAAGGTCGACCTGTCCGGCCAGCACAGGCTGGACACGATTCTCACGGGCACCGGCCCGGATCCGGCAGCCGAGTAGTGGCCGCCGAGTTGGGCCAGACCAGCGACCCGCACGCCCTGATCCCCGGCGATACCGGTCAGGTGACCACCACGCAGCAGGCGCTTACCGACTACGGCGACCTGCTGCAGACGACAGGCGAGGGTCTGGCCAAGATCGACACCGAGGCCGGCTGGAGCGGCCAGGCCGGTGACCAGTTCCGGGAGAAGTTTCACGGCAAGCCCGAGAAGTGGACAGCCGCCGCCGGCTACTTCCATGGCACAGCCGGCGCACTGGTGACCTACGTCGGCAAGCTGACGTGGGCTCAGCAGGAGGCTGCCGATGCCATTGTGCTGTGGAATCAGGGAGAGGCGGCTACCACCGCCGCCAAGACGCAGCACGACACGGCGGTGCGGAAGGCCCAAGCCGACGCGGCGGCCAAGACGAAGGCCGGGACGCCGACGACGGCGCCGACCATTCCCTTCGTGGACGCCGGCGAGGTCAAGCGCCAGGCAGCCCGCGACAAGCTCAACCATGCTCGGACCGAGTTGCAGCATGCCGGCGACACGGCCGAACACATCGTGGACGCCGGCCGCGACAAGGCGCCCCACAAGCCGGGATTCTGGTCCCACGTCGGTCACTTCTTCAGTGGCGTGGGCAACACCCTGGAGAACGCCGGTATCGACCTCGTCAACGCCACGGCATCCCTGGGCAACGCGATGATCACGCACCCCGGCGACCTTGCCCTGACCCTGGCCGGGCTGGGCCTCACCGCGGTCAGCGCGGCGGGGGATGGACTCGGTGGTCTGATGGACGCCACCGTGGTCCTGTCCCCGTTCGGGGTTGCGCTAAATGTTGTGTCGACTGCGGGCGTCGTAGCGGGTGTGGGCATGGCCGGTACCGGCGTCATGAATATGTCCAAGGACGCGGCCGAAAATCCGGTCGAGGCAGTCTCGCGCGGCGGAGACGGCGGTGGCGGCGCAAGCGGGGGCGGTGTCGGTGGGTCCGGAGATCCCGCGGGGGATCTCAAGTTCGCCCGGCGGATTAAGATCGACTCCAACAACCCTGCGGTTTCCAACCGCGGCATGACGGTGCAGGATTTCATCGGCAAGTTCCGCAACGGCGAAGTCAATCGCAAGTTCCCCGGTGAGTTCAAGGATCAGACCGTGGAGGAGGCCCTGAAATCGGGCAACTCGACGGTACGCAAACTGCTGACGGACGGGCGATGGAAGACACAATAATGACGTCAGTCTGGTTCAGCGCCATGCTCCGCTTCGTGATCCTGGTGGAGAGGGGCGGCGGCGACGATCTCGCGCGCAGCGTGGTCCTCTTCCGTGCCGACGACTTTCCCGCGGCCAAGGCGCGGGCCATCGAGATCGGCCTCGGCATGGAACAGACCTACCAGAGCAACACCGACGAGCAAGTGCGCTGGCGACTGCTCGGTGTCGAGACGGTGGACATGCTCGGCGAGGAGATCACCGACGGTCGCGAGGTCTACGCCGAGCCGATCCCGCTGGCCACGGGCATCTCGATTCCCTTTGATGCGACGTTCGACCCGGCTGCCAAGGAGCCCGGCCAGTCGGGGGTGTGACGGCCGGTCGCGTACGTCCCTCGTGCGGGCAGGCTGGACCTAGGCTGCAGGTGTGACCGTCGGCAGTCGTGTGCCCTGCGATCCGCCGGTCCGGCGCCAC
>QHCA01000034.1 GCA_003244095.1 Pseudonocardiales bacterium | reverse complement strand
AAGATCATGCGCCGGCTGCTGCGCGACGTGGCCGAGCACCGCGAGCTCGGCGATGTCACGACCCTGGCCGACCCGTCCGTCGTCAACCTCATCGACGAACAGATGAAGGACAGCAAGTCCGCGGATGACGACTGACCATTCAACAGGCCTGAGGACTACATGCCCGACGACATCCTGTCCAGCCGCTCAGAGCAGCGACCGCCGCTGCTCGACGCCCGCGACCGGCCGCCCAAGCCGGCATGGCGACTGCCGAGGCCCGGCCGCGGCGCCCGGATCGCCGGGGCGGTGCTCTTCGCGGCTGCGGTTGTCGGCGGGATCGCCAACCTCAGGACAACGACTCCGCCGGCTCCGGCCCCGGTCCCGCAGCCGGTGCACATCCGGCTGGCCCCCATCGACATTCCGTACTACCCGCCGCCACCCCGGCAGGTGATCCCCTCGCCGCACGCGGTGCCGCACACCACCCTCGTCGGCGGGTCGCTACCGGCCAGCCGCTCAGGCCCGAACGAGGTGACTGCATTCGCCGCCATGGGTGCCGTTCTCGACCACTACTGCGCCCACCGGGGCGGCGGGGGGGCCCAGTCGCTGCGGCCGCTGGAGGGCTACCGACATGTCGTGGCGCTGGTCAATCCACCGTGGGAGCCCGAGATCGACATCGAGCTGTGGTGGACCGGCACGTCCTACCGCTGGCAGGCGCAGAGCGGCCCGCTGGCCGCCTGCGGGTAGCGCCCGACCCGCCGCACTTCGAGGTGTGGGGTGCGGTTCAGGACGGGCATCGTCGGGCAGACTCAGGGCCATGACCTCTTCGACCGACTCGACTCGCACCGAACCCTCCATCGGATCGCTGGTCTCGGCGGCCACCCGCGATCTGTCCCTGTTGATCAGCAAGGAGATCGAGCTGGCCAAGGCCGAGCTGCGGGCGGATGCCAAGAACGCCGCGCGGGCCGGCGTGATGTTCGCGGTGGCCGCGGTCTTCGGCGCCTTCCTGCTCGTGATGCTCCTGATCGCCCTGGGCGAGGGCTTGGTGGCTGCCGGGCTGTGGCGCTGGGCCGCCTACCTGGTGATCGCCGGCGTCCTGGCCGTGCTCGCCGGCATCGTCGCGGTGATCGGCCTACGCAGCGTCAAGTCCCTGGGCCCCCCCGAGCGCACCATCACCACCGCCAAGGACACGCTCGCCTGGGCCAAGCACCCCACCCAGCAGCAGGTCCCTTCGTGACCGACGGCTCTCACTCCGCCGAGACCGTCCCGCCGGCCCGCAACGGCTGATTCCCGTCCTCATCGCCCTGCCTCGGCCAACGCGCGCCGCGCCTGTGCCACCCTGACCACATGCCACCCGTGCCGGATGATTCGGCCGTTCTCGTCGAAGGGCCGTGGCGGCACCGCACGATCAGCGCCAACGGCGCCCGCTTCCATGTCGCCGAGGCCGGCGACGGCCCGCTCGTGCTGCTGCTGCACGGGTTCCCGCAGTTCTGGTGGACCTGGCGGCACCAGCTCGTCGGCCTGGCCGGTGCCGGGTTCCGCGTGGTCGCGCCGGACCTGCGCGGCTACGGCGCGAGCGACAAGCCACCCCGTGGGTACGACGGCTACACGCTGTCGGCCGACGTCGCCGGGCTGATCCGCGCGCTCGGTGAGCGCGACGCGGTCATCGTCGGGCACGACTGGGGCGGCCTGCTCGCCTGGAGCCTCACCGCCATGCATCCGCGGGTGGTCCGCCGTCTCGCCGTGCTGGGCATGCCGCACCCGCTGCGGCTGCGGGCCGCCCTGCTCACCGACCCCCGCGGGCAGTTGCGGTCCAGCAGCCACCTGTTCGGGTTCCAGGCGCCGGTCTATCCCGAGTCCCTCATCGTGGCCGAGGACGCCGCCTTCGTGGGCCGCCTGCTGCGCCGCTGGTCGGGCCCACGCTGGCTGGCCAGCGCCGACTTCGCCGACGCCGACCGGCGCTACCGCCAGGCCATGCAGATCCCCGCGGCCGCGCACTGCTCGGTGGAGTACCACCGCTGGATCGTCCGCTCGATCACCCGGCCGAGCGGGTGGCGTTTCGCCAAGCTGCTGCAACGGCCGGTCACCGTGCCCACGTTGCACCTGCACGGCGAGCTCGACACCGCCCTGCTGCCCCGGACCGCTCAGGGGTCGGGCCGCTACGTTGCCGCCAGCTACGAGTGGCACCTGGTACGCGGGGCCGGCCACTTCGTGCACGAGGAGCAACCCGACGTGGTCACCGGCGAGCTGGTCCGGTGGGCCAAGGGACCGTGACCGGCGCGGGGAGCCACGACGGTCGCGACCGCGATGCCGCCGGCCGGCCGCGGCAGGGCCGGCCCCGCGACGAGCTCGGCCGTCCCCTCCCCTACGGCGAGGCAGGCGTCGATCCGGTGCCGGAGTTGGCTCTGCCGCCGCTGGAGACCGTCGCGCTGGCCCGCGAGCTGGCCGGTGCCGGCCGGCACTTCGCCGCGCACGAGATCCTCGAGGCGCGGTGGAAGGCCGGGCCGGCGGCCGAGCGGGACCTCTGGCAGGGCCTCGCGCAGCTGTGCGTCGGCCTGACTCACCGCGCGCGCGGCAATGCGCCCGGCGCCGACCGGCTACTGACCCGCGGCACCGGGCGGCTCACGGCCTACGCCGGCACCGGCGGGCCGACGTACGGCGTGGACATCGCGGCGGTCCTGCGCTGTGCCCGAAACAGCTAGTCGCAGTTCTGCGTGCTCACCCGCCGGGTCGCGGTCGCGGCGGCCTTGGCGTCGCTGCCGATCTCGGAAGCGGTCAGCGCGAAGCCGGTGTCCGGCTCGTCGGCGGCAGCGGCGAAGACCATGCCGAGCACGGTGCCGCTGCTGCTGAGCAGTGGACCGCCGGAGTTGCCGCTGCGCACGTTGGCGCGCAGGGCGTAGACCTGCCGCACCACCTGATGGGTGTTGTAGATGTCCGGCCCGCGTACCTCCTGCAGGGACCGCACCCGTGCGGCCACCGCGTTGAAGGGGCCGTCGAGTGGATAGCCGGCGACGACGGCCGACGTACCGGGGCCGACCGTCGCAGCGAAGGGCAGGGCTTGGCGGTTCAGCCCGGGTACGTAGATGACGGCGACGTCGCGCTCGGCGTCGTAGAGCACCACTCGTCCCGTCATCCGGTCACCACCCACCTGCACGTCGAGCTCCCGCACGCCGGCGACCACGTGCGCGTTGGTCATCACGTGCTCCGGCGCGTAGACGAAGCCGCTGCCCTCCAGCCGCCGGGAGCAGCTCGGCGCGGTCCCGACGATCTTCAGTACGGACGGCCGGGCCACCGTGACCGCCCGGCTGCCCAGGATCGCCGGATCCGGCGGCTCGACCGGTGCCACCCGGGTCGGCGAGAGCGGCCCGAACACGTCCGGGAAGTCGCCATGGTCCAGCAGCCGCCGGAAGGAGTCGTACAGCCCCCGTACGGGGTCGGGGACGATCCCGTCGACGGCCCGGATGATGACCGACCGGCGTACCTGCGAGGCCAGGAACGGGTAGCCCGACGAGGCCAGCGGCGTCGCGACCAGCCAGGCGACGAGCATCACGGCGACCGCGGACACGATCGCCCCGCCGGTGCTGTCGAGGGCGCGGGCCGCCTTCCACGACAGCCGCTTTCGGAGGGCGTGGCCGATCGCGAGGGCGACCAACTGGCCGATCGACGCCATGGCGAGTACGACGAAGATGCCGACCGCCGGCTGGGCGGTGCCCGACGCCATCCGGGTGGCGATCGGGGCGGCAATCTGGGTGCCGAGGAAGCCGCCGCCGAAGAAGCCGGCGAAGGACAGCGCGCCGACGAGGAGGCCCTGGCGGTAGCCGCTCACGGCGAACAGCAACATGGCGACCACGAGCAGGACGTCGAGCCCACTGCCCATGTGCTGGTTCCCTTCCCCTGAGGTGTGAGTCTGAGATCTGGCGCTAGGAGACGATGATCGTGCCGGCCATGTGCACCCGGGTGTGCAACGTGCACTCGAAGGGATAGCGCCCATGGGTCAGGGTGACGGTGATCCGGCCCTGCTCCCCGCCGCGGATCAGCCCGGTGCTCTGGCCGGTGCCGGTGAGCTGCAGGTCGTGCGGTGTCGTACCGGTATTGACCAGGATGATTCGGAGCACGCCGGCGTGCGCCTCGATCGTCGACGGGGTGAAGCGCAACTGCTCCGAGCCGGACACCATGATCTCCTGGACGCCGTCAGCGGCCGCTGCAGCGGTGCCGGAACCGGTGTCGCGGGGTGCCCGGGCCTGCGCGGACTCGCGGTTGGAGCAGCCGGTCGCCGCCAGCAGGGCGAGTGCGAGCACGACCGCTGGGACCCGCGCTGTACGTCGGCCCATCACCGCACTCTATGCAATCGGGACGTGTCCCAGGGTAGGGCCCAGCCGCCGCTGGCGAGCAGCCGGTCGAGCAGGCCGGCGGTGAATCCCCAGACCAGCATCCCGGACACGTCGAATGCCGGCCCGACGTAGCCGCTCGGATGCAGCACGTTGGTCCGGTTGGCCGGGTCGACCAGCTCCGTGATCGGCACCAGGGCGACCGCGGCCACCTCCGCCGGATCCAGCGCTCTGACCGCGTGCGGGGTGTGCCACCAGGCGAGGACAGGCGTGACGACGAAACCGGACGGCGGCAGCCACAGCGCGGGCAGCGTGGTGATCACCTGCACCGAAGCGGAGTCCAGGCCGACCTCCTCGGCAGCCTCCCGCAGGGCCGTGCCCACCGGCCCGCCGTCGCCGGGATCGGCCGCGCCACCCGGAAAAGCGGGCTGGCCGGCGTGGCTGCGCATCGTCGAGGCCCGCTCGATCAGGAGCACCTCGGGGCCGGTCGGGCCGTCGGCGAACAGGACGAGTACGGCGGAGGGCCGGCCACCGTCGGCCGGCGGGTGGAACCGGGAGAGCTCGTCGGGACGCAGCTCGGCTGCTGCCGCGGCCAGCGGCTGCAACCAGGCGGGGACCTCGCGGCTCATGCGGCGACCCCCAGGTAGGTGCCCATCAGGGTCTTCAGCTCGGTGGCGCTCGCCAGTGCACCGAGCTTGGTGTAGGCCACCGTGCCGTCGCCCCGGACGAGGACGGTAGCCGGCAGGCCGGGCAGGCCCAGCCGTCGGACGACCTGGCTACGCCGGTCGTAGACGTTCGGGTAGTGCACGCCGGCCTCGATCAGCGCCTGCAGCGCCTTGTCGGGTGCGTCCTCGGTGTCCACCCCGACGAACACCACCCGGCCGTGCGTCGCCTTGGCCACACCGGCCAGCACCGGCAACTCCGCCGCGCACTCCCGGCACCAGGTGGCCCACAGGTTGAGCACGGTGGGCTGGCCGAGGCGGGCCAGGCGTACCGGCTGTCCGCCGCCCAGGCAGGGCAGCGTCACGTCCGGCACCTTCCCGGAGGTGGCGGTCGACGGCGGACAGGGCGACAGCGCCGCCGTCGTGGCGAGGGCGGCGGTCCTGCCGGTAGTGGGCATCGCCGTCGAGGCCGGACCGGCCGCCACCTGCCTGGCGGATCGGCATCCTGACCCCACCAGGGCGAGGACGACCAGCATGATGCCGACGGCGCCGCGGCGGGCCATCATGCCGACGCCGCCACCTCCGTCCCGGACTTGACCAGCTTCGCCGCGATCAACGGATCGGTCGGGCCCTCGCCGTACGACGGGCACCAGCGGGCCAGCGGGCAGACGCCGCAGGCCGGCCGGCGGGCATGGCACATGCGGCGGCCGTGCCAGATCAGCCGGTGCGACAGGTCGGTCCACTCACGCCGCGGGATCAGCTCGCCGACCTCGTGCTCGACCTTGACCGGGTCGGCCTGCTCGGTCCAGCCGAATCGCCGCGCCAGCCGGCCGAAGTGGGTGTCGACGGTGATGCCCGGCACCCCGAATGCGTTGCCGAGGATGACGTTGGCCGTCTTGCGGCCGATGCCCGGCAGGGTGACCAGGTCCTTGAGGTCGCCGGGCACCTCGCCGTCGTACCGGTCCACCAGTTGCTGGCCCAGCTTGATCAGCGAGGTGGTCTTGTTGCGGAAGAAGCCGGTCGGGCGCAACAACTCCTCCATCTGGGCCCGGTCGGCGGCGGCGTAGTCGGCTGCCGTCGGGTAGCGGGTGAACACCTGCGGCGTCACCTCGTTGACCTTCTTGTCGGTGCACTGCGCCGACAGAATGGTCGCCACCGCAAGCTCCAGCGGCGTGCGGAAGTCGAGCTCGCAGTGCGCGTCCGGGTACAGCTGCGCCAGCTCGCGATTCATCCGACGCGCCCGGCGGATCTTCGCGAGCGGCGTCTCGGCGACCGGCTTCACCGGCCCAGGGTACGGGGCAGCGCCCTCATGGTCTGACCGGGTGAGGCCGCTCAAGCGCCGAAGACGGCACGCCGATTCAGCATCCGTCGACCCGTTCGAGGCAAGGAGGCGCAATGGACCAGTGTTCGCCCATTCCGGAGTGCGCTCGCCTCAGCCTGAGCGAGCTGCGCAACCACCGCCGGGAGCTCGAGGAGGAGGAGAACACGGTGTCGTACTGGCGCCGCCTCATCCAGGCCCGGGTCGGCGTCCTGCAGGCCGGGGCGACCCTCACCGAGGGCGACACGCGCTCGCTCAAGCGGGTGCTCGCGGGCCACCACGCTCTCGCCACGCGCACCTCGCGGCTGCGCCTGTCCGCCAGCGACCAGGCACCGCCGCTGCCGGACATCGCGGCACTGTGGGCCCGGCTGGACGACCCGTCCGATGCGGCCAGCCGCGCGCAACTCGTGCTGGATCTCCGCCGGATCGAGCAGCAGCTCACGGCCCACCGGCAGGACCTGCACCTGCGGATCGGCGCCGCTATGGCCGAGACCATCGCCCGCTATCACGCGAACCCCAAGCTGTGCCTGTCGGCGCTTCCGGCGCAACAACGGCGGGCCGGCTGAGCTCCCCTCTAGACTGCTGCCTGGGTTCAACGACCGGAGGCTGCCGATGGACGAGGTGCTCTCTCGCGCCGGGATCTTCCAGGGCGTCGAGGTCGCAGCCCGCGCGGAGCTCACGGCCGCGATGGCCTACCTCGACGTCTCGCGCGGTGACACCGTCTTCACCGAGGGCGAGCAGGGCGACTCGCTCTACATCGTCGTGTCCGGCAAGGTCAAGATGGGCCGGCGCGCCCCCGACGGGCGGGAGAACATGCTCGCGGTCATGGGCCCGTCCGACATGTTCGGCGAGTTGTCGATCTTCGATCCCGGCCCGCGTATGGCGACCGCGACGGCCGTCACCGACGGGTGCCTGGCCCGGCTGCGGCAGGAGTCGCTGCGGGCCTGGATGCACGAGCGGCCCGAGATCGCCGAGCAACTGCTGCGCGTCCTGGCCCGGCGGCTCCGCCGCACCAACGACGCGCTGGCCGACCTGATCTTCACCGACGTGCCCGGGCGGGTGGCCAAGAGCCTGCTGGAGATGGCGCAGCGCTTCGGCACTCCCGAGTCGGGCGGCCACACCCGGGTCACCCACGACCTCACCCAGGAGGAGCTGGCCCAGCTCGTCGGCGCCTCGCGGGAGACGGTCAACAAGGCCCTGGCCGACTTCGCCGGCCGCGGCTGGCTGCGCCTGGAGGGCAAGTCGGTGGTCCTGCTCGACGAGCAACGCCTCGCCCGCCGCGCCCGCTAGGCCCAGCCCCAAGAACCCTGTGATCGCCGCCGCGCTCGGCTAGGGCTCCAGGTACGCCAATTGGGCGAGTACGGAGAGCTCGGCGGCCGGCCACAGGATCGGGTCGACATCGGTGTAGACCCGCCGTACGACCTCCTTCGCGGTCCGGTCACCGGCCGCCAGCGC
>QHCA01000033.1:2470-3212 GCA_003244095.1 Pseudonocardiales bacterium | reverse complement strand
GCCGCCGACCAGCACGACGTGGTCGATCTTGGACACGTCCATGCCGGCGTCCTTGATCGCCTGGTTGAACGGCGCCTTGCACCGCTCCAGCAGGTCCTGCGTCATCCGCTGGAACTCCGCGCGGGTGATCGTGACGTCGAGGTGCAGCGGGCCGTCCGCTCCGGCGGTGATGTAGGGCAGGTTGATCGTGGAGGCCTGGCCGCCGGAGAGCTCGATCTTGGCCTTCTCTGCCGCCTCGCGCAGGCGCTGCAGGGCCATCCGGTCCTTGGCCAGGTCGATGCCGTTCTGGTTCTGGAAGGTCTTGACCAGGTGGTCGAGGATCCGCTGGTCCCAGTCGTCACCGCCGAGGTGGGTGTCACCCGAGGTGGACTTGACCTCGACGACGCCGTCGCCGATCTCCAGCAGCGACACGTCGAACGTGCCACCNNCCGAGGTCGAACACCAGGATCGTCTGGTCCTTCTCGCCCTTGTCCAGGCCGTACGCCAGGGCCGCCGCCGTGGGCTCGTTGACGATCCGCAGGACGTTGAGCCCGGCGATCGTGCCGGCCTCCTTGGTGGCCTGCCGCTGGTGGTCGGAGAAGTACGCCGGGGTGGTGATCACCGCGTCGGTGACCTCCTCGCCGAGATAGCTCTCGGCGTCGCGCTTGAGCTTCTGCAGCACCCGCGCGCTGATCTCCTGCGGGGTGTAAGCCTTGCCGTCGATGTCCACGGTCCAGTCGGTGCCCATGTGGCGCTTGACCGA
>QHCA01000033.1:0-2454 GCA_003244095.1 Pseudonocardiales bacterium | reverse complement strand
CGCTTGGCGACCTCGCCGACCAGCACCTCGCCGTTCTTGGCGAACGCCACGATCGAGGGAGTGGTACGCGAGCCTTCCGCGTTGGCGATGACCGTCGGCTCGCCGCCCTCGAGGACGCAGACGACGGAGTTGGTCGTACCCAGGTCGATTCCGACCGCTCGTGCCATGGAGACTCCTACTTTGAGTTGAGTGGGGAAGGCTCAAGTTCGAGCCAGTACAAGGGTAACGTTATCAAACAGAGTTGAGTTCCCGAGACTCAAGATGGGAACGACCGCCAACGGCGGCGGGGCGCCGGACGGCCCGGCTCACGTTTCAGCCGCGGTTGTCGTCTACCGGGTAAGGCGGCTTGAGAAGCGAGCGCCCACCATCGGAACGCCAGGAAGGACAGCCATGTCGGTCGAAGGAAACGTCGAAGGAAACAAGGCCATCGTCGGGCGCTGGTTCACCGAGTTCTGGGGCGCGGACTTCAACCCCGCCGTCATCGACGAGCTCGCCGCCCCCGATATCCGTTTCGAATACTCGCTGCACGCACCGTGCCGCGGCCGTGATGAGGTCCGTGCGTTCGCCACCAAGTTCCGCGCGGCGTTCCCCGACCTGAGCTTCGCGGGCACGGCAGACCTGCTCGGCGAGGGCGACTACGTCGTCGGTCGGTGGATCGGCGGCGGCACCCAGACCGGCGAGGCGTTCGATGACATGCCGATCGGCTCGCTACCGGCCGGCACCGGCAAGACGATGCGATTCACCGGCACCACGGTGCTGAAGGTCGAGAACGGCCTGATCACCGAGGAGATCGGCCTCGACGACGGGGTCACGGTGCTACGGCAGTTGGGCCTGATCAGGGCGGCATGATCGAGACAGGGCGTTTACCGAAGTGACGGACAAGCAGCCGTTCGAGAGCGTCGTCGCAGCGCACGGGGACACCGTGCTGCGCGTGTGCAGGGCCGTGCTCGGACCCGCGGACGCCGACGACGCCTGGTCGGAGACATTCCTGTCGGCAATGAAGGCCTATCCCGGCCTCGCAGCCGACGCCAACGTCGAGGCGTGGCTGGTGACGATCGCGCACCGCAAAGCCATCGACGTCACCCGCGCCACGGCGCGCCGCCCAGTACCGGCCGCCGAGCTGCCCGACACGACATCCGCCCCGGCCGCGGATCACCGAGATCTCGACCTCACCGCGGCGCTCGCGCGGCTGCCCACCAAGCAGAAGCAGGCCGTCGCCTACCACTACCTGGCCGGCCTGCCCTACACCGACGTGGCCGCCGTCCTGGGCGGCAGCACCGATGCTGCTCGACGCGCCGCCGCCGACGGCATCGCCACCCTGCGACGCTGCTACCCGGGCGTCACCGCCAGGAAAGGAGAGCCTCGATGAGCACCGAGGATGATCTGCCCCGCGACCTGGCGCGGGCCTACTCCGGCACGCCGGAGCACCTGGCCGCGCTGCGCGATCGGCTGGCCGCCGCCGCCCAGGCCGATGGCATCCTCGACGTCGCCTACCGCACCATCGACAGCCCCCTCGGCTCGCTGCTGCTCGCCGGGACCGAGGCCGGCCTGGTGCGGGTGGCCTACGCCACCGAGGACCACGACGCTGTGCTGCAAGCCCTGTCCGACCGGATCAGCCCCCGTGTCCTGCACGCCCCCGAACGGCTGGACGCCACCGCCCGGCAGCTGGCGGAATACTTCGCCGGCCGCCGGCGCGGCTTCGACCTGCCACTGGACTGGCGCCTGTCGGAGGGGTTCCGCAGCACCGTCCTGCACCAGCTGCCGCAGATCGGCTACGGACACACCGCCAGCTACGCCGCCGTAGCCCGGCTGGTCGGCAACCCCAAGGCCGTCCGTGCCGTCGGCAGCGCCTGCGCGACCAACCCGCTGCCGCTGATCGTGCCCTGCCACCGGGTCGTGCGCTCTGACGGCGGCATCGGCGGCTACATCGGCGGAGTCGAGGCCAAACGCATCCTGCTCACCCTGGAGGCAGTGTGACCAGCCACGATGCCGCGACCGCCCCGGCCGGCGCGCGCCTCATCTACTCTCGGCCCATGCTCAGCAGCCTGCGACGACCCGACGGCCGGCCGTCCTTACGAGCGCGCATCCTCGCGGCGCTCGTCGCCTTCGGCGCCCTGGTCATCGCCGGTGACGTGGTGCTGGTGCCCATCCTCAGGGCGGTGCTGTCGGCGCTACGCTGACGGAACACCCATTAGGGCTATATTCGGCGCTCACCACGGTGGCGGCAGGCCGCCGTTCGGCAACGAGGGGTCAGCGGTGACTGAGCCACCCGGCCCGCCCCCTCCCCACGCAGCACCGCCTTGCTCGTACGAACCTCCCCCGCCGCAGTACGGCCCGCCCCAGTGGGTGCCGCCGGCGCCGTACGGTCCCCCGCCCCCGCCGCAGTACCCACCCCAGCCGCAGTACCCGCGGCCACCGGCCTACGGTTTCGCGTACCCGCCGTACCCGCCGTAC
>QHCA01000032.1 GCA_003244095.1 Pseudonocardiales bacterium | reverse complement strand
GGGGGGGGGGGGCGGGTTGGGTGGGGGACACACCCCGGGCGCCGCGCCCGGGGGGGGGAGGGCCCCCCCGGGGGCGCCCGCCATGTCCAGATCCGGCACCAGGGCGAACGTCGCTCTCACCGCCTGCTCCGCCCGCAGGTACGTGTGGCCGCGCACGCCGTCGAGGAACCACCTGCGGAAGGCCGGCCCGGTCTCCACCACGCCGCCGCCGACGAAGTAGGCGTGCGGGTCGGTGAAGTTCGCCGCGATGGTGAACAGCCGACCGAGCGCCTTCGCCTGCTGCGCGAAGATCCGCAGGGCCAGCGGGTCGCCGTTCTCACCGTAGCTACGGACGAGCTTGGCCGCCTCGCCTGGCGGGACCGTGCTGAGTTCGTGCCCGGGGAAACGGGTCAGCCAGTACGGCAGCAGGTTGTGGGTGATGCCGGTCAGCGAGGCGACGCTCTCGACATCACCGGCGAACCCGCAGTTGCACCGCGGCATCGGCTGATCCGGCTCGAGCAGTCCGTCCATCGGCACGTGGACGTGGCCCAGCTCGCCGGCCTGACCCGAGACACCACTGACGACCTGGCCGGCCTCGACGACGCCCCCGCCCAACCCGGTGCCCACGATCGCGGCGACCGACGAGCGGCCGGCGGCGTCGGCGCCGAAGTGGGCGTGGTGGGCGTACAACGCCGCCACGTTGCCGTCGTTGTTGTAGACGACCGGCAGGCCCAGCCGGGCCTGCAGTGCCCCGCGGATATCGAATCCTTGCCAGGCCGGAGCGGCGAAGTTCGTCGCGCCCTTCGACGAGATGACACCGTCGGCGCTGGCCGGCCCCGGAGTGTCCAGGCCGACGCCCCGCAGCGCCGCCCGGTCGGCGCCGGCCAACCGCACCGCGTGCTCGAGGGCCTCGACCAGCGCCTCGATCGCGACCTCGGGGCCTTGGAGCACCAGGCTCGGCGTCTCCACCAGCCCGTCGAGCAGGAAGCGCCCTGACGCGTCGAGCACGGTCGCGTTGTTGCTCGTGCCGCCGGTGTCGAGACCGACAAAGATGGGGTTCACGCGAGAATGATCGCCGATCAGGCGAGACAGCGACGGGGCAGCGGAAACCATCTCAGCGACTCGAAGTCGGCGGTCAGCCCTGCGGAGTCTTCAGCCAGCTCCTCAGCCGACGGGGACCGGCCGGCCAGCAACGCCCGTGCCTCGGTCAGATAGCCCGACAGGGCGCTCTCCGGGGCGGTCCGGTGCTCGGCGGCGAACCGGAGCAGCCCCGGCTCGTCGTACCGAAGGTCGGTGAGTCGCAGCGGCGGATCGAGCGCACCGTCGCGGTGCCGCCACAGTCCGGTGACCGGCTCGAAGCAATAGTCGGGCAGCAGCTTCCAGCCGTCCTCGGCGATGATGCCGACCGCATCGACGATGTAGTCGCACACCTCGTCGGAGATGAAGTAGTTGAGGTTGATCCGCGTCCAGCCCGGCTTGATGCCTTCGCAGCCGAGGCCCAGCTCCCGCTGGAAGGCAAGCGATCGGTCGAGATCGATCCCGAGCAGGGCATGGCCGTACGGTCCCGCGCACGAGCACCCGCCGCGCGCCTGGATCCCGAAGAGGTCGTTGAGGACGGCGACCACGAAGTTGTGGTGCAACTGGCGCGTGCCGTTGCGCACTACGAAGGAGACGATCGAGAGCCGTTCGGCCACGCAGCCGCCGAGCACCTCGATACCGGGATGGGCCGACCACGCCGACAGCGCCCGCCGCCAGAACCGCTCCTCGCGGGCGTGGATGAGATCCACCCCGACCGCGTGCTTGAGGCCGAAGACCAGCCCGGCCCGGATCGAGCCCACGATGTCCGGGGTCCCGCCCTCCTCACGGGCGACCGGATCGGCGAGAAACTGGTGCTCCGACGGGCTGACGTAGGCCACCGTGCCGCCGCCGGGCACCGTCGGCACGCGGTTGGTCACGAGGTCGCGCCGCACGACCAGCACGCCGGGCGTGCCGGGGCCGCCGACGAACTTGTGCGGCGAGATGAAGACCGCGTCGAGGTACCCCGGCCCGGCGGCCGGGGCGCCCATGTCGATCGGGACGTACGGCGCCGCCGCGGCGAAGTCCCAGAAGGACAGGGCGCCGTGGGCGTGTAGCAACGCCGCGATGCCCGCCGTGTCGGAGAGGATCCCGGTCACGTTGGAGGCCGCCGAGAAACTGCCGATGAGCAGCGGCCGGCCGGCATGCCGGCGCAACTCCTCATCGAGCACCGACTGGTCGATGTGGCCGTTCAGGTCCGCCGGGATGACGACCACGTCGGCCACGGATTCGCGCCAGGGCAACTCGTTGGAGTGATGTTCGTACGGTCCGACGAACACCACCGGCCGCTGGTCGGCAGGGATGTGCGCGGACAGGCCGTGCCGGTCCTCCAGTGGGGACGGGATCCGCAGGCCGAGGATCCCGACCAGCTTGTCGATGGCTCCGGTGCTGCCCGATCCGGTGAAGATCACGAGGGTGTCGGGGCCGGCGCCGACACAGCCGCGGATCAGCTCACGGGCGTCCTCGCGCAGCCGGGTCGTCTGCCGGCCCGTCCCGGAGCTCTCCGTGTGCGTGTTGGCGTAGCGCGGGAGGACCTCGTGTCGGATGAAGTCCTCGATGAAGTCGACGGCCCGGCCCGAGGCCGTGTAGTCGGCGTAGGTCACCCGGCGGGGACCGTACGGCCCGTCGACGACCTCGTCGTCACCGATGATCCCGCAACGGATCCGGTCGAGCAGCTCGGACGTGGGGCTCTCGGTCTTGAGGGGTTCGGTCACCGGCGGCTCGATCACAGCTGCCATTGTGACCCTCGCGCGGGCCGGGCTTCTCGGCTGCCGGCAAGGGACGTCAGCGGTCGGCCGTCGGCTCGAACTGTGCCGACGGGGCGGTTTTCGACTTGGTGTTCGGCGCCATCTGCACCCGGTTGCGCCCTCGGTCCTTGGCCTCGTAGGTGGCCGTGTCGGCGGCCAGCAGCAGTTGGTCAAGGGTGGTGGCAGCGCCCGGATACACGGCGCCGCCGACCGAGCAGGTCAGCTTGTTCGCGGCGAGCTTGCCCTCGTCGAGATCGACCTGCAGGTGGGCGATCCGGTGCCGGATTCGCTCCGCGGCGTGCGCGATCTCGGCGCCGTCGATCTGCGGCAGCAGCACCACGAACTCCTCGCCGCCGAACCGCCCGACCAGGTCGTACTCGCGAACCTGCTGCTGGATGGCCCGGGAGACCGCCTTGAGCACCCGGTCGCCGTTCAGGTGGCCGTACGTGTCGTTGATCGACTTGAAGTCGTCGATGTCGATCATCAGGAGCCCGAGTTGGGTCCCCAGGCGTTCGGCGCGGGCCAACTCGGCGGTGGCGATCTTGTGCCAGAACGTCGCCTCCATCAGGCCGGTCTTGCTGTCGGTGTTGGCGGCGTTCTGGAACTGGCCGAGCAACAGCCCCCGGTGCAGCCCGAGCACGGTCAGGACCAGCACCGAGACCGCCCAGGGGTCGTGGACGAGCAGGACCGCGACCGCCAACCCGAGGCCGAGGCCGCCGGCCACGATCCACTGGTCGGCCAGCCGGCCCAGAGCCTGGCCACCTGGCGCACCGGGGTTGGACAGGATGATCGCGCCCACGACGAGGGCGTAGTTGACCAGCCAGTAGGCCAGGCCGGCGAGCACGCTGGCCACCAGCCCGCGTGGGCCGGGGGGGAATCCTGGGTAGGAGTGAGGGCTGACGGCCGTCATGATCACGGCTGCCGAGGAGGCGGCAAGCACGATCGAGGCGGTGGAGAAGGCCCACCGGTAGATCGGCACCCGCCGGAGGCGGAACCAGCTGTGGATGTAGGTGGTGAGGACGAGGAGGAGCGCCAGCCGTAGCGGAAGCACCAGCGCGCCGGCGAAGAGCCACATGCTCTTCAGGTTGACGTACGGCACCCCCTCGGTGACGACCTCCCGCAGCCGCTCGATGTGCCGGGACGCCTCGATGTGGACAGCGGAGCCGACGGCTAGAACGACGAACCGGCCGAGGTCACCGGAACCGCTGGGCGATACCCGGACCGAGACCAAGATCGCTACCAGGGCCACCAGGTCGACCACGACCACGTAGCCCAGGACAAGGGGGGAAACCGACCAAAGGGCCCATTTAGGCGGCCAGAAACGCCGAGAAAGCTTGATCAATCCTCGTGTACGGCGGCGATGCCCAAGAATCAATGTTTGGTGGCCCTCCCCCACCCCCGCGGTGAACAGCCAGAGTATCTGGTGGTTATCGCCCTGTCACGACGTGTCAGGAAACTCTCGACTCGTCTGCTCCACGAGGGAGGTGACTCGTATGCGCAGCAACGACTGGCACTGAGACCTGCCGGGGCGACACTCGAGGCCGCCGGTCGGCGGCTACCGGCCTCCGGCCGGCGCCGATCTGCTGCCCGCCCATGCGACGGCCGCCAGGGTGCCGACGACGACCCCCAGCGCGCCCGCCCCGGCCACCACCGTGCCCGGCGCCCACCGATCGGCGGCGACCCCGCCGATCAGGATTCCCGCGCCCTGCGCGCTGCGGAGCGCGGTCACGGCGAGCCCGAATGCTTGGCCGCGCTGGGCGTCTGGCACGGCCTGGACGAAGGCGGCGTTCGCCGGGACCTGGAAGGAGGAGAAGACCCCGGACAGCGCCCACAGCGCCGCCGTGACCAGCAGGCCGGGCTCGAAGGCGCAGGCGAGCAGGGGTACGCACGCCGCGCACGCCATCGGGCCCAGCCAGCGCAGCCGGGTCGCCGGCGACACCCACCTGGTCAGGGCCACCATGCCGGCGACGGTGCCGGCCGGACCGGCCGCGAGCAGCAGCCCGGCGGCTGCGGGACCGCCGCCCAGGCGGTCCGCGTACGGCACCGCCAGCCCTTCGACGGTGACATAGAAGCCGGAGATGCAGGCGAGGGAGACCAGAGCGCGAAGCCGCCGATCGGTCCAGACCAACGACGCGCCGGCCGTGAGCGATCGCCACCAGCCAGACTTCGCGCCGCGCCCGTGGGGTCCGTGCGCCACGGACCGCTCGGCCAGACCGAACTGCACGATCAAGGCCGATGCGGCGAACGTCGCCGCGTCGACCATCAGCCCGCGAATCGGCCCGACCGCCGCGACCAGCAGCCCGCCCGTCGCGAAACCCGCCAACTGCGCGACCTGGGTGGTGATGTTGGAGACCGCCGACCCGACGATGTAGAGATCACCGGGCAGGATCGTGGCGAGCAGCGCAGCACGCGCGGCCGAGAAGGGGGCGTTCAGCAACTGGATCGCGATCAGCAGGAGGCCCAGCACCCACAGCGGTGCCCCGGGCACCGCCATCAGCGCGAGCAGCAGCGCACGTCCCACGTCGCAGACCACCATCAGCCGCCGGCGCGGGAGCCGATCGGCCAGCCCGGAGAGCAGCGGGCCACCGACGAGATCGGGCAGGAAAGTCAGGGCGTACGTCAGGGCAGCGAGCCCGGCCGATCCCGTACGCCCGAAGACCAGCACGGCCAGAGCGACCCGCGCGAACTGGTCTCCCACGACGGAGAGCACCTGCGCGGCGAACACCGCCTGGAACTCCCCGACGGAGAAAACGTCACGGAAAGTCGCAGGACGGGCGATTGGGACGGCAGACGGCGATGGGGATGCGTCCTCATTTGCCCCGTCCATGACATGGAGAGTGCCATGCCGTCCGGTCGGCTAACCGCCGCGGTGGGCACCTTTGCGGCGGCCGGCACTTTCGGCATGCTTCCAGTACGACCAGGCGCAGCGCGAACACGCCTCGAACGACGCGGGGCCCCACTCGAAGGCATCGCAGGCACTCCGGCGATCCTCACCGCTCTGGACGAACGCCCGGCCTTCCTGCTCCACGGCTGCGATCTGCTGCTCGACGACGACGGACGGGCTGAAATGGCCGCCGCGGAAGGCCCGCCGGGCCGCCTTGAGCAGCACCGCCGCCCCGTCGTCGTAGAACCGCGGCTGGATGACGTACCCGGCCGCCGCCAAGGCGTCGAGCTGGTGCCGGATGACCGCCGCGGACATCACCCGGCCGGTGCGCAGGCTGGCCCTGGTGGCCTCGAGCATCACGTCGGCGGGTGTCGGCGACTCAGCCATGGGGACCGCATCCCCGAATCCCGTGGTCGACCGCGATCCCCCCGATATCGAGCATCAATCGTTCATATCACCCCGTCACGGCCCCTGTCCGGCGGTTTGGATTCTCCGCCTATCGTTCTTGTGGGGGAGGTTGACAGAGCTTCCCGCTGTCAGACTCGGACACATGAGCGACCTGCGCAGGCTGGCCGGGCGGCTACGCCACGCCCTTGACCGGCACGCATTCGCCACCCGGCGGCTGCTCGCCGAGGCACCCGCGACGCGGGTGCTGGTGCTCACGACGTTCGATCTCGACGAGTACGTCTACGCCGCGCTGCTCGCCGGAGCGAGCGGCTTCCTGCTCAAGGACGTCGGCCGGGACGATCTGGTCGCCGCCGTCCGCGTCGTGGCGGCCGGCGACGCGCTCCTCGCCCCGTCGGTCACCCGCCGGCTGCTCGCCGACTTCACCGCCGCGCGCCGGCAGCAGACGGCGCGGCCCGACCCGGCCCGTCTCGGCGGGCTGACCCCGCGGGAACGCGACACGCTCGGCCTGCTGGCCCGAGGCATGTCCAATGCCGAGATCGCCCGGGAGTTCGTGGTCAGCGAGCACGCCGTGAAGACCCACGTCGGCAACGTGCTGATGAAGCTCGGCCTGCGCGACCGGATTCACGCCGTGATCCTGGCCTACGAGACCGGCATGGTGACCCCCGGCCGGTAGCCACCGCACGCCCCCATCTGCAACGACGACTTCCCGGAAGTTGTCGTTTTGGCGCCCCGGAAACCAGCGACTTCCCGGAAGTCGTCGCTTTGGCGCCCCGGAAACCAGCGAGTTCCCGGAAGTTGTCGCTTTGGCGCCCCGGAAACGAGCGGCGAGCGGCGAGCGGCGGGTTGCCCATGCGCGGGGCGGTGTCCTCCCCCGCACGGGGGAGACGAAAGACCGTCATCGCGAGGGAGGGCAGCCCGCCGCGGCGTCCCTAGCGTCATGAAGCAGTCGAGCAACTGCCTTGGAGGCCTGTGATGCTCGCTCCTCTCGCCCGGTTCGCCCTCCGTCATCGCTTGCTGGTGCTGCTGACCTGGATCGGCGTGCTGATCGCCGGGTTCGGCGTCGGCACCGGCGTGTTCGACCGGCTGACCGGTGACGTCGGATACGTCGACTCCAGCGAATCGGCCGCCGGCCAGCGCGCGCTGACGCAGGCCGCGCCGTCCGGGAAGAGCATCTACGCGGTGGTCGACGGCCGCGACGTGCAAGACCCGGGCCTGCGGACCAGCGTGACCGCCGCCGCGACGGCCCTCACCGCGCTGCCGAACGTCGCCGGCGTACTGCAGCCGTACGGCAAAAACGGCGTACGCGATCTGATCGCGCACGACGGCCGGGCACTGGTGATCGCCGTACATCTCAAGCCCGGCCACCAGCCCGGCGGCAGCGTCGACACGGTCGTGCACCTGCTGCGGGAACAGCATCGCCACCCGCCTGCCGTGGGCGATCGGCCTCGTCGCGCTGGCGACGTTCGCCCTGCTGTTCGCCTTCACCGGGTCGCTGCTGATCCCGGTCAAGGCCCTGCTACGGATGCTGCTCGTGCCGGCGACCATGCGGCTGCTCGGCACGTGGAACTGGTGGGCGCCTGCGCCGCTGCGGGCGCTGCACACCCGGCTCGGTGTGTCCGACAGAGCGGCAGCACCCGCGCCAGTGGCCGCCTTCTCGACGGCATCCTCAGAGCGACGGCCGCGCCATCCGGCTGTGCTTGTTGCGGCTGGCCAGGGCGTGCTCGACGAGCTTGATGAGCATGGCCTTGGTCGAGGCCCGGTCGCGGGCGTCACAGTCGAGCATGGGGATGTCGGCTGAGACGCCGAGGGCCTCCCGCACCTGCTCGGCCGTGTGCACCGCGACCCCGTCGAAGCGGTTGAGCCCGACGACGAACGGCAGCCGCCGCTCCTCGAAGTAGTCCACGGCGGCGAAGCTGTCGGCCAGCCGCCGCGAGTCGACCAGCACCACCGCGCCGATGGCACCGCGGACCAGGTCGTCCCACATGAACCAGAACCGCTGCTGCCCGGGCGTGCCGAAGAGATAGAGGATGAGATCGGTGTCGAGGGAGATCCGGCCGAAGTCCATGGCCACCGTGGTGGTCCGCTTGTCCGGCAGCACCGTCACGTCGTCGTGGCCCTCGCCGGCCTCGGTCATCACGCCCTCGGTGGTCAGCGGCACGATCTCCGACACCGACCCGACGAACGTCGTCTTGCCCACGCCGAACCCACCGGCGACGACGATCTTGGCCGACATCGTCGCGCCGCCGGCGTCGACCGAGGGCCGGGGTTCAGAGGCGGCGGAGACCATTGAGCACCTTCTCCAGAATTGCGCTGTCGGGGCCGTTGTCGTCGGAAGTCTCGTGCACCATGACCAAGCCGTGCTCCACCAGGTCGCCGACGAGCACCCGGGCAACACCGAACGGCACCCCGACCAGCGCCGCGACCTCGGCCACCGACCGCGCGCTGCGACACAGCTCGCAGATTGTGCGCCCCTCAGGGCTCGAGGCCAACTCGCTCTGCTCACCGGTGACGGTGGTCAGGACCAAGGCCTCCAGGGCGAAGGAGTGCCTGGCCCGCGTCCGGCCTCCGATGATCGCGTACGGACGGACGAACGGGCCGGGCTCCCCGCCCCCCGACCCGTTCGAGGTCAATGCGGCTCCGGGACGGGGCTCGCTAACCGGGCCTCAGGGGCGAGTACGGGGCCCACCCGGGACACCAGCAGTGCCATCTCGTAGCCGACCAGTCCGAGATCGGTCGAGGTGCCCGCGAGGGCGGCGAGGCGGGCCCGGTCTCCGATCGCCATCACAAAGAGGTAGCCCTGATCCATCTCGGCGACGATCTGGTGGACCGTGCCGGCCTTGAAGCAGTCGGCGCCGCCCTGGGCCATGCTGGACAGCCCGGCCGCGATCGCCGACAGCTGGTCGACCTGCTCGGCCGGGAACCCGCGGGACGCAGACATCGGCATGCCGTCGGCCGACGCCACGATCGCGTGCGAGATGCCTGGCACCTTGTCGACGAAACCGTCCAGCAACCAGCGCAGGTCCGAGGGCGCCGACGCCGTCACGGGTGACTCTCCTCCCACTCCGCCGCGGCCGGTTCGGTCACCACCGACTCGCCGTCTTCAGGGCCGGCTGCCGGCGGCGGCACGCCGTCGCCGCCTTCGCGCCCACGTGCCACCCCCCGCTGGAAGCTGGAGAGGCCACGGGCTGCGTGCGCCGGGCGTTGCGGTGTGATGGTCGGGCCGGTCGGAACCGAGCCGGGCACCAGGTTGGAGCCACGCACCCGGACCGGCAGCCCGGCAGTTGTCACCCCGCCGGACACCGGTGCGCTGACCGCTTGAGCCACCCGCCACCCCTCGTCGGCCGGCGAGGACCACCGGCGGGCGGCGGGGATCGGGTCGCCGACCGAACTGGCCGCCGGCTTGAGCCCAGCAGGCCGGTCGGCCGGCTCGTCGGCCGGCTGGGCAGCAGCGGGAGCGGGTGAGGACTCCGGCTGGGCCTGCCCGTTCGCCGACGGCCGGACGAACCACTCCGACTGCACGGTCTCGAAGATGGGCAGCGAACCGCCGTGGGTGTCCTGCGCCCGGGTCTCGTGCCGGATCATGGCACCCGCGTCATCCGACAGCGGGCTGTCCGGGTACGCGCCGCTGGCGGTGGCGGCGACCGCAGCCGGCTCCGGCTGGGCGTGGCGGGCCTCGCTCGGCGCCGAGGACGAGCCGGCGGGCAGCACGATCCGGTCGGGCAGCTGGACGAGGGCGATGACCCCGCCGTGCGTCGAGGACCGCAACCGCACCCTGATGTCGTGGCGCTGCGCGAGCCGGGCGACGACGTACAGGCCCATCATCCGCGAGGCGGTGACGTCGAAGACCGGTGGCGAGGCCAACCGCTCGTTGGCCTCCTCCATCTGGCCGGCCGTCATCCCGATGCCCTGGTCCTCGACCTCGATCATGATCTCGCCGCTGGCCCCGAGGCTGCGGGCGCGGATCTCCACGGCCGTGCCGGGGGCGGAGAACGCGGCGGCGTTCTCGAGCAACTCGGCCAGCAGGTGCACGACGCCGCCGACCGCGGTGCTGGTGACCTCGAACCCTAGCTCCACATCGGTACGGATCCGCGCGTACTGCTCGACCTCGGCTACCGCGGCCCGGACGACGTCGAGCAGCGCGAACGGGTGGTTCCACCGGCGCCCACCCTCGGCCCCCGCGAGGACCAGCAGGTTCTCGTCGTTGCGCCGCATCCGGGTGGCCAGCAGGTCGAGGGTGAACAGGCTGGCGAGCTGGTCGGGATCGGCCTCGCTGGTCTCCAGCCCGTCGATGACCCGCAGCTGCCGCTCGACCAGGCTCTGGCTGCGGCGGGAGAGGTTGACGAACATCGTGCTCATGTTCTTGCGCATGAGGGCCTGCTCGCCGGCCAGGCGGACCGCCTGGGCGTGCACCTCGTCGAACGCCCGCGCCACCTGACCGATCTCGTCGCGGGCGGCGACATCGACCGGGTGGATGTTGTCGTCGAACTCCTGCGCCTCGCCTTCGTGCAGCCGGCGGACCACCTCGGGCAGCCCGTGGTCGGCCACCTCGAAGGCGGCCGAACGCAGCCGCTGCAGCGGCCGGATCATCGAGCGGGCCACGACGACAGTCGCCGCGAGCGCGAACAGCAGGATCATGATGATGATGAGGCCGCCCGTGGCGGCGCCGCGCTGCTCGAACGCCCGCAGTGCTCGGGCCCGGTCGATGATCTGCTGAAGCTGGCTGGAGGCCACCGCGTTGACGCTGTCGACCTCGTGGGTCTTGAACTGGAACCACTCCGCCGGGTTGGCACCGATGTTCTTCGTACCGTTCGTGACGACCGAATCGCGCAGGATCGTGTCGGCCCGTTCGAGTATCGGCCCGGTGACCGTGCGCCGGTAGAGCTCGACCCGGTCGGGCGTGGCCAGGGACAGGAAGGCCGCGGCGGAGACGTCCTGCTGCGCGCGAGCCGCGACCAGCTGGGCCAGCCCTGAGCCACCGAAACCGCCGGCCCGCATGGCGACGATGAGCAGGGCGCGTTGCTGGGATGCGAGCTCCCCGGATCGGGAGATCGCGTCGAGGGCGGCCACCCGCTGCACGAACTGGGCGTCGAAGCTACCCACCGACAGGTTGCTGTTGACCCGCAGCAGGGCGCTGATGATGGCGGTATAGTCACCGGTCGCGTTGGTCGCCGCCACGACGCCTACCGTGGTCCGCCCGCGCAGCGGAGCCAGTCGCGCCAGCACGCCGAGGGCATTCTGGACGTCGCGCTGCACGACCGGGGCGTACGAGGTGTCGACGGTGTTCAGGCTGCTGCGCAGCTCGGTGACCGCCCGGTCGACCGCGGCTCGCCGATCGTTGACCGGTGGCGAGTTCGCGCGGCCTTGGGCAAGCTGGTCGACAGTGAGGTCGCGCTCGTCCTGCAACGCATGGACGAGGGTGTTGACGCGCTGCGCGACACCGGAGAACGCCTCGATGTGGCCGTACGCGGTGGTCGCGTTGAGCGCCGCCAGCATGTTGACCCCGCCCAGGGCCAACGCGGCGATGGTCGGGATGGACAGCACGATGATCAGCTTGGGCCGGATGCCCCACTCACGCAGGCTGGTCCACCGCGGGGTGGGCGCCCCCCGCTGTGGTGAGTAACGAGCGCCGACGACCGCACGTGACATCGGCTGGCTCTGGACATACGACGGCTCGACGAACTCCTCAGCGGCGGTCTGCAGCCCTGAGGGGCCGTATCGCGCGCCCACCCGGGCCCGGGACGGGCCTCCCCGGGCGCCGCCCTTGGCGTGAGAGGTCGGCCCGGTGCGCTCCGCGGTCTCGCGGTTGGGCGGCGGATGCGCGGCAGGCCCGCGGTGCGGTGCCGTGGCCGCGTCGCGCGCGTGGGAAACGGTCTTCTTCCCGCCGAAACGCGCGCCGGCCGGCGGTGGGGCGTCTGGCTCTATGTCCACGTACCTCGCCCCCTGGCTCGAC
Organism: Pseudonocardiales bacterium; assembly: GCA_003244095.1. Lineage (GTDB taxonomy): Bacteria > Actinomycetota > Actinomycetes > Mycobacteriales > QHCA01 > QHCA01. Next base: position 3,422 of record QHCA01000032.1, on the reverse strand, counting down.
TGGGAACAGCGGGCGTGGCGGTCGGAGACCCCGCGCGTGTAAGTGTGATAACACGGTTGTCGGCCGACCGCCAGACGACACGTGTTAGCGGGTCATCACTCATCGCAACAATGCCGCATGGAGGCCTGGTCATACTCGGCCAGAGAGCTCTATGCGGGGATACCTCGCACCGGTGGCGAAAACGCCCCATCGGTCGCAACACCGATGCTTACCATCAGTGACGGCTGCAACACCGACAGCACCTACAGCCTGGGCTCAGCTCTGGGCCGAGAGCAGGTGGCTCAACAGGATCAGCTGGGTCACGGCGAGGGGGGCGCTGCGCTTGTCCGGCCCGAGCATGCCGAGGGACGTGGGCATCTCCTGGTCGAGACCGATGTGCTCCCAGAGGCGCTGCTCGATCTTGCCGCTCTCCGGCTCGGGGGCGTATCCGTGCACGTGCAGGGCGTCCACCGGACGCTCGTCGTCGTCGCGCATCATCTTGAGATGGATGGCGTTGGTGTCCTCGACGATGCGCACCATCGGCGGGTGCGGCACGGTCGGGCGGAGCAGGACGGTCGCCGACAGCGGGGTGTCCGGTGGATCGTCGCGGCCGGGGATCGGCGCGAACTGCACCACGATGTCGGCCGCCGCCCGCTGGGCCCGGATGAACTCCTCGGACTCCGGCTCCCGGCGCTCGAGCTCGGCCAGGACCTGCTCCTTGGTGTAGCCCCGGGCTCCGGTGTCACGGGACAGCTTCCAGCCGGTCCGGATGTCTTCCGGCGGGTCGAGGTAGACGGTGACGTCGAAGCATGACCGCATCAGCTTGGTGTGCAGTGGCAGCAGGCCCTCGACGATCACGAACTCCATGGGCTCGACCAGCTGGGGCCGGTCCAGCGTGCCGGCCTCGTGGTTGTAGACCGGCTTGAGGATCGGCTGCCCGGTGGCGATCAGCTGCAGGTGCTGTTCCATGATCGAGATGTAGTTGCAGTCGGGGTGCAGGGCGGTGAACGGCTTTTCCTTGCGCTCGGCCCGGTCGTAGCGGTGGTAGTCGTCGGTGCAGATCGACGTACTGCGGTCTGCCCCGAGCGCCTCGACCAGGCCGCCGGCGAGCGTCGTCTTGCCGGCGGCGCTGTCCCCGGCGATGGCCAGCATGAACGGCCGGATCGTCGTGGTGGTCGGGCGGGCACGCTCCATCGACATCTGCTTATGGGGCATGATGGCGACGCTACGTCAGCAGGCCGGGACACAGACACCCCCCGAGGAGTGAGACGGCGGGTGAACGGTACAGACTGGTTTGGTCGCGTACGGTCGCAGCTGTGGACCAGCCGCTGCGGCTCGTCTTGGTCGATGATCACCAGATCGTCCTGGACGGTCTGCGTTCGATGCTCAAGCCGCACGCCCGCGCGGCCACCGTCGTCGCCGTCGCCACCGACGCCGACGGAGCGCTATCGGCCGTCGCCGAGTACGCGCCCGACATCGTGCTGCTCGACGTCCGCCTCGGTCAGGACAGCGGGCTCGAGGTCTGCGAGAAGATCCTGGAGCGCTCACCGGAGCAGCGGATCGTCTTTCTGACCGTGTACGACGACGAGCAGTACCTCTACCGCGCCCTTCGGGCCGGCGCCGTGGGCTACCTGCTGAAGCGGGTCACCGGCAAGGAGCTCGTGGCACACCTGGAGGCGGTGCACGCCGGCACCGTCGTGATCGACCCGACGCTGGCCGGTCAGGTCGCGCTGTCGGCGGCCCGCCTGCAGAGCGGGGAGTTCTGGCCCGGGGCGCACCTGGGCCTGACCCGCCGGGAGAGCGAGGTACTCGCCGGGCTGGTCTCCGGACGGTCCAATCGCGACATCGCGGCCGACCTGGTCCTCAGCTCGGACACGATCAAGACCCACCTGCGCTCGATGTACCGCAAGCTGGCAGTCTCCGACCGCTCCCAGGCGGTCGCCGCCGCGCTGCGCGAAGGGTTGTTCCGGTGAGCGAGCCGGGCCGCTACGACGACCCGGAGTTGCTGCGCAGCATCATCACCCTCGTCACCTCCACGCTGGACCTGGCCGAGCTGCTCCGTGGGGTGGCCGACGTGATCGTCACGGCGAGCGGTGCGGACGCCTGCTTCGTCCACCTGCTCGACGCCGACCGCGACCGCCTGGTGCTGGCCGGGGCGAGTCCGGGCTTCGACAAGGCCGTCGGTCAGGTCGAGCTGGCGGTGGGCGAGGGCGTCGCCGGCTGGGTGGCCGCCCGGGGGCGGCCCGCTGTCATCCTGGAGGACAAGACCGCCGACCCGCGCTACAAGTACATCCCCGAGTTGCGCGGCGAGGAGTTCACCTCCATGGCCTCCGTCCCGATGGCGACCCGGCAGGGGATGCTCGTCGGCGTGCTGAACGTGCACACCCGCGAGCGCCGGGACTTCCTGGCCGCGGACCTCGCGGTGCTCACCGCGGTGGGCGGCCTCATGGCCGGGGCGGTGGAGAACGCCCGCCTGCACGCCACCGTCGCCATCCGCTCGGTCGAGCGGGCCCGCTTCGCCGAGGAGCTGGTCGCGGTGCAGGAACACGAGCGGCAGCGGATCGCCCGCGACCTGCACGACGGAGTCAGCCAGCGGCTGGCCAGCCTGGGCTTCCACCTGTCGGCCGCCGCCGAGAGCCTCGGCCGCGACGACGAGGCCGCCGCCGCGGGGATCGAACAGGCCCGGGCGCTCGGCGTTGCCGCACTCGACGAGGCACGGGCGGCGATCCACGGCCTGCGGCCGCCCGTGCTCGACGACCTCGGCCTGGTGGCGGGGTTCCACAGCCTGGCCAGGTCGGTGCCGGGGGTCCGGGTCGCCGTCGAGGCCGATCCCGAGCTGAGCGTCCCGCCGCACGTCGAGCTGAGCCTCTTCCGGATCACGCAGGAGGCGCTGCAGAACATCACCAAGCACTCCGGCGCCGACGAGGCCTGGATCTCGCTCCGCCGACGGGCCAACCGGCTCGTTCTCGAGGTCGCCGACAACGGGGTCGGCCACACCCCGCCGGAACCGCGCTCGGCGGCCGACTCGTACGGCATGCAGACCATGCGGGAGCGGGCCGACATGGTCGGGGGGACGGTCCGCGTGCAGCCGCGGCCCGGCGGCGGCACGACCGTACTGTTCACCGTACCGAGCTAGCCCGGGCTGCCTCACAGATCAGCCAACCGCGGTGCCGATGACGACGGTGGTGCCCCCGTCGTCGGAGGTGACCGCATGCGCGACCAGACCGCTGCGGGCGACGGCCGCGACCGCCGTCGGCGCCTGGCCCTCGCTCGTCTCGACCAGCATGACGCCACCCGGTGCCAGCCAACACGGCGCCGCCGCGGCCATCCGCCGCAGGACGTCGAGCCCGTCGGCCCCACCGTCGAGTGCCACCCGTGGCTCGTGGTCTCGGGCCTCCGGCGGCAGCATCCCGATGGCCTCGGTGGGCACGTACGGCACGTTG